>JBFRWC010000001.1:0-7796 GCA_051439365.1 Leptolyngbyaceae cyanobacterium
CAACTCAGAATTATGACCAGGGTGATAAGTTCATGTACTATCGCTCGATTCCAGAGATGCAGGAGTATGTGCTGATTGACCAGCGGCAGTATTATGTGATGCACCACCGGAAGACGGAGACGGGGCAGTGGTTGTTGACCGAGTATCGGGGGCCGGAGGCGGTGTTGGAGTTGCAGTCGGTGCCATTTACCATTGGATTGTTGGATCTCTACGAGGGGATGGATTTTGATAGGCTTGAGCAATGACATCTCTGCTAAGATTCTGTCCACAGTAACCGCAACCGTTGCTCAAAACCACCCCGTTCTATGCGTTTGATCGTCTGACTGTTTAAGACTTCATTCCTACTAATCCCGTAAACTTGCATGAGGGTGTCAATCACCTCATACAGATCGGCTAACTCGGTGATGATGTGATGTTCACTGGCCTCTGCTGCTTCCTGGGCCTCCTCGATGAGCTTTTGCCGTAGTGCTTGCCGATAGTCTGCGTCAGCCATTGTCACCGATTCAAAGCGAATCCCTTGAGAGTCGAGAATGGCGGGGATATTATCGCGCACCAGCTTATTCAATTCCTTACGTGCCATAGGTTGTAGCTCCTGAGTCGATGGATCAAACATAATTACAAAATCGCTGTCTGGGGTCAATCGTCGTAACACTCGCAAATAGTTTTCGGCCTCTCGACGACCCCGAAACCGATTGACCACAACCCGCTGCATATTGGGTAATCGACGAATTATTACCCAAGCATGGAGAGAACGTTGATAAATCATAGAATGGGTTGAACTCCATAAGAGTTGAGTGGGCCACAGCTAACCGTGACCCGACGTTTTCAAATAGACTGGATTCATTTAAATAGACTGGATTCATTTCAACTAGAAACCAGTTTCTAGAAAACCACCCGTTTTGTCAACCTGTTTCTAGAAATTTATTTCTATATGCCCGAACAGCAGCCGGAATCATCGTCACTGTCTACCTTCAAGCATCTCCGGGAGCAAGCGGGGCTGTCACAAGAAGCGCTGGCCCGTCTGGTGGGAGTCAGCAGCAAAACCGTCAGCAATTGGGAGCGGGGAATGAGTGTTCCTAGTCTCACGGTGGCTCAGATGAAAATTCTCTGTGATGCCTTAAACGTAACGCTCAGTGACCTCCCTGATGATTTTAGTTCTGAGATTCACTAATCTAGCAATGAAACGATTTTGGATGAAATAATGATGAATAATGAGCGATCGCTTGATAGCAGTTCTAGTGAAGATTTGTTCATAGAAATTTGTCAGGATGTTTTAGGCTTTGAACGTATTCAGCAATTCATCCCACAATATCCATTTAAAGACATTGATGGAAATAGTCGTTTTATTGACTTCGTATTTGTCTCCAGACTTCACAAGTATGCTTTTGAAATTGATGGAGAAGCTTGGCATTCCCCCAATGGTGCAATGGTCACGCCTGCCGACTACCGTGACCAACTCGTGCGCCAAAATAGCTTGATTTTTCAGGGATGGAAAGTATACCGCTGGACTGATTTCCAGCTTTTGGCTGAACGAGAACGGGTTCAGCAACAATTAGAACTTTTCTTAGAAAGAGAAATAGCTGACGGTCATCTAGACGGATTTTTACCTAAGCAAGAAGCCAGTGAATTCTCGCTGAGAGAACACCAATCTGGTGCTCTGTCTGAATTACAGACATTGAGACAGCAAGGAAAAACAATTACATTAATAACCCATGCCACTGGGACAGGTAAAACTCACATCGCTATTTCCGATGCCCAAGCAGTAGGGTTGAGAACACTTTATATCGCTCATACGAAGACATTAATTAAGCAAACTCAAAGTAGATTTGAAGAATTGTGGCCAGAAGTAGATTCTTCAATCTATAAAAAACGTGAAGGAAAACCATTAACTCATATCGTTTTATCCACAATTCAGTCTATCTCTAAGTCTTTAGAAGAGTTTGATCCACAAGAATTCGGATATATTATTTTTGATGAAAGTCATCATGCAGCAGCCGATAGTTATCGGAAGGTGATTGCTTACTTCCGCGCTAGATTTATCTTGGGTTTAACTGCAACTCCAGAACGTCATGATGGACAATCACTACTAGAAATTTTCCAAAACTGTGCCCATCGTTTGGAATTAAAGGAAGCAATTGAACGAGGGTTATTAGTCCCTATTCGATGTATCCGTGTCAAAACTAATATTGATTTAACAAAAATTCGATTCAATGGATTTAATTACAATAGCAAAGATTTAGGCCAACAATTACTTGTCCCTGACCGTGACCAACTTATTGTGGACACCTATATCAATCATGTCAAAGGCAAACGAGCAGTATGTTTTTGCTTAAATGTAAACCATGCAGAACAAATGGCGATCGCTTTTGAAAATAAGAGTATTAGAGCAGCCTATGTTTCTGGACGGATGTCTGAAAACCAGAAACAGGAGATTTTAGATAACTATCATAAAGGCAATATCCAAGTTCTCTGCGCCTGTGATCTACTAAATGAAGGCTGGGATTCCCCAGAAACAGAGGTTCTACTGATGGCACGTCCAACTCTAAGTAAGGTTGTTTATACGCAACAACTAGGACGAGGGACTCGAAAGTCACCAGATAAAGATTGTCTTTGGGTATTTGATTTTATTGATAATACTAATCGCTACAACCAAGCAGTAAGCCTGCATCAGCAATGCAACCAACCCAACTATAAGCCCGGTGCCCTAGTTGCAGCTCCTCGTGAAATGTTGGAGGCGGAAGCAAAGAAGCCAGATGTTCTTATTAACCTGGGTTTATGGGCTGAAAAATATGAGGTAATTGACATTTTCCGGTGGCAAGATGAAGTTAAGGATATGTTTCAGACCAGTGAACTAGAAACAGAGTTGGGAGTTGCCGATAATGTTGTCAAGAATTGGGTAAAAACAAATAAGCTTGAACCAGACCACACAATTCCTATTGGGTCTCAAACATACTACTATTTTAGAAAAGATAGATTGGATGAGATTCGTAAACAGTTCAATATTATTCCTGTAACTAAATCTAACATTAAGGAAAAGTTTATAGAGTTTACCCGTAGTATGGATATGCGCTATTCATATAAACCTGTTTTGCTGCTTGGTTTATTGGAACTAGCTGATGAGAAAGGGAGAATCAAAGTTGCTCACTTAACAGATTTTTTCAAGGTTTTTTATCAAGATCGTTTCAATAGAGGATTGATCATCGAGAAGAGTGGAAGTCGTATGATGAAGGTAAATGAACTAACAGATAGCGATATTGAAAGCATTATGCTTAAAAATCCATTCGAGAAATTTGAAAAGCGAAAATTTATCGAATATATGAGAGATATATCCAGTCTAAAATTCGATACAGCCCTATGGAATCGACTCACTGCTGAGGATAAGATTGATATCAAGGAATATGCACAAAAGACATTAGATGCTTACTATCAAAGACTGGCGGATTCGTTGGCTGATTGAAGACTTCGTGATTTACCTCGACTATCACGCCACCATCCCCGTCGATCCCTGCGTGGGCGAAGGAATTTTCGTTCAACTCAATATCCAAACTTAGCCCCTAACCCATCCACCGTAAATCCCAAATCAAAATAATTGTTGAATGTATACGAATGATTAGACTCAAGTAATGGTTGACGAGTCATTGTTTTCCTCCATATTAATTGGAAAATCCACATCCTCATACAAAGATGCCAGTTCCACTCTCATCCTCACTCCCACCAGTTCCACCGCATCCCCCTCACCAAACGGATATAACACCCATAGTCCCGCCTCATTTTTCCGAAATACCTCAACCCACCGCCGATCCTGACTCACTAGAACATACTCTTGCAACGTCTCCAAATAACGATAATGCTCAAATTTCCTACCCCGATCCTTCGCTTCCGTCCCCTCCGACAAGACTTCCATAATTAACACCGGATACTTTTTGAAATAGCGAAACTCGCGATCGCGCTGATCACAACTCACCATCACATCCGGATAATAATAATGATTGACCGCATCGATTTGAACCTTCATATCAGAACCATAAACCCGGCAACCACTTCCCCGTAAATGACTTCGCAATAATGAAGTAATATTGACCCCAATCGTGACATGCTCATCGCTAGCACCTGCCATTGCATAAACGTCACCATCGTGATACTCGTGTTTCACCAAGCTTAATTTTTCAGCTTCAAGATAGTCTTCTGGCGAAAGATAATTGGGCTGCTTTACGGCTATCATGGCACTTTCCCGCTCCGGTTGTTCCATCATCAATGCCCCAATGATACAGTCTAAGGAAGTATCGCTAGCCCGTTCCCACCATGATCAACCCCCCTTCCCAAACCGAAGAATTTACCCACTCCAGTCTGCCAACCCTTCCACCCAGTCCATCCGCCAAGTGATTTACCTCGACTATCACGCCACCACCCCCGTCGATCCCCGTGTGGGCGATCGCATCCTCCACACCCTCACCACCGACTTCGGCAACGCCAACAGCATCGACCATACATGGGGAGACCGAGCCGAAACCCTGGTCAAACAAGCCACCCACCACCTCGCCACCCTCATCAACACCGACCCCCGCACCATTATCTGGACCTCCGGAGCCACCGAAAGCATCAACCTCGCCATCCAAGGCACCCTCTGCTCTCCCCTCTCCCGTTCTGGGAGAGGAGCCGGGGGTGAGGGCTGCTCTGGGGGAGGGGCCAGGGGTGAGAGCATCCGGGTTGCCATCACCGCTGTCGAACACAAAGCCGTCCTCGATACCTGCCATGCCCTCCAACAGCAAGGCCACATTGACCTGATTGAAATTCCCGTTGATGCCCAGGCTCAAATCGATCTCAACCAAATTGAGCCACTGTGCGCCAGCGGTCTCCATCTCCTCTGCGTCATGGCCGCAAACAACGAAGTCGGCACCCTTTACCCCATCGAGAAAATTGCCCAGATTGCCCAGCGCTACCACGTTCCCTTCCTCTGTGATGCCACCCAAGCCGTGGGCAAAATTCCCGTCAACATCCAGGATTGGGGTATTACCATGCTGGCCCTCTCTGCCCACAAACTCTACGGTCCTAAAGGGGTGGGTGCCCTCATCGTCCAACGGGATCATCACCTAGAACCCTTACTCTACGGTGGTGGACATCAACGGGGACTCCGCTCAGGGACCCTCAACGTTCCCGGCATTGTGGGACTAGGGGAAGCTTGCCGATGGCGATCGCTCGAAATGGAAGCAGACGAGCGGAGAATAGGAGAACTGCGCGATCGCCTCCAACACCACCTCACTACTCAAATCCCCAACCTTGTCGTCAACGGCGATCGCAACCACCGCCTTGCCGGAAACCTGCATATCTCCATTCCTGGCATTCCTAACAGCGCCGTGATTGCCAGAGTTCGCCACCAACTTGCCATCTCCACCGGGTCCGCCTGTTCATCCGGCGTAGAAACCCCATCCCATGTCCTCCGCACAATGGGGTTACCAGATGACCAGATTGAAAGTGCCTTGCGAATGGGATTGGGCAAATTCACCACAGAGGCAGAGGTAGAACAAGCCGTTGATATTCTAGTGCAAGAAATCAGAGCGGTCCAAGCCATTATGGATGAAACCTTCCCCACCTGCTAACGCGAGGATGGAGAGGACGACGAATTTTGTTCCACTTTAGAAAATCGGGATGACTGGATTCGAACCAGCGGCCCCTTCGTCCCGAACGAAGTGCGCTACCAAGCTGCGCCACATCCCGCGATCGCTCCCCAACCATGAGGAGCGTAACTCTGCTCAGAATAGCATATCTGCCAAATAATTCGCCAAAGGCATTGGCTTAACAACACCTTTGGCAACAAATTGCAATCGAGTCCGTTAGTAGTAATTGCCCACTTTACGGTGGTGTACTGCTGTCAAGCCATCGGGGTTGGAGACCTTGCCTGCGCTGACAGTACTGTAAACAATCCAGTGGTCGCTGCATTCCATGCGGCTGGAGACTTCGCATTCCAGATAGGCCAGGGCATCGGCCAAGATGGGGGAGCCGTTCTCAGCACCGTAGGTTTTCACACCTTCAAAGCGATCGGCACCAGGGGGGAACCGCTTGAGGAAGTGTTTCATCAACGGTGCATACTTGCCTTCTTCCAGAATGTTGAGGACAAAGCGATCGCCCACCTGCATCAGCGACTCGATCGCCCGATCTTTGGCTACAGCTACGGTGAAACCCAGGGGTTCAAAGCTGGCTTGGGAAACCCAAGAGGCCAACATGGCACCAGTCAGATCACTTTTCTGGGCCGTCAGGATATACAGACCACTACTAATCCGCCCCAATGCCTTTTCCATCTCGGCATCCAGGGACTTGATCTTCTTGTTCTTGGTCTTCTGGGTCAACTTTTGGCCCAAGTCAGTTCCAGACTCTTCACAAAGCTGGTAAGTGGCTTCGCCCGGTGTATCTTTGACCCGGATGGACTCAAACCCTTGGCTCAAGCCCAAGTCGAGGAACTTAGTCAGGATCGTGTCCACGGGTTCATCGTCACCGCCGTAGCACTCAAACATACCCACGACCTGCTTATCTTTGGCAGCAGCGAGGATAGTGCTGACGGCGGCTTGGGTTTGGCTAGCAAAGGTGCCGGAGGCCGGAGGCGTCGCCACAACAAGGGCGGTGGCATGGCCCACTAATTCGTTCACTTCCTGGGGATCGGCATCCTTGAGATCCATCATGTCCACAGCCACTCCGGTTTTGGTGATACCACGGGCGATCGCTTGGGAGATGCGATCGCTATAACCGTAATCCGACACGTAAAATACCGCTGCCCGTGCTTCAGCTTTGGCCTTAGCCGAACTCCATTCCCGGTAGCGTTCCGTTAGCTCCACCAAGTTGTGGCGTAGTAGGGGACCGTGACCAGTGGCGATGGTGGTAATCTCACCCAGCTTATCCATCCGCTTCATGGCGTTGAGAACGGAACGAGCATTGGGAGCCATCAAGCACTCGTAGTAGAATCGATAATCCGGTTCGATCGCTTTGAGGTCTTCATCAAAGGTGAAGTCGTTGCAGTAGTGCATGCCGAAGGCATCACAGGTGTAGAGGATGCTGGTTTTGGCATCGTAGGTGAAGATGGTGTCGGGCCAGTGGAGGTTGGGGGCGCTGACAAACTCCAGAGCATGGCCGTTACCCAAATCCAAGGTGCTGCCGTTTTTGACCAGGATGCGTTCAAACGGCTGATGGACCAAATCTTCCAGAAAGGCGATCGCCACCTTTGCCCCGACTACCGTCGCCTTGGGAGCCAGTTCCAGCATGTCTTTGACCAAGCCACTGTGGTCTGGTTCCGTGTGACTGATGATGATGTAGTCGATGGTGGCGGGATCGATTACCCCCTTGAGGATGTCCAGGTACAGTTGCCGGAATTTGGCGTGGGAGGTATCCACGAGGGCAATTTTTTCGCCGCGAATCAGGTACGAGTTATAAGTCGTGCCGTTCTGAAGACCAAATTCAATATCGAAGCGATCGCGGTCCCAGTCCAAGGAGCGAATCACCGTAGTATCGTCGGCAATATCCGCCACTTGTGTGGTCAACCGCTTCTCTGTCACTGTTTCTGCCAATGCAACCATGGGCAACCTCCTTGCAAATTCTAGAGCGAGTGTGAAAGCTAAAGTCCCTTGCCTCACCCCCCCATTCCTCCCTTGTAAAGGGGGATGTTCCGGTCCTCCCCCTTCATAAGGCTACGGTGTACACACATCTCATTTTGAAGTCCAAAACTCGGCTTTACCCCCCTTAGTCCCCCCTTGCAAAGGGGGGAAACTCCGGTCCTCCCCCTTTGCAAGGGGGAGTTAGAGGGGGTGGTT
>JBFRWC010000002.1:0-12702 GCA_051439365.1 Leptolyngbyaceae cyanobacterium
TGCTAAACCACTAGAATATTGCTACTGCTGAGGGTCGGTACAGAAGACAGTCGAGCAATCTGTACGGAGGCGATCGCCCCCGTCCCATCCACATCAAAGGATAGTGCCCCCGTCGTATCGTTGTAGATGAAGCGATCGCCCCCATCGACTGCCGCTGTCCCAATCACGAATTGATCAGCCGCTAGCTCCCCGACCACCAGACCGCCACCAAAGCCACTAGCCGCAATCTGGATTACGTCACCATCGACCGATGAGAAATCTGTGATCGTGTCGCTTTCTTGGGTCGAGGTGAGGAATGAGAAAGTATCGGCTCCTTGATTGCCCACCAGGATATCATTGCCAGAGCCACCCATTAACGTGTCAGCGCCCTCACCCCCAAAGAGGCGATCGTTGCCTGCACCACCGTTGAGGATATCGTCACCTGCTAGCCCAAATAAGTCGTTCACTCCAGCATCACCTGTCACCTGGTCATTAAAGGCCGTTGCCATCAAGCGCTCAATGTTAACCAGGGTTTCAACCACGGTCTCACCGGAATCGTTGACGTAAGTGGACTGTCCCTGGGCAAGGTTAACCGTCACGGCAAAATTTTCCTGGAGGTCAACGCGATCGCTCCCAGCACCGCCATCAAAGGAATCCACACCTGCACCACCTAGGAGGGTATCGTTCCCATCATCACCTCTCAGCGTATCGTTTCCGTCACCCCCCATGAGAAAATCATTCCCATCCCAACCTCGCAGCGTATCATTCCCCCCATGTCCCAACAACATATTGGCCTCTGCATTCCCAATCACTTGATCATCAAAGGCGGTGGCTTCCAAATTCTCAATGCTCGTCAGGGTTTCGAGGAAAGTCTCACCAGAATCATTAACATAAGTGACCTGTCCCAAGGTGAGATTTGCGGTGACGGCAAAGCTCTCCTGAAGGACTGCGCGATCGATTCCAGCACCACCATCAAAGGAATCCACTCCGGCTCCTCCGTAAAGCAGGTCATTACCGTCGCCGCCAATTAATATGTCATTACCCTCATTGCCTCGCAAAACATCATTGCCTGCACCACCGCTGAGGGTATCATTACCCTCCAGCCCAAATAAGTGGTTGACCTCGCCATTTCCAGTGACTTGATCATCCAGGGCGGTCGCAGTCAAGTGCTCAATGCTAACCAAGGGTTCAATCACAGTCTCATTGGAGTCGTTGACATAGGTGGACCAGCCTTGCGAGAGGTCGGCAGTAATGGCAAAGTTTTCCTGGATTTCGGCGCGATCGCTCCCCTCACCTCCGTTAAAGGAATCGACCCCAGTTCCTCCAAGCAATACGTCGTTGCCGTCACCACCCAACAAAGTATCATCACCCTCACCGCCCCGGAGAACGTCATGGCCTGCACCGCCGCTGAGGGTATCATTGCCCCCATACCCGGTCAGACCGTTGTTGACCTCATTGCCTGTCAGATGGTCGTCAAAGCTTGTGCCGCCCAACTGCTCAATGCTAACCAAGGTTTCAATCACTTTTACGCCGCTTTCATTGATGTAAGAGGCTTCACCTTGGGTGAGATCAGCAGTGATGGCGGCGTTTTCATGGAAGTAAACCGCATCGTTGCCTTCACCCCCGTTAAAAGAATCAACCCCTGTGCCGCCGAAGAAGCGATCATTCCCGCCTCCACCAATAAAAGTATCATTGCCATCACCACCGTAAAAGTCATTATTCTCATCATTACCCGTGAAGTGGTCATCAAAATCGGTGCCGGATAAACGCTCAACATCGATTAGGTATTCAATCACTTCAATTCCCGCTGCATTCAGGTGGGTGGCCCGTTCTTGGCTTAGGTCGGCGGTCACGCCCGTATTTTCTTGGAAATAAACGTGATCAATCCCTGCGCCACCATTAAAGACATCAATCCCTGTGCCCCCAAAGAGGCGATCGTGCCCATCACCACCGATGAGAATGTCATTGCCGTCACCACCATGCAGATCATTATTTTTGTCGTTACCTGCTAAATAATCATGCAGCGCTGTCCCTACCAGATGTTCGATATCAATCAGGGTTTCGACCACCTCTAATCCCGATTCATTAGTATAGGATGCTTTTTCTTGGGCTAAGTCTGCGGTAATCGCTGTATTTTCCTGAAACCACACACTATCGCTGCCATCACCCCCGTTAAAGGAATCAACGCCCGTCCACCCAAAGAAGCGATCGTTTCCAGCACCACCTATGAGGGTATCATTCCCCTCACTGCCATTTAAGTAATCATTACCATCACCACCGATGAGAGTATCGTTTCCTTTACCCCCATACAACGTATTGTTCGCAGCATTCCCCGTAAAGTGGTCATCAAAGTCAGTACCAACCAGGCTTTCAATGTTAATCAGGGTTTCCACTACCTGGGTCCCGTTCTGATTGAGGTAAAAGGCTTGCCCTTCGGTGAGATTAGCAGTGATCGCCACATTTTCCTGGAAATAGACGATATCCCCGCCATCACCCCCATCAAAGTAATCGACTCCAGTACCCCCAAAGAGGCGATCGTCTCCGGCACCACCCATGAGGGTATCATTCCCCTCACTGCCACTTAAGTAATCATTACCATCACCACCGATGAGAGTATCGTTTCCTTTCCCCCCATACAACGCATTGTTCGCAGCATTCCCCGTAAAGTGGTCATCAAAATCAGTGCCAGCCAAATTTTCAATACTAGTCAGGGTTTCAATGACCTGGCCCCCG
The DNA here is from genome assembly GCA_051439365.1 of Leptolyngbyaceae cyanobacterium. GTDB lineage: Bacteria > Cyanobacteriota > Cyanobacteriia > CAKZMO01 > CAKZMO01 > JAAHGY01. Next base: position 2,713 of record JBFRWC010000002.1, read on the forward strand.
TTCTGATTGAGATAGGAGGCTTGCCCTTGGGTGAGATTAGCAGTAATTGCTACCTGCTCCTGGAAATAGACGATATCAACTCCTTCGCCCCCATCAAAGGAGTCCACCCCAGTGCCCCCAAAGAGGCGATCGTTCCCGGCACCACCGACGAGGGTATCATTCCCAGAACCCCCATGCAATGCGTTGTCAGCGGCATTCCCAATAAAGCGGTCATCAGAGTCAGTACCAACCAGATTTTCAATATCAACCAGGGTTTCCACCACTTGAACCCCATTCTGATTGAGGTAAGAGGCTTGGCCTTGGGTTAGATCAGCGGCGATCGCTACCTGTTCCTGAAAATAGACGGTATCAATGCCATCGCCCCCGTCAAAGGAGTCTACCCCGGTGCCGCCGAAGAAAGTATCGTGTCCCGCTCCCCCAACCAAAGTGTCGTTACCGTCAGCACCGACTAATCGATTGTTGGCGGCATCCCCGGTCAGATGGTCATCAAAGGCAGTGCCCGTTAAACTTTCAATGCTGATGAGCGTTTCAATGATCTCGGTGCCACTTTCGTTGAGATGACGTGCTTGCCCTGCCGTTAAATTGGCTGTTACTGAAGCGGTGAGATCCATAAAGCTAGCCGTATCTGTGCCCTCACCCCCATCGAAAGAATCAGTACCCGCACCGCCCATGAGGAGATCATTACCAGTCCCGCCCAAAAGCTTGTCATTCCCGGCATCTCCATAGAGGCGATCGTCGCCTGCATCTCCCCTAATCTCATCGTTGCCCTCGCCGCCATAGAGTGCGTCATTCCCAGCACCCCCCGATAGGACATCATCATTCTCGGCCCCTTGGAGCCAGTCGTTGCCAGCCAGTCCTTCAATCTGGTCGCTCTCAATTGTCCCAATTAACGTATCGTTATCTAGCGTACCCACGATCGTGTTCACTACATCTGGATTCATGGTAGTTCTCCTAATCATTAAAAATCTTGGCAATAATTTGAACAGGTCAGAGTAGGTCTTCTTCTCACAACCTGCGATGTCTGAGTGTGTCTCTAAGTAGCTATAGGCTGACCATCGGATTTTTCGCAGGGTTCTTTTTCGCAGGGTTCTTTTTCGCAGGGTTAACTGAAAGCAGTAGCATTAAAGGCTACACAACGATAATGTCTGTATGACTGAGGGTGGGTCGCCCAATGAGGCTAGCGATTTGGACCGGAGCCTGGGTTCCGGTTCCATCTGGGTCGAAGGATAAGGCCCCGGTCGCAGGGTTGTAAATGAAGCGATCGCCCCCATCTATCGCCGTTGATCCAAGCATTAGGCGATCGCTTCCCAAAACCGAATATGTCCTACTGCGAAAAACCCAATTCACCCTCTATGACTCGTTTATGGCCCCAAATTTCTCTAGAGAATCTAACAATCGCGAGAATTTCTGTACCGGGATAGTACGATCAACAAAATACGATCGACAAAAGCTGTATATCAGGGGCTTTGACCCAACGGTCCATTTTAGGGAGTGGCATATTCATGAGTCGTGTAGTGGTCCTGAAACTAACAGGAGACTTAGAACAGCAGGGATTTCAGGTGTCTCTCGACATTACCCAAGATGGCCAGTATCCGCTGCTGTCGGAGGATGGGATGCTGCCTGCTAATCCCGAATTAGCGCAGCATTTGGCCCAATGGCAGCAGTCCTATGGTGAGTGGCTCCAACCCCAACCTGCGGGAACCCATCGTGGAATCAAGCCCTACAAAATCCAGTATGATGGCACTCTCCAGTCTCTGGACAACTGTCGGGACGCAGCTCAGCAACTGACTCGTTCCTTTCACCAGTGGTTGCGATCGCCCTCGTTCCTTAATTTAGAGCGTCATCTTTGTCGGTTACTGGCAATAGACGATGTGATTCGGGTGTTGATTCGCAGTAGTAGTCCTCAGATTCATGCCCTGCCCTGGCATCTGTGGTCGTTTGTGGAGGATTATCCCAATGCAGAAATTGCGATGGGAGCGAGACGGTTTCAGCAGGTGTTGGATGAATCAGTACCTCCAGCTAAAACGTCACGGGTCTCGATTTTGGCGGTGTTGGGCGATCGCACTAACATCGACATCGACACCGATCGCCAATTGCTAAACCAGCTTCCACGGGCCGATGTAGAGTTATTGGTAGAACCCTCATTACCCCAACTCCACGATCAGCTTTACACCCGTTCTTGGGATATTCTTTTCTTTGCCGGACATTCGGATACGTTGGCCGAGGGGGACGGAATTCTTCAACTCAATCCCACTACGGCATTGACCATTGAGGATCTGAAGTATGGAGTGAAAAAGGCGATCGCCAACGGTCTCCAGCTTGCCATTTTTAATTCCTGTAGCGGCGTGGGATTAGCCCATGCCCTGGCTGAACTGCAACTGCCCCAGATGATCGTGATGCGCCAAGCGATTCCTGACCATGTGGCCCATACCTTTCTCAAGTATTTTCTGGATGCCTTTGCTCAAGGGACATCGTTATATCAGGCGGAACGACAAGCGCGGGAGCGGTTGCAATCCCTGGAACAGGAGTTTCCCTGTGCCAGTTGGTTGCCGATGATTTATCAGCATCCCGCTAAAGTGCCACCAACTTGGCGATCGCTCCAGACCCCAACTGCTTTTCTGCCCCCGCCCCGTGCTGCCAATGTCAAAACCTTTTCCCGCAAGGAAAAACTCACCCGCTTGACCGCCGTTAGCTTTATGCTGACGAGCCTGGTCATGGGGATTCGGTTGCTCGGTTTCTTGCAACCGCTGGAGTTTTGGACCTTTAATCAACTGATGCCGTTGAGACCACCGGACCCCGTTGACCCGCGTTTATTGCTGATCACTCTCTCAGAAACGGATCTGACATACCAGGATGACCAAGGCTATGACCGTGATGGCTCTCTCTCCAACGAGGCGCTACATGATTTGCTTCAGCGTCTCCAGCCACATAACCCGGCGGTAATTGGGGTGGATATTTTTCGGGAAAATCCCGTGATGCCTAATTCGGTTTTAGCAACCGTTGATGCTGACCAAACGACCCCCGATCGCGACCTCAATGAACCCTATGCCAACACGATCTTTATTTGTACCAGTAAGGCGCGATCGCGTCCTGATCCTGCGATTCCGCCACCACCTGATATTCCCCTGGCTCAAGTGGGTTTCAACAATGCCGTCGTCGATCCCGATCACCATGTCCGGCGGCTACTGATTGCCATGTCGGCTACCCAAGGTTGTGAAACGGAGTTTTCCCTGAGTTATCAACTGGCCCGATGGCATCTCTACCGAGTGTACGGCATCAGTGCTGATCGAGATGGACAGGGCAATCTGGTGATCGGCGATACCCGATTTCCCCGACTCTTGCCCCACCACGGCCCCTACCACCGGGTCGATATGGGGGGATATGCGACGTTATTGAACTACCGGGCGGGGAATTCCTTTGAGCGTCTTTCTCTGGAGGCTATCCTCAGCGGTGCGGTCAAAGCTGAGGAGTTGGAGGAATTGGTGCGCGATCGCGTCATCCTCATCGGCACCACCGCCTACAGTTTCCACGATTTTCACTTGACTCCCTATGGGGAGATGGCTGGGGTAGAACTCCATGCCCACATGGTCAGCCAATTACTCAGCGCGGTGCTGGACGATCGGCCTCTACTGCGGGTGTGGCCCCAATGGGGAGATGGACTGTGGATCTTGGTGTGGTCAGGATTTTCAGGGGTACTGGCGGTGTATTTCCATCGTCGCTTCCAGTTGATTGTGGCCGCAGCCGTCACGTTATCCGGGTTGTGCGTGGTTTGTCTATTATTCTTACAGACCGGGTTATGGCTCCCGTTGGTGCCTACAATCATTTCTTGCATTGCGGTGATGACAGTGTTGCAACATCAACAACTGATTCCGATTCCCTGGTTGGATCAAAGGCCCAAGTAGGGTGAGCAGTATCCACCCTACAGGAAATTAATGTTTTGAATAATTTTAGAAGCTAAAAGTGAGGTTTAAGGTGATGAAATCTTTTTCTTGGATGGTGAATGATTTACTGGATGGGGTGGATCGAAACTCTTTAGCTTTTCCCATCTTCCTTGCCCTGGTAGCCTTAACTGCTGCTTTCTCGATCGCTCAAAAAACATTAGCCCAATCCCCACCGCCATCCCCACCTTTTTCTGATGTGGGTCAGCCGTCAGACAGTAAGCCTGCGGGGAGCCGAGGGGAAGGTTGCGATATTGCCGATGACACCGTGAATCGGGAGATGATTGCGCTTTTACCTGTTGATAACAGGGGGGGATGGACCACCGTGGGAACTCCCAATATTTGGATTTATCTTCCCTTCAGTCTTCGCTCAGACTATGATGCCAGACTCTTTGTGGAAACCTTTCAGATGGGTGAGGATGGCACGATGGTCGCAGAGGCCATGACTAGACAGCGACTCCAGATGCAGGATACTCAACCCGGCATTCACTTTTTTCCGGTCGCGCTCACGGATGGGCCAGTTCCCGCTGATCTGGCCCCGGCTGAATCTCCCGATCAGCTTATTCCCTCGACAGTTTACCGCTGGACCCTGAAAATTTCCTGTGACGAAATTGGCAATGAGCCTATGGAGCTTTCTGGCAACATTCGCCGTGTGGATGTGGATGTGTCGGCCCATCCAGACTGGTCATCCGATAACCCTACCAGTTTCAGCACCGCTTATGCCGATAACCAAGTTTGGTATGATGCCCTGACGGTGTTGGGGTGGCTACGGTTAGCTGAACCAGAAAATACTGATTACATCGAAGCATGGCAACAGTTATTAAGCTATCCGACCGTGGGATTGGAGGCGATCGCCAACGAACCCCTAATCAATTGCTGCACCCCAGAAACTGAATAACAGGAGACAGATCATGACCACCGTTGTCACCCTACCCCAAAGTGCAATGATCCTGAATGGGGTCAGTTGGACCACCTATGAGGGACTGATTCGGGATTTGGAATTAGAGCCAGGGAAACGTTTAACCTATGACCAGGGAGTCTTAGAAATTATGGTGCCGTTGCCACCCCATGAACGATATAAAAGTTTGATGGGTCGCCTAGTAGAAGTAACAACGGAGGAATCAGAAACCGAGATTGTCAGCCTGGGTTCGACCACTTGGAGGCGGCAAGAACTGGCCAAGGGGTTGGAAGCGGATGAGTGTTATTACATTCAGAACGAGGCCATTGTCCGGGGTCGAGATGAAATTGATTTAGCGGTCGATCCTCCACCAGATTTAGCGATCGAAATTGACCATACCCGCAGTTCTTTAAATCGGCTGGGGATTTACGCCAAGCTGGGGATCCCCGAAGTATGGCAGTTTAATGGCGAATCCTTAACCATTAATGTTCTGATAGACGGAGCCTATTGTCCCCAAGAGCGCTCCGTTGCCCTGCCATCATTACATCGGAATGATATCCTCCGGTTTCTGCAACTGAGCCAAACAATGGGAGAAACCACCTGGGTGAGAACCGTGCGCCAGCAGATCCGGGCCAACCTGGCGGGAGAATAAGTCAGGTTATCACCCCATTAGTAGTGATAATGAACTAATCTAGTTTCTGTTGACCTCAAACCTCTAAGGTAGAAGACATGGTTCAAACTCCCATTGCTCCCGACACTCTATATCCGGACTCAGATGGCAAACCAATGGCAGACAATACCGAACAGTATGAATGGATGCTCGATTAGCCCAGGAACAGGCTCAAGCCAAATTGAATCAAGCTCTGACAAAGCTGCAAGAGATGGGGATCGACCCCAACACCCTTTAAGCGTACTGGCTACTTCATGCTCAACCAACTAAAAACTTGATTTGCGGTGAGGGTTAGGTCTAGACCGGGCAAAACCGGGAGGGGCTGATGACCCGGGCACAGCACAGGCTGTTGTTGAGGTTGGAAATACAAGATGCTGCGATCGCTTGGGTCAATCAACCAACCCAGATGGGTGCCGTGTTCTAAACAATGGAGAATATTCCCAATCACTTTGTTGGGGCGCTGTTCTGGGGAAAGGATTTCGATGGTCCAATCGGGGGGGAGTTCAAAGTTATCGGGAACATCGCCTGCTGCAGTGAAGGGGATGCGCTCCCATGAAAAAGTAGCGATATCGGGGACAATGGAGCGATCGCCAAAGCTACATCTGAGTTCTGGGAAGGCATAGGCAATTTTAGCGGTCTCAGCCACATCATTGATCGTCGCGCCAAGCTTTCCCTGAAGGCGGCTATGTCGTCCTTTTGGCATCGGTTTTTGGATAATGTTCCCGTCAATATATTCGCTTGCAGGTTTAGTTTCCGGACACTGCAAAAACTCCTGTAGGGTCAAAAAGGGGGAAGACGTTTGGACCATTTGATTTGCCTATCTTGAATCAGGTGAGTGAATAGAGAGCAGTTCCACATCACTTATTTTAGCGATATGCGGTCATGTCTAAATTCTTTTGGGAAATTTTGCGAAAAACCCTGATCAGCGTCTATGTCTATTTCAAGCCCTGATCAATTCTGGGTTTTGAGTTTTGAACTCAGAACCCAGAACTCAAAACTCAAAACTCTCATCCCCAAAAGCCCATGCTCAACCCCTCTTTGCTCTACCGTGTTACCCTCGCCTCCTCTGTTTCCTTGCTGGCCACGCTCTGTCATGGTTTGACAGCGATCGCCGACATCGTCCCCGCCAATGATGGCACAGGCACCACAGTGGAACAGAACGGTCAGCACTTCACCATCCGCGATGGCACCCGCGCCGAGACGAATCAATTCCACAGTTTTGGTGAATTTAATCTCACGGCGGATCAAATCGCCGAGTTTCAAACCCTGCTGGGGACTGAAAATGTCTTTGGTCGTGTCACCAGCGGGGCGGCATCCTTGATCAATGGTCGGATTGAACTGACGGGAAGCAACGCCAACTTATTTCTGATGAATCCGGCGGGGATGATTTTCGGGGAGGGCACAAGCCTGAATGTCCCCGGTTCTTTTATGGCTACCACGGCCACAGGGATTGGGTTTGGGGATGGCCAGTGGTTTAGCGCCATTGGCACCAATGATTACGCCTCTTTGGTGGGCAATCCCAATGCGTTTGCCTTCACGACGGATCATCCCGGCGCACTGGTGAATTCTGGGGATCTAGCCGTCGCCCCTGGGGAGTCCCTGACGCTCATGGGCGGCACCGTGATCAACACTGGGACTCTCACCGCCCCCGGTGGCACGATTACGATCGCCGCCATTGAAGGCAATAATCTGGTTCGCATCAGCCAAGAGAATAGCTTATTGATTTTGGAGTTGGAAACGACAGATGGGGCATTAATCAACAACCCAAGGCTTCCCAACGCCCTCCCCTTCACGCCTCTCGATTTACCCGCCCTGCTCACAGGCGGCAACACCACCCACGCCACCGATATCATCGCCAACGCCGATGGTACCATCAGCCTCACCAATTCCCCCTACTCGATTCCGGTTGGGCCTGGTATGGCGATCGCCTCCGGCACCCTCAACACCAATTCCCCAACTCAAAACTCACAACTAAACACTCAAAACTCCCCAACCCCCCAACTCCCCAACTCCCCATCACCCCAAATCAACGTCCTGGGCGATCGCACTCTCCTCCTCAACGCCACACTCTCCGCTGACGGTCCCACCGGGGGCGGCACGGTTCGCATCGGTGGCGACTATCAAGGTGCAGGTCCGGTATTTAATGCCTCTCAAACAGTGATTGATAGTCAGTCATCGATTTCGGCGAATGCGTTGGATAGGGGTGATGGCGGTCGGGTGATTGTGTGGGCCGATGGGGAGACGGGCTTTTTCGGGGAGATTAGTGCTCGTGGTGGTGAAAATTCGGGTAATGGCGGTTTTGTGGAAGTTTCTGGCAAGCAGGATTTGGTTTTTCGGGGGAATGTGGATGTTTCTGCTCCTAATGGAGCGATCGGAACCCTATTACTTGACCCAGAGAATATAACCATTGTTAATGGCAATGGAGCTGCCAACGATGATGACTTAATCGATAACCAGATCTTAAATGGTGAGACTCCAGGGGCTACATTTACGATTTCTGAAGTTGCATTGGAGGGTTTAGCCGACAATGCAACTATTATTTTGGAAGCAACGAATGATATTACGGTCAATGACTTAGCAGATAATAATCTAAGCTTACCGACAATTTTTGAGCAAGATCCGAGTGGTGCACAGGGACAGTCTCTCTATTCAGTCCAGTTTAGGGCTGATTCGGATCAAGATGGTGCCGGATCTTTTTCCATGAATCCTGGAGATACTATCAGCACCAATGGAGGGGATTTAACTATAGAAGCAGCCTTTGCAAGTATAGGTGGACTGGACGCTAATTTTATTTCTATCGAAAGTGGTGAAATCGATTTTATAGGGGGTACTGATTCCATTATTGGAACTCGGCTATTGTTGAGAAGTGCTGCTCTAAATCAGAATATTACAGTTGGTGATACAGACAACACAACTGCTGCTTTGGATATTACCCAAACGGATCTGGATGCAATTCAAGATGGTTTGAGTGGTTTAGTCTTTGCATCTGGAAATGGTGATATTTCTGTTATTGGTGATATAAATTTTCAATCACCGTTGATGACGTTTAATGCCTCTCGAACTGATGCTGCAAATACAGGAGAAGGCTCTATTGACGTTCAGGGAGCCAATATTACTGCACGGGCAATCGATATGTTCGCCAATAACGGTATTACAATTGACAACTCCAATCTCACTTCGGAGATCCGCAACAACTTTAATGGTGATTTTGATGGTATTGATGGTGGTGCTGTTGCTATCACTAACTCGACAATCACAACGAACGACAATATCACGATATCTGGAGTGGGAACAGCAGCACTCCCAAACGGAATTCTGATTGATAACAGCGATATTAATGTTGGTGCTGGAAGTCTCAACCTTACTGGTAGTGGTTATGATGGTGCCGATATTACAGACGACAAAAATGGAATTTTAATTTCTGGCGGTAGTCTTCTTGAATCATCTGGCAATGGAGACATCACTTTAGATGGGACTGGTGGCAATGGCGAGAACTTTAATCGTGGTATCTATGTAACTGGTTCCACTCTGAGAGTAGAAAATGGAGTTATTGATTTAACTGGTACTGGACAAGGGAGTAAACGACGAAATATTGGAATTCAATTGTCTTTCAATGTTTTAGCAGAAGCCACAGGTAATGGTTCCATCATATTCAACGGTACAGGTGGTAGTGAAGTTGCAGAGAACATAAATGACGGTGATATTTTAAATGACAATGTGGGTATCTGGATTTCTAACACTGCGAGACTTGAGACAATTACAGGCGATATTGAACTAGAAGGAACAGGTGGTGGCAGCGGAAATGGTATTAGCCACTATGGAATATTTCTCTATAGTAATGCTGAAGTTATATCTGCTGATGGAAATATCACGTTAGATGGTACTGGTGGCAATGGACCAAATAATTATCGTGGAATTGCAATTGGCGGACCAGATGGAACTGGAGCATTGCTTGGTTCCACCGTTGCTACAACTGGTACTGGCAACATCACTCTCACGGGCAGGGGAGGGCCGGGTGATAGAAGTGCTGTAGGTGTTGAAATCAGTACAGCATCAGAAGTTAGCACAACAGATGGTCAAATTAACATCACTGGTATAGGCGGCAATAATGGTACTGATTTCAATCGAGGTATTCTCTTCACAAGACGGGTTGACCCTAATTCTGGAGAACTTGCTGAAGTTGGTGGTAGTATTCGCTCAGTGAATGGTGATATTAATCTTGTTGGCATCGGGAATGGTGCAGGAGGGAGTAATCATGGCGTTCACTTTGCTGAGGCTGGCTCCGTTGAGTCTGGAGGGATTAGTTCAGTCAATGGTAATGTAACTATCACTGGTACTGGTGGGGGCACTACGAACAATAACTCAGGGATTTACTTTCAGGATAGTGGTGTAATCGAAACAACAGGCAACGGAGCTATAGCCCTTAGTGGCACCAGTGGTAATGGGACAGAGAATAATCGAGGAATAGCTCTACTGAACGTAGC
>JBFRWC010000003.1:0-7691 GCA_051439365.1 Leptolyngbyaceae cyanobacterium
CGATTGATCCTCATCGTCAGGATTGGCCCCTGGTTCCTCCACCTGCTCAGGGGATACTTCTGTTGCTACCTCCGGCGTGTCTTCCTCCCCAAGAGCGGCATTGAACAGAACCGTCTCATTCCCATCAGGATTATCGGCAGCAGTAGTGGAGTCTAGGGGAAATAGGGTGGCAATGGCTGAGCGATCGCCCTCTTCTTCTCCTGTTTCCTTGACAGTATCCTCATCTGATGTTTCAAGAGCACGATCAGTTTCTGCTACTCCTAGCCCAGGGAACGGCAAGCGCAAGCCCCTCGCCGATGCCGGACTCTCATCAGTGTCCGCTAGGAGTGGGTCAGCCTCTAACTGGATAGCAGTGAGGTTTGGAACATTAGTGGGAGATTGGGTGCTGACTCCACCATTGCGCGCCACCGCCACAAAAAAAACGGTGCCCAGAGTCAGGAGAGCAATAATGGCGGCGATCGCCTCATCGTGATGTTCATGATTGGGGGATGGAGATGGAATCTGATTAGTCATGGGCTAGCAGTAGATACGGTGCAACGAGAGGGTGAGCAGTTTTATTGGGCCACTCATACATTGGGCCACTCACATATTGGGTCATCAAATTGAGCTATTCAGGCAGGCTATTGAGTGGGGCTATTCAGTCGAGCCATTGATTCATGCACATTGTATCGGGGAAAGGTCATAAAATCCGCGATATTCAGAATTTTATGGCTAAGCCGACGTTGGCCCTATTTTTTACGAAATATCTCCCGAATTATCATTGTCTATTGTGTTTCCGGATTAAATGGGGTTTAACTGGAGTGGGTTATTGGTGTGAACGTCCAAAGGTGTGGCGATCGCTCCCAGCCCCTCATCCGCTTCTTAAGAAACCCAACGATACTTAATGGTTGAGAATGGGCACCCTGAAACTTGAAGAGCCGCTCCCCGACAGCTTAGGTTTCCCACAAAGCTGAGCCAAGCCTAAGATTCATCCCATATTCCTCCCCGGTCTCTCCAAGGGAGGGTCTATCCAGACAAACTGGACCATACGCCTGGGCAATATTCGCCCCTTGCTTCCACTATCCATCACCCTCGCTCTATCTACTATGCCTCTAGACCCGATCAATTCTTACTACATTCGTAATTTGCTGCGACAGAATTTTGATCGCTTAACCCCTGTCGTCACCATAGAAACGGGAACAACCATCAATCCGCTCAGTGATTTGAACAGCATCATTCAACAGCTCTATCAAGACGATGCCAAAGTAGAATCCACCACCCGTGAGATTCAGCGACTGGCCATGATGCATAAGCAAATCAGTGATGATCGGCCCAAGATCAATCAGCAGCATCTCCACGATTTAGAGTCACGTCTATTCTGGCTATTAGGTCTACAAACCGAGGAAAAGACGCGCCACGGTCTGATCCTGATTGTGGATGATCAACCCGTGAATGTGAATCTTTTGGAAGTGTTTCTCAAGCGCCAAGGCTACGATGTCTCCAGTGTGATCAACAGCACAATGGCGATCAGTCGTGCCAAAAAGTTGCTGCCTAACCTAGTCCTGCTGGATATCCGAATGCCAGAAATGGACGGATTTGAGGTGTGCAAGCAACTGAAAGATGATCCATCAACCCATGATATTCCTGTCCTCTTCTTAAGTGGGAGTACTGCTTATGAAGATAAAGTCCGGGGGTTTGACATGGGTGGGGCTGATTATATTACCAAGCCCTTCCAATTAGAGGAGGTGCTGGCTCGGGTTGAACATCAATTGAGATTACACACGCTCCAAAAACGCTTAGCTCAACAGAACGAGAATCTCCAAAAAGAAATTCAAACCCGGCAAGTCACAGAAGCTCTGTATCGGAATATGTTTGATCAGGCTGTCGATGGCATGTTCCAATCCTCGGCCCATGGGGATCTGCTTGCAGTCAACGCTTCCCTCGCCAAAATCTATGGCTATGAGTCTCCATCAGCCATGATGCAATCGGTCAATCAGATGCAGTCCAGTCTCTATGTGGAGGGCGATCGCCGCCACCAATTCATCACCCAAATCAACAGCACGGGAACGTTAGCTAACTTTGAATCCCAGGTTTATCGACAAGATGGCAGCGTGATTTGGATTTCTGAAAGCGCCCGCATGGTTTATGACCCAGCGGGGAAATTTCTCTACTACGAGGGAACCGTTAGAGATATCACCTGCTACAAGCAATAAACCCATGCTCCGTGAGAATTGCTGTAATACGTAAAGAAAGCTGGGACTGTTGACATTGGTCTGCTAAAATCAGGAGCTTGTGTCTTCGCACAGCACCCATCGCCCGATTAAGCAAACGGTAATTCAATCAACGGTAAGGAGACTGACAATCATGGCCCGCATGTACTACGATGCTGACGCAAATTTAGACCTGTTCAACGGAAAAACGGTCGCGATCATTGGGTATGGTTCCCAAGGCCATGCCCATGCCCTCAATCTGAAGGATAGTGGGGTGGAGGTTATCGTCGGGTTATATGAGGGCAGCAAGTCAATTGCCAAGGCCGAGGCCGCAGGGCTAACTGTCAAATCGGTTGCTGATGCGGCTAAAAGTGCCGATATGATCATGATTCTGTTGCCCGACGAGGTGCAGAAAGCAATTTACACCAGCGAAATTGAACCCAACCTGGAAGCGGGGAATGTGCTGGCGTTTGCCCACGGCTTTAATATTAACTTTGCCCAAATTGTTCCTCCGTCATTCGTCGATGTGGTGATGATTGCACCCAAAGGCCCTGGGCACCTAGTCCGACGGACTTATGAGCAAGGCCAGGGAGTCCCCGCATTGTTTGCCGTGTATCAAGATGCATCAGAGCAGGCTCGCGATCGCGCAATGGCCTATGCCAAGGGCATCGGCGGCACCCGCGCTGGCATTTTGGAAACCACTTTCCGGGAAGAAACTGAAACCGATCTGTTTGGGGAACAGGTTGTCCTTTGTGGTGGTTTAAGTGAACTGATTAAGTCTGGGTTCCAAACCCTCGTGGATGCGGGGTATCAACCGGAACTGGCCTATTTTGAGTGTTTGCATGAAGTGAAGCTGATCGTAGATTTGGTGGTGGAAGGGGGTTTAGCCACGATGCGCGATAGCATTTCCAATACCGCTGAGTATGGAGACTACACCCGTGGGCCACGCATCATTACGGATGAAACCCGCGCTGAAATGAAAAAGATTTTGTCAGAAATTCAGTCGGGCCAATTTGCTCGTGAATTCGTGCTAGAAAATATGTCGGGCAAGGCCGGATTTAATGCTATCCGCCGTCAGGAAGCCGAGCATCCCATTGAGGAGGTCGGCAAAGATCTACGGGCAATGTTTAGCTGGTTGAAAAAAGCCTAGTCAGCAGAGGACCAAGATTATGGGTCAAGCTGAGAACCCCAACTTGTAGCCAACTCGTAGGGTGTCGTATAGCCCAAAGGGCATACCAGAAAAGCGCCAGCGTAACGCACCAAGCATAGAAGGTTGACCGCTTATTTCATTCTAATACCTCATGAAATCTGGGCGATCGCCACCTTACATGGGCGATCGCCTGTTTTGTTTGTCATACTTCTTCATCTGTGATCCCAACCGTGTTGGACAACCCCGCCTCAAGTTGTGATCGGTATCAACCGTCGATTTCATCAACATCACAAAATTGGCAGATTGGCACAAACTACCTGAATAATCTGAACAAATTCCTGAAAAAACCTGATCGTTTCCTTATTTTTTTCTCAGAACAGTTGGAGCATAGTGGACTCATGGAACACGAGCAACGAGACATTTACTGACTTATCGAGTTGCCAACACACACACTTAAGCCCTTACTTTGGAGAAAAACCCCATGTCTTTAATCTATCGTGGCCAAACAGCTCAGCCTTCTACGACGACAAAAACGCTTGAAACAGGTATGAACGGAACTTTTCGTGGCCATACCTCACCCATCCGTCAGGCCAAACAACCTGCCCGACGTACTGCCCCCCATCTCCAATCTCGTGGTGTTATGTACTAGATAAGGTGTCCTCATTAAGGGACTCATGTCATGCACGAGTTTGGCAGTACTCTGTCACCTTGAGCATCGTATCTGCCGGAATCTATCCTATCTCACCTGTATCAATCAATAGGTAATTCCTTAATCCTTATAACAAGCAACGCTTGAACACCTTTTTGGAGATCTCCTTATGCCCTTGATCTATCGTGGTCAGCTAGCCCCCCATCCACAGCTTGCAAACACTCCTAGAACCAATCGCTTAGGACGATTCATGGGGGCGACATTTACGTTCCGCGCTCCCCGATACGTCCCCCTAAAATTAGATGAGCCGTTGCAATATCGTGGCGTGATCTATTAAAGTTCTGTGCTCAGATCTCCATTTTTTTAAGAAAATCCCCGGTTTCTCCAAGAAACCGGGGATTTCATATATTTCCTAGCCCAAACTTCTGGTGCAACCTATTTAGAAGTCCGGTGATTTAACCATGTTGCCCAACAAACACTAATTCTGCCGGACCTGTCATATACAAATGATTGTCAGAGGCGGACCATTCAATCTCTAGGCAGCCCCCAGGCAGTTCTAGAGTGGCATGGCGATCGCTCTTCTGGTTCAGCACTGCCGCCACCAAGCTGGCACAAGCCCCAGTACCACACGCTAAGGTTGCCCCAGCCCCTCGTTCCCACACCAGCATTTTGAGATAGTCTGGCCGCACCACCTGAATAAATTCAGTATTGATGCGCTGGGGGAAAACAGTGTGATGTTCAAACTGGGGTCCAATGTTCACTAAGTCAATCTCACTGATATCATCCACAAAGGTGATGCAGTGGGGATTACCCATGCTGACGCAGGTGACGCTCCAGGTTTGCCCTGCGACATCTAGGGGTTGGGCGATCGCTTTTTCCTCTGCCGCCACCAGCGTTGTGGGAATTTCCTTTGCAAGTAACTGCGGTTCCCCCATATCCACCCGCACTTGGCTGTTAGCTTTTAGTTGGGGTGTGATGGTTCCAGCTAATGTATGGATACGGTAACTAGGTTCACTAGCAATATCACAGGCTTCCACATTGGCGATAAATCGGGCCAGACAGCGGATGCCATTGCCACACATTTCCGGTTCCGACCCGTCGGAGTTAAAGATGCGCATGGTGTAGTCCGTGCCGCTTTGACCGGAGAGCAGAAAAATCACCCCGTCTGCACCGATGCCAAAGTGGCGATCGCACCATCGCGCTGCCTCCTCGGAAGAAAGCTTGGGCTGTGCCTGTTGGCGATTGTCAATCAAGATAAAGTCATTGCCCAACCCATGATACTTAGAAAATTCCAGACCCATTCACGCCTCCGATACACACTGGCTATCACATCACCCACTGAAAGGGTTGAACCTAGACATCATTCAGATTGACCAAGAAGGGAACACCATTAGACTCATCCCCCATCACCAAAACACGAGGCATTTTTGAGCCACCTTCGAGCCAAGCCTGAATCGCCTCTTTTTGTAGCACCAACTCGCCACCATCCGCGTTCAAAGTTTCAGCCAACAAGCGCTGGGCCTCTGCCTTTCCTTGGGCACGATTAATATCTGCCTGGGCTTGCTCCTCTGCTTCTTGGGCCACGTACACCGCTCGTTGTGCCCGTTGTTCAGCAATCTGCTTCTCCTCAACGGCCTTGGCAAACTCAGGAGAGAAGTTCAAGTCTATGACACTGGTGTCAATCACTTCGACTGCATACTTTTTCAAGCGCTTTTCTAGGGTGGTATCAAAATCATCTTTAAGATGTTGTCGTTGGGTGATTGATTCCTCCGCACTGCGCTTGGCCGCAGCAATTTTGAAGGCTTCCTGGGTTTGCGGGGCAATCACTTTTGTCACAAGATTTTGCAAAGTACCTTGTTTTCGCCGCACTTCCACTACCCGAAAGGGGTCAATTCTAAAATTAATGGCAAACCGAGCGGACAAATCTTGGAGATCGTTGGTGGAACTTTGGGCTGGAACCTCAAACTTCTGAATCGTGAGATCATAAAAATCTACGTTTGTAATCAGGGGAGCCTTGAAGTGAAGCCCCTCCAGCAACGCACCATCTTGGGACTTACCTAAGATACTCAACACTCCTGCTTGGCCGGGATAGATAACGACGACACAGTTGGACACCACCACTAGAACCACAGTGGCTATGATCCCAGCAATTAAGCTAATTGTATTTAGGGTTTGAGGATTTCTCAAGGGATAATCTCCTTCTCTAGGCAAAGTTTTGTTAGGAGCGAGGGCAATGGATCATCAGAAGTTAGGGCGCTACCGACACCATGCCCCATGTTGAGGAAACCGGTCAGCGCCTCTCGGGCATGTAATGTTCCCTGAGCGTTTACCCACTCTATGGAGGCGATCGCCTCAGTAGCCCCTCCATAGAGTACCAAATTTATCCCACAGTTCAACATCAATTTCGGCTTCTCACCCAAAGCAGGCTAGGGTCAATATCCATTGGGTGTCGGCTCTAGCCTGAAATCTGACCTCAGGGCTAAGTATCAAGGGCCATTACCTAGATAATCTGACGCTTAGATATCCCCTTTCCCTCTGTAGTGGAACATCAATCCGGTACGTCGAGCCAATGGGCAACCTGCAGTCCTGTTAACTCTTGCAAGTTGGTAACCTCATCACGGAAATAGTCAATGAGCTGTAGCCTTAAACCCATTGACATGGATGGCTTTGACATACGTGTTTTAGCACTAAGTTTTTCCCGGATAAACGTGCGTACTCCTTGTGGGATAAACTTACCGATGACCGGACCGAGTGAGTGGCCTTTTGCCAACAAATATGTAGAGGAGTTGGTGAGTTTGATCGACCCTGAGTGAAGTTTTTGAGATGTGTCTGGCAAGAAATCTGGGTCAACTCCAACAAAGTTGAAAAACTCTGAGAAAAACTTCTGAGGATTCTTACTGAAATCGTCATAGAGCAGAACCTTGACCTGCTCTCGCTCAAAACATGAAAAATACGTTTTCAGATGAGTACAGTATTCTCCAGCAAAAAGGTAGTTTTTCTTGAACTTTTGGGAATTGACAATGGTATGTTCAAGATTTTCAATCTCTTTTTGAGTATACTTGCGTCCCCACAGGGCATGGGAGTAAGCCCGATCAATCGGGTTTCTGAGAACTGCAATTATTTTGACATCTGGAAATAGGTGTTTGATTTTTTCAACCAGCTCTGGACCTCGCTGAAGATAAACACTTGAAACTTCTCCTAGGACTTGACCTGGCTCCGCACCATCAAATTGAGCCAGGTATTCACCCGCTTCTTCTAATTCTCTGAATTTCCGTTGCCAGAGCAAATCCAATCCTTTTTCTGGGGGGAGATAAATTTGTGGATGTTGTTCTAAGTAGTGGTGCAGTGAGGATGTTCCCGCCTTGTGAGCGCCAACGACAATGAAGTTTGGTGTTTTCATGTTTGTCCTAGGTTGTACGTTTGAGACTTACCTGAGTAATTGATACAGCCAAGCTGTACAAAGGCCCAAAGTTCCTACCGCTACGGCACTATTTGAGAAACCTAGCCAGCCTTTACTCAGCCCTATAACCACTATTCCCCAAAATCTTTAGCCCGTAACACCGCTTGGCAAAGTTCATCTGTCTTGTCATCTACCTTTTTAGCTGTTTTTTCGAGTATGTGCCTCTACATTTCTCTCACTCTCTTAAGCTGGTAGCCATTTAATTTTGGTGGCTGAACCCCTTCGCCTGTCTCTTATACACAT
>JBFRWC010000004.1:0-6661 GCA_051439365.1 Leptolyngbyaceae cyanobacterium
GGTCTTTGCTGCTGGGGAAGGGTAGGCGATCGCGCCCATTTATTCCTCCCTACTTGAGAGGATGCCTGAAATATCAGGGAAGGAAGATGTCTTATCAGCCCCACAAAATACCAGTATAGCCTTACAAAGTCGAGGCTTTACGATGATCATGAAACTGCTAGCTAAACCACCTATGCCCCAATTTTCTGGGTTAAATCAATGCGCATCAAAACCGCTGTACAGTCACAGGGATTACCACATCGGGCACACTGATATCCTCTTTTCAAAAATTTATTTAGATATTAAAGCGATCGCTCTCCTTCATTCTTCTCTACTTGTGATGCCCTACCTCTTTGGGAATTTTCTCTGTTCAATACAATTGTTCCCATGCACCAGTTGAGCTAGTGCATAGGGAACGGTTATCAAGTGACAGACTCAGAAGGTGATCGGCGTTTCGTTTGAGGCGATCGTGCATCCCTTCTACACCACAAAGGAAAAAGAGCAGAGTAGCGAAATCAGCTTGGCTAATTCATTAAGTGGAACACACCATTATTGGCTGACGGCACATTTCTAGCAAATCATGCCTAAAACAATAGCTTGGCCGCGCCTTGGACTTGCTCTTGGGGCGGGATGACCCTTGGTAGAGCAGGCAACTTGACAATGGTCTGATCGGGAAATCGATTTGCTTCTACCTCGCGCCCTGGCTCAAACATGTTCTGTACCACGTACTGCTGATGCACCTTCATCTCCACCAGGGACTGGCTGAGGCGCACGGCTTCGGCGACGATCGCCCGATTGGCTTGCATCACGCCGATAAATTCCGTGTGATCGGGGTTCTGCAATTTCTTTTGGGCCGCCATCACTCGCTTTCGCAGATTCCGCAACCGTCCCATAAATTCCACCCGACCAACGCTATCCTGATACTTAATCCACAACTTGAAGATCCAAGCCAGCCAATCCCCCAGAGCGGTGGGCATTTCTAAGAAGCGCAGCAGGTGCCCGGTAGGGGCAGTGTCCAAAATCACCAAGTCCTGTTCGCCGGACTCTAACAATTCCATCACAGTCATCAACGCTAGCATTTCGTCGATACCAGGGAGGGCTTGGGCCACGATTTGTCGCCATGCTTGGGGACCGTAAGCAATCTGAATGGGGCCGTCGCCACTGTCTCCACTCATCATTTCCGCCAATTCCCAGAGATATTCATCCCGGAAGCGATCGAGGAGGGTGTCGGCATCAATTTCTTGGGCACTGAGGTTGGGGGTAATGCTCTGGGGATCGTGCCCCAGTTCCACCCCGAAGGCATCACCGAGGGAGTGAGCTGGGTCAATGGAGATAATGCGAACGTTGCGATCGCCATATCGTTCGGCCATGCCCCAGGCGATCGCTGCTGACACGGTCGTTTTACCCACACCGCCCTTACCACCAATGATCAGTAACTTGCGTCCAGCCGCAATAAAATCCTCAAAGCCAGGGGGAATCGGGTTGGGCCATACCACCGTGGCCAGGTCGTTCCGGCTGTACTCAATGGTCTTGGCAGAAACGGATTCCAAGGATTGCATCAACTGGTCCAGCGCCAGCCCACCAATGGGTTCTTCCAATTGGCGCAGCACTTGAAAAACGGGCTTGTCCGCGCTGATTTTGAAGAAATTCTGGAGGATAATCTGCTGTTCAATAAACTGCCGCTGTTGAGCGGGTGGTAATTTGGGTAGACCCTTGTCACTATCCGCTTGGGAGAGCAGGAGTCGATTCACCACGATGCCTCCCACGGCGATTTCCAAGTCGTTGAGGGAGGCAATAAACCGCTGACTTTCCAACAAACTCATGGGTTCGGCGATCGCCATCACCAAACAGGCCGTGCGCTGGGGATCTTGCAATAACCCCCGACCATCCAACAACTCGCTGCGCATATCCGCCAAAAGTTCATCGGTACTGTCATTAGTGTACTGTCCCGTGAATCGCTGACTCATTTCCCGATGCTTTTCCTGAAACAAGTCCATCGCTCCCAGAAAATTATCCAGAAAATCCATCAGGCCCAGCAAATTCAACGCATGACCGCTGGGGGCCATATCCACCACCACTCGATCAGCCTCATGATCGTGCAAGAGACGCTGGATTTCGAGAATCCCCATCAACTCATCCAATCCCGGCCAACTCAAATCCCACACCGGGCTGAGATCATCTCCGTCTACGAAGCTGCCCCGCTCCACCAGCACTTCCAGGGTTTCGCCATAACGGTCTTTGAAAGTTTGCAGCAGTGCCTCCGCGTCTAAGGCCCGGACGGTGAGATTGGGCAAATCCGCCATCGATGTGGCCGTATCAGTCACATCCATCGCCAGCACATCACCGAGGGAATGGGCCGGATCGGTGGAAATGAGTAAGATGCGCTCATCCGGAAACTGATGCGCCCAGCGACGAGCAAAGCCGCACGAGAAGGTGGTTTTTCCGACGCCACCCTTGCCGCTAAACAGGGCCAACTTGAGGGCATCACAAGCCTGGAACGATAACTCAAGGGACTGGTGCTGGAGGTCAGGCATCGAGGATTGGGACGACGATACCGGAGTGGAGTTTGAAGTGCTAGCTGGCATAGGTCAAGTGGGTGGAGTGAACCGTGAATAATGGGTGTAAGGAATAGATGAGCGGGGATGAGCGGGGATGAACGAGAATGAACGAGATAGATAGTACGGGCGATCGCCAGAGAACAGCAGGGGATGTCATAGGCGATCGCAGTCCAAGGAACACGGACTGACACACATAGCTTTAAACTGCCCATTTGCAGAGAATCTGGAAACCACAGCCCCCAGATGCAATGAAATTTAAAGGGACGGGTCGGCAGCTAGGGCGTTGGTGCGAATGATGGGGAGGGAGCGTTGGCTACATCTCTGGCTGGTTGAAGGTATTCGTGGGTGAGGGTCTGGCTGCACATTTGGCCGCATTCATACCTGTTGAGATCCCCTCACATTTAGCCGAACTCCTGCACGCTGGCATCTCTATTCCCGTCCCCATCCCCATTCCCATCGGTGACGGTCTGGCTGAGTTCATACAACCTGGCATCGTCGGGCAAGCTTCCGCGTTGCGGAATTGGCCCATACTGTTTGTCCCACACGCCCCTTCTACGGGTTGGGGTTGACGACAGATCAGCACCGCGTTGATGTGACTGAATCCCTGAGGATCGGGATCTCCCGTTAGCTCTGTATAGTAAGTTGGATCTTGCAACATCAATTGGCGTGCGGCTTCCAATCCTGTTTCATAAAACAGCAGGGTGCGGCTTGAGCGAATAGTCACGGGTTCAAAGCTGCCAACATAGGAGGGAAATACTTCCAGCAGGACCGAGGTGTTGCCCTCGTCTTCGGTGAGGGTGAGGAGCGATCGCATTCCCAAGGGATTGGGTTGGCCTAGAGTGGGGTCAAACTGGCATACCTGACTGGGAGCAGCATGGGCGGCAGGAATGATGAGGAAGGGGGCGATCGCCACCGCTAGGACCATCATCATGGCAGCAACAGTACTTACAATTCTCTTCATAGGCATCCTCAGTTCAAGCCATTCAAGCTACTAAAACAATGTAGGGAATTGATCTCAGAATATCGCAGTTATTGGTCCATAAGTATTACAAGACATTGAGCATCGTTGGTCTATGAGGTCATGCCACTGACTCAAGGATGAGGTGTAGTCCAGCCCCCCGACTTCTTCAAGAAGCTGGGAGCTAAAGTCAGCTTACTTGCAGTGATATTGGGGTGTGGGGCAATCAATGCATGACTTTGCATGACTTTAATGCGATCGCCGCATCAATCTAGGCCAATCTATTACAGACAGTAACGCTTGTTACAGAAGCAAATAGATGGAGTTGCGACGCTAAGGGCTGTGACTTATTTAGCACCATTAATGAATAATTCTCCAAATCCCATCTCGTCTCTAGTCTTTCCATCTGTCCTAGGTTTGGTTGCAGGCATGGTCTATGGTGTTGCTTCCCACCACGCAAACTTACCGATGGCATTGACTGAACATTTTGTACAACCGTCCGGGAGTGTTTATCGTTCACAATACTGAGAAATAGTCGCGATAAAGCCTGAAGAATCATAAACGGGAGTGCCCACAACCTTGAAAAGCTGCGACGATTGAGAAGTGAGATCTTCTCTGCCGTAACTAAATTTGAGGTCAAGCTCCATGACTTATCACACTACAACTCAAGTCTCCAGTTCCGATCGAGTCGTTCTGAGCCTTTTTGCCGTAGGGATGACGTTTATCGTCGGCTACACCGTAGCCAGAGTTTCCCTCGCTCAATCTGCCGCTGAATATGACGCATCTGTCCAGGTTAACGTCGTTCCCCACGAAGGAACTTTATGGGCTGATGGATTCTAAAGAATGAAACTATAGAACCCCCAATCAGCTTTCTCAGCCGTAGAATGCGCGACAACGCACCGTTCCCAGTCGTAGTTCCCAGTCGTAGGGTGCGTGACAACGCACCATTCCTAGTTCAATAGCACTGAGTAAGCGGACTCTAGAACCCTGGCTTCTTCAAGAAGCCGGGTTTCTAGGCTAATACTTATTCTTGAGGCAACAAATATAGAAGCGCGTACTATAGAATGTCCCGACGCATGTAGGGTTGCAGCACCTCTGGAATCCGCACGGTGCCATCGGGTTGCTGGTAGTTCTCCAAAATTGCCGCCATGGTTCGCCCGATCGCCAACCCTGATCCGTTGAGGGTGTGGACTAGCCGAGTTCCCTTTTTCCCCGCTTCCTTAAAGCGAATCTTGCCCCGACGAGCTTGAAAGTCACCGCAGTTAGAACAACTGGAAATTTCTCGATACATTCCCGCTTCACCCGCCGACGGCAACCACACTTCCAGGTCATAGGTCTTGATCGCCGAAAACCCCAAGTCCCCAGAGCAAAGCTGCACCACCCGGTAGGGCAATTTCAGCGCCTGTAAAATCGACTCCGCTTGCTGAGTTAACGATTCCAATTCAGCATCGGACGTATCCGGATGAACAAATTTGAACATCTCGACCTTGTTGAATTGGTGGAGACGAATCAAGCCACGGGTATCGCGACCATAACTCCCCGCCTCTCGCCGAAAACAGGGCGTGTAGGCACAGTGATAAATGGGCAAGTCAGCAGCAGCGAGGATTTCATCGCGATACAAACTGGTAACGGGCACTTCAGCAGTGGGAGTCAGCCACAGATCATCGTTTTTGCATTGGAAGCTCTCGTCCGCAAACTTGGGCAATTGACCCGACGTGGTGAGGGATTGGGTATTAATCAGAAACGGCGGCAGCACTTCGATAAACCCTGCCTCGATATGCTGATCCAACATGAATTGAATCAGCGCCCGTTCCAAGGCTGCCCCAGCCCCCACTAGAGTGACAAAGCGGCTTTGGGCAATCTTGACCGATCGCTCAAAATTCAGAATGCCCAAACTCTCACCAATTTCCCAGTGGGGCTTAAGGTCAGCGTTTTGGGGCCGATAGTCATCCCCCCAGCGACGCACTTCTACATTCTCACTGTCGTCCTTGCCAATAGGAGTGGCGGGATCGGGGACATTGGGAATAGCCAGCAACAAAGCTTCAATCTGGGCTTCTAATTCTTTGCGCTGGGGGTCTAAATCGGCTAGTTGGGTTGTAATTTGGTTCCCTTCATCCCGCAGGGCTTTGATCTCCTCTCCTTTCGGATCAGCACCATTTTTGATTTTCATCCCCACTTCTTTGCCGATGCTGTTACTCCGGGTTTGGAGGTCGGCGCACTGAGTATCCAGGTCACGCTGCTGTTGGTGCAGAGCCACGATCGCTCTCAAATCGTAGTCTCCACGTAACCCCAAGCGGGTTTGAAAATCCTCTAGATTATCTCGGATTTGTCGAATATCAAGCACAGCAACCTCTTTACCAGTTCCCTTCAAGTTTACTAATGGGGACGAGACTTCCCTTGAAGTGGCTTACCCTCTCACTTCTGACCCAGACTTATCGCAGGATACGTTAGCTTCGCCCACTTTAGAATATACGGTATTGCCACCCTCGGAAACCTCACCCAACCCCAGTGTCCAAAGGGTGAAAATGCGATCGCCCTCCCTCCACCGTAATCAAACTTAATCGAGAAGCACTCGTTTGCTGAAGACCGGAATCAGCGTTGGCTGCATCGGTAGATCACCGGATATTGACTTTATGGGTAACGGGGATGAAGACTAATATAGTTTTAATCCCGCCATCCCTAACTAGGGCGGCGGCACCCATTTCTATTCACGCTGTCAATTCCCATCCGTTTCGGAGGTTTGTCCCATGTCCCCTGGCTTTCCCTTCGCTGTGCGATCGCTCACGCCCATCCTAGTGGGCACGTTTCTGATGTCTTGGACGGGGAGTGCGATCGCCCAGATCCAGCCTGATGCTAGCTTAGGGAATGAGCGATCGCGCATTACTCCGGGAGTCAACGTTCGGGGCGACCTCGCAGACCTAATCGAAGGTGGTGCCCAGCGGGGCAACAGCTTGTTCCATAGCTTTGAAGACTTTAGCGTCCAGGAGCTTCAACGGGTTTACTTTGCGAACCCAGATGGCATTGCCAATATCCTTAGTCGCATCACGGGCAGTAACCGTTCCGACATCATGGGGACTCTGGGCGTAGATGGGGCTGCCAACCTGTTTTTGATTAACCCCAATGGCATTGTCTTCGGCCCCAACGCGGTGCTGGATGTGGATGGGGC
>JBFRWC010000005.1:0-4204 GCA_051439365.1 Leptolyngbyaceae cyanobacterium
CAGGCCGCTTTCCCCAGTTAGCCCAAGCCTTCGTTGCCCACATCGAGCAAACTGCCTTCCGCCAACTTTGCCGCTACTTCACCACCACCTCCCAGCTTGATCTCAAAGATCCAGAAGCCACCGCCCGGATTTTCGTCGGTTCCCTCGTCCACTTTGTCATTGTGCAGGAAATGCTGCATGGCCGAGAGGTATTACCGATGGAGCGCGATCGCCTTGTCGATGCCTTAGTAGACCTGGTCGTACAAGAGTAATTTCACGCTTTACGCTAGGATGAAACAATCTTTGTTTGACAAGCCTATGATTGCCAACACGCCTTCTTCACCCGCAACCAATGAAAATGCGATCGCCCAGGAGTGGTGGGTGCAACGCTGGATCGATTTGCTCAACACCTATCGATTCAAGAAACGTCTGGAGCGGGGCCGTATCTACGCCCGTGAAGGAAATATCCTCAATCTAGAATTTCGCAACGGCAAAGTTCATGCTGTCGTCCAAGGTACCGCACCAGAACCCTACAAACTCACCATCTCCATTGAGCGGTTTAGTGATGAAGATTGGCAATTTGTCATAGCAAGCATGGCAGAAAAGGCCATCTACCCAGCCAAGCTACTGGCAGGAACCATGCCCGATGATATTGAAACTGTGTTTACGTCTAATGGGCTGAGCTTATTTCCTTTCACCCTGGGAGATGTGCGATCGCGCTGCAACTGTCCTGATCCCAAGAACCCCTGCAAACACATCGCTGCGGTATACTATCAACTCGGGGATTTTTTCCGTGAAGACCCCTTTGTTCTCTTCCAACTCAGAGGGCGCACCAAGACCGAGATTCTTGAGGCTATTCGCCACCAACGTAGCCATGCGAACAACACAGGGGCTAACTTAGTTTCCCAAAATATCCAGGAGAGTAAATCAGTTACTCTAGGTTCCGATGAAAAGACAAATACCATCATTTCAGTAGCAGATGAGGAAAATACTGTTATTTCAACAGAGCATCAAAACACTTACCGCATTGACCAGGTCACAACAGTAGGAGATGTGCCCGATACGGGAGAAGCCCCCTACCTTTCTGGATTACCAGTTACCGTTGAAGAACACAACCTAGGCAACTTTTGGCAATACAACCAACCGCTTGATCCCTCACTTGTCGTAATCACACCTCCAACATCCTCCCAAATCGTCTTGGATCTGCTAGGTAAGCTGCCTCTAGCTCCCAACGATGCCCAAACTATCCGCCAATACCTTGACACCACGTACCAATCAATCAGCCAGCAAGCCATGCTAACTGCCCTAAATCGCATATAGACGTGAAAGCAAATTCAACCCTATCCGAGAATCACAAAGGAGGACAGCTCCTATTGAAAAACTGTCCTCTCCCCCAAGAACTCTGGGATCGAGTAGCCATTAACTAGCAGCAGAATCATCAACAAACCACATAAAAAAGCTCTGAGCAATTTATTAATGATTCTGCAACAAGGTGAGAGCAGTTTCAAGGCGATCGCCACAGGCTTTCACCAAAGCTAACTGATGCATCTGAGCCGATTCCTGAGCCGCACTGGGCGTGTCTTCTGGGAGGGGAAAATGGATAATCGGGTTGGCAGTAGTGATGTAGTGATCGAGAGCCGCTAGTCCGGCGCTGCTAAATTGACGCAAGTAGTTTTCGATCGCGATCGCGTACCAGGCTTCTATCTGAGTCGGGGTCCAAGAGGTTGGCTGGGATTTGGGACTCGTCGATTCTGATCCGCCCGTTTTCTCTAGCATATAGCTGGTGCCGCCAAACAATGCCGCCCCCACTGGCCCTCCCAGCAAAAAGCCCAAACCACCCGCCACTAAGGTGGGCACTGTTCCCTTCGTTACCGCATCCGCCACATCGCCCAGGCGCGTAGACGAGGAATCAGCGATGGGATTTAAGACGGGCAGCGTAGCATCTGGGGTCTCCGGCCACTGGAGATTGATTGCAACTGGGCGGGGACAGTCGAAAAAATCGCAGGCTTTGTACACCCACTCCATCACGGTTTGACGCTGATGGTCCCAATCGGGCTTGAGGGCAGTGTTGACCCAGCCATCGAAGTCGAGCTTGTGCAGGGCGTTGGTGGCTTCAGTGCGGTATTGGTCCAACAATTCTTCTGGAGATAACCACTGGCGGGCTTTCGCTACGCTGGTGTCAAATCCTTGCTGGATCAAGCCTTGAGCTTTTTGGCGAATCGCTAGTTTCTGGCGATCGCGTTCTGTCTCTGTCTTTTGCACCACTGATGCCAACACCTGCATCTGAGATTGAAGCGATTGGCGGACTTGGGGAGCGATCGCTAATAGCCGAGGCAAACGATGGTCAAGTACCTGCTCTTTCTGCTGGGTTACTAATGCTTGTAAAGCCGACTCAAACGCAGGTAATCCTGTAGTTTGTACGGCTACCCCATCCCCCTTCAATCGTGCCCGTAGAGCTGGCAGGGCATCAATGCGATAGAGATTGCTGACGGTGGGCGGCAGATTAGCCCGAAAACTTTCTGCCACAAACCGCAACCGCCGTGTCACTTCCTGCTGGTCCTCCGGCTCCAGCAAATTGAGGAAATTCACCACAAAAATGACTTGATCAATGCCCCGATCCAGCAACCAGTCCCGCAACTGCTCCCGCTCCATCAGAGTCATCAACTTACGACCATCCAATACCTGCACTACCAAATCCGCCGTTAGCAAGTAATCTCGGACCAGGGCATCCTGTTCTTCTCGGTCATCCGTCCCCGGCAAATCCACAAACTCCATGCCCTGCTGCAACAGATAGTGGGGGCTGGTCACCGTCACTGATTCCACATCCTGCCGCATTTGCCGATCTTGGTTCAACACGGCAAATTGCTTGAGAATATCGGTCCCGGATTCCGTCACGGTGTCACCATTGTTGAGGTGAATAGTGGTGTGGAGGCGATCGCCATAAACCAGACGAATGGCCGCTCCCGTGGTGGGAATCAGATCAATCGGTAGGGTGCGATCGCCCAGCAGCGCATTCAACAGAGTGGATTTGCCGTAGTTAAAGGGGGCAAAGACCGTGACCCGAAAGTTGGGGCTCGTGAAGCGATCGCCCATCAACCGGACCTGGCGCTGCATCGTCTTGCACTGGGGGTCGAGGTCGGGGTCTAGCACTCCTGCTGCTGCTTGCAGCGCCTCCATCAGTTTGGAGTAATTTGGGTTCATCTCGCTAGAATTAGGGTCTGGGGTCATGGCGATTCTCCTCCGGAGTGGCGTTGCGCCATCGCATTATGGCACTTGCATGGCTTAAGCTGTTCTTACGATAGCAATTCAACCGTGAGGGGGTCATCTATGCCCGTCCATTTTGTTAGCTTGCTCGCAACTCTACTGGCTGTCCTGCTGGCACTGAGTAGTTTTGGCCTATATATGGTGGCGTTCTTTTTCCCAGAAGTATACCGTAAGGGAGATTTAACCTGGAGTGGGGTGGTGATGGTCTATGCGATCGCGCTCTGGCTCAGCGCGGATGATCTTTCCGTGTTTTTATTATTGGGGCAAGTGGCAGCGATCGCGCTCCTAGGACGATTTGGGTGGCAGAGTTTGGAGCTACGCCGTGCCGTGGCTCCCGATGGTGAAAAAACCGCGTTTTTGGGGGAGGAAGATTCCATTGCGGCAGTATTATGGGTAAAGGGGCGATCGCTTCTCAGATTGCTAAAGACCTCCCTCCAGCAATCTGTCAGCAACGATTAGAGGCGATGATGGAACGACAGGCGATCGCATCCGCGATCGGGGCAGGAATTGCGGGTGTTGATGGGTTACGCTGGCGCTAACCCATCCTACGGGGACATGCTTGCATCGAATGGGCCTTAGGGGTTGGTTGGGGCTGGGCCTCCAATGCTGATACCTGTGCCGAAAATTTCTGCGTTGGTGAGGTTAATGGCTTCCATTGAGGTACCAAGGACGCTGGCATGGTAGATCGTGGCTTCTGATAGATTAACGAAATTTAAGGTCGCATGATCCAGGACTGCGTTCGTGAGCATGGCCGCTGTGAGGTCGGCAGAACTCAGGTTTGCACCCGTCAGATCGGCTCCTTCCAAGTTCGCTTCCACCAGAGATGCACCAGATAAATCGGCATTACGTAAGTCCGCGCCAATGAGATGGAGACCATCTAGATTGGCGTTGGAGAGGTCACAATCGGGACACGCTCCGGTTAACAAAAGTTGTTGGACATGGTCGGGATTTTCTGCCCGGA
>JBFRWC010000006.1:0-5249 GCA_051439365.1 Leptolyngbyaceae cyanobacterium
GTTTAATCCCGCTTCAGGCGTTGATGGCTAGTCGCAAGCCTGGGGATTATGCTGTTACTCCACCACTTGGAGAGAGGGACTTTCACCTTCATCAGACATCAGTTGTCAAGGTTCTTTACCCTGCCTCTCTTCCCCCAGTTATCATCTGGTTTGGAGAGAACGTGTCGCACCTTAGATTTTTGTGTAAGCCGTTAAATTTAGAAGGGAAAACGGTCTGGGAATAGGATAGCAAATCTCGACAGCGCTGTCTTCCAATCTCGAATCGGTTGCTTCCACCGTTTGGAAATATTGTTGAGTGCCAGATACATTAATTTGTACACGGACGCTTCATCGGGGAACACGCCCTTGGTCTTGATCACCTTACGCAGACTGCGATTGACCGACTCAATCGGATTGGTGGTGTAGATGACCCGGCGGATATCCATCGGATAGTCAAACAGCGGAATAATGTTCTCCCAATGGCGCAGCCAAATCTGACTGATGACGGGATAGGTCTCATCCCATTTTTCTCCCAGCTCCACTAAGGCCGCCTCGGCGGCCTCCAGAGTAGGGGCTAAATAGATTTGTTTGAGATCAGCGGCTAACGCCCGACTCTCTTTCCACGGGATATAGCGCATGGAATTACGAATCAGATGGACAATGCACAATTGCACTTGGGCCTGGGGATACACGTTTCCAATGGCCTGGGGAAAGCCTTTGAGTCCATCACAGCAGGCGATAAAAATATCCTGAAGTCCCCGATTTTTTAGGTCGGTGAGCACTTTAAGCCAGTACTTGGCTCCTTCGGCTTCCCCAGGGCCAATCCATAAGCCCAACACCTCTTTGTTGCCATCCAACGTGATGCCCAGCACCACATAGACCGCTTGCTTCCTTACCTGGCCAGAGACTCGGATATTCACATACAGTGCATCCAAATACACAATCGGATAGAGCGCATCCAAGGGTCTTGATTGCCAGCGGTTGACATCCTCACTCACCGCATCGGTGACCTCTGAAATCAAGGCGGCTGATAGTTTCACCCCGTAGAGTTCTTCGAGTTGAGCACTGATGTCTCGGGTACTGTTGCCACGAGCATACAAGGCCAGAACCTTCTCATCAAGCCCTGCCAGACGTCGTTCATGTTTGGGCACCAAGACCGGTTCAAAGGTGCCTGCCCGATCGCGGGGGATATCAAGCTCCATCTCCCCCTGTTGGGTCTGGATGGTTTTCTTCGAGTGGCCATTGCGACTATTCTTCGGCAGTTCTGACTCCCTATCATCTGAGACCGCTTCGGCTGAAGGAGCAGTGGCGTTGAGATGATGGGTGAGTTCTCCGGCCAGGGAGCGTTCAATCAGGCGTTTACTCAGTTGTTTGAGCAATCCCGACTCGCCCACAATATCGTCAGGGCTTTGACAGTCTTCGAGTAGTTCATCGATGAGTTGATCCACTTTGGATGGAGTTTTCTTTGATTTTGCCATGGTGCAGTCTCCTGATTATGTCGTGATTGTAGACTGCTTACACAAAATTCTGATCACTCTCCAGTTTCTGACAGAAGGCGATCGCATCATTCCAAGAAACGTCTTCAACGGGGCGATCCCTTCCCTGAAAGTGAGATGGATTTTCCCCCATCACCGCCTCATACACCGCCTGCGTCACCGTCGTCATCCCCATAAAAAAGGTTGGAACATCTACAAAATGTTGTGGTCCCTCACGCTCAAATCGACCTTCTTCATCAGGGGGTGATCCCATCTCAAACCGTCCCCCCGGAATCCGCACCATCCGAAACTGCACCCCATTGCCCAAATCCTCCACATAGGTGTCTACCGTTACCGGATAGGATCGAACAATCGTGCCTTCGCTATCCACTTCTACCGCTTCCTGATCCAGCGTCATCCGATCCAAAGAACTCGCAGAGTCGGTCTCCCCACCCAATTCCCACGGACGTACCAGCAACGCTATCACTATGCCCACACCCCCTAAACTAGCCCACTTCAGCCAACTCCGCCGACTCAATGACACAACAGGAGAAGAGGGGGGCAGTGGATTAATAGGTGGTGATGGCGGTGGATTAACAGGCGGTGGGGGCGGTGGATTAACAGGTGGTGGTAGCGGTGGATTAACAGGTGGTGGTGGCCCAATCTTAATCCCCAATAACTCCAGCCACTCTGCCATCGTCTGAGGCCGATACTCAGGCCGCAGCGCCATCCCCTTCATAATTGCCGCATTCACCTGATCGCTCAACGCCGGATTCAACGCTTTGGGGGGTTCAATCTTATCCCGTTGATACTGAAGCAACTCCAGCATCCGGGTTTGGGAAGTTGATGGCACTTCTCCCGTCACCAGACAATACAACGTTGCCGCTAGAGCATATACATCCGTAAACGCACCGCGCTTAGTCCGTTGATCATACTGCTCAATTGGGGCAAAGCCATCGCTAAGAAATTTAGTGTGGGTCTGGGTCGCATTAGGTGTAAACTCCCGAGCAATGCCAAAATCGATTAGCACCGCCTCATCCGTAGCTTGGCGTACCATGATGTTGTTCGGTTTCACATCCCGATGCAGCAACCCATTGTCATGCACGACACTCAATGCCTCCCCCACCTGGCAGACATAGCGCAGGGCATCGGTCTCTGACAATCGCCCCTGTTGAATCACCCGTTCCGCCAAATCTATCCCCGCGACAAACTCCATCACCATACAAAACAGACTGATCTCAGGAGACTGATTATTACCAGGATTGGGATGGCGCACCTTTTCTTGAAACAGCTTATGCACCTTGACGATATGGCGATGCTGACAGCCGCGAATTTTCAGCGCCTCATTCATAAAATCAGTTTGAAATTCATCAAAATCAGACCGCTTCTGCACCGTCTCATTCACCGTTTTGATCACCACCTGGCCGTATTCCTGACTGTCCGCCAGATAGGTCATCCCAAAGCCCCCCTCACCCAAGACTTTAGTGATCGTGTACTTACCGTTTTGGAGACGTTGTCCTGGGGTCCACTGCATAGCTCGATGGCTCTGATTCAAGAAAAACTGGCTTTATTGTGGCACAGTCTCACCATGAGCCGACCAGGTTTTGACAAAATGCCGAAACATCCTTTGCCTTCCCCTTCCCTCCCAGCCCCTCAGTCCCAGTCCGAGACTGGGCACCAGACCATAGGCCATTGGCTCTGAGTTAAGGATGGGTTGTAGCCCAGAACCCCGGCTTCTTGAAGAAGCCGGGGTTCTAAAGCCAGCTTATTTCAGTGACTTGGGCGCGGAAACCGCTCCCCTACAAGGAATTGGGACAATGTAGGGGTCAGGTCTCCTGACCCAAAGCAGGGTCTCCTGACCCAAGGCAAGGACAAGGTTTTAGACAGTTTTGTCAATCAATCAGGATCAGGTCATCTGATGATCAGGGCGATCGCAAACATTAAACCTTAGTGGCTCGATTGAGGCTACGGCGTTCTATTTCCCGCACTTTCTTGCCACGCCAGAGCAAACGGATGGGGGTGCCCGTAAATCCAAGTTGATCCCGGAATTGGCGTTCGATGTAGCGGCGATAGCTTTCCCCAAAGAGCTTGGGATCATTGACAAATAAAGCAATCGTCGGTGGCTGACTGGTCACTTGGGTGCCGTAATAAATGCGACCTTGCCGTCCCTGGCGAGTAGTGGGTGGCGTATGCCAACTCGTGGCTTCTTCTAAGACTTCGTTGATCACGGAGGTGGTGACGCGGCGCTTGTGGCCCTCTGCCGCCGCATCAACCCGGTCGAGAATTTTGGGCACCCGTTGGCCAGTGAGGGCGCTGACGTAGATACTTTCAGCCCAGCCCAGGAAGTAGAGGCGCGATCGCAAGTCCTTATCGTAGTCGTAGATAGTGCTGGAGTCCTTTTCCACCGCGTCCCACTTATTCACCACCAGTACACAGGCTCGACCATCATCTTCAATCCGGCCTGCTAATTTTTGATCCTGCTCCGTTACCCCATCTACTGCGTCAATCACCAGTAACACCACATCCGCCCGACGAATCGCTTTGAAGGCCCGATTAATCCCAAAAAACTCTGGTCCATACTTCACCTGTTTTTTGCGGCGAATTCCAGCGGTGTCAATTAAGCGGTAAACCTGCTCGCCTCGCTGCACGACCATATCAATGGTGTCGCGGGTGGTGCCGGAAATGGGGCTGACGATGGCCCGATTCTCGCCAACAAAGGCGTTGAGCATACTGGACTTACCTACATTAGGCCGCCCAACGATGGCCACCCGGATTTCGTTACTCTCCTCTAATTCATCGGTGGGAGGCAAATGGGTAATCAACTCGTCCAACAATTCACCCGTGCCGTTGCCGTGGATACTGGAGATGGGAAAGGGTTCGCCTAGTCCCAATTCCCAAAATTGAGCTGCTTGGATCAAGCCCTGTTCGGGGGATTCGCATTTGTTGACTGCCAAGAGAACCGGAACGGACTGCTGCCGGAGGAGATGGGCGATCGCTTCATCGGCTGCGGTCGGTCCCTCCTGTCCATCCACCAACAAGATCGCAGCCTTGGCCTCAGACAATGCCAGCATTGCCTGTTCCCGAATCATCGGTAAAAATTCGGTGTCGTCATCAAACACCAGTCCCCCCGTATCCACCACCCGAAAATCCCGATCCAGCCAAAATGCATCCTTATAGGTGCGATCGCGAGTCACCCCCGGTTCATCATGAACAATGGCATCTCGCCCTCCCGCCAATCGGTTCACAAAGGTTGATTTGCCCACATTAGGACGACCAATAATAGCAACGATCGGGAGGGTCAATGACATAGGACAAATGGCTTAGCAATAGAGAATATCGGCAAAAATGGGCAACCACCCAGAACGCACACGGGTAGCAATCTAGAAATGTTGAGGTCTTTCATTGTAACTGTTCTCTACACCTTCTGTCCCAAAAGCTGCAAAATTGAGGCACTCTTTTTCTCACCCCACCCCTTCACTCCCTCACCTCCTCACTCCCTCACTTCCTCACTCCCTCACCCCCTCACTCCCTCACCCACCATAACAATCGCCAACGTCTCCAGAGACTCATCCCCACAGCCTGTGATCACGCCACCAGCGATCGCAACTTGCCTCAACTGCGCCACAATGTCCGCCGTAATTCGCTCCCCCGGCATGATCAACGGAATCCCCGGAGGATAGGGGCAAATCAGTTCGCCGCTAATGTGACCAATGGATTGGGCGATCGCCACTCGCTTAATTGGAGCAAAGAAAGCGTCACGGGGGGAAATCATAGGGACGTGGAAGAGTTTTGAGT
>JBFRWC010000007.1:0-13258 GCA_051439365.1 Leptolyngbyaceae cyanobacterium
CGATCGGGGATCAGGGGGACTGTTGGGGACTCAATACAGAAGGGCATTGGGGCTGAATGGGGACATTGGGGGGCTCAATGGGGGCCGCATATTGGGGGCTCAATGGGGGCTGGATATTGGGGACTCAAGGGGACTCGATGAGAGCCGGGGACTGGCTCTTGGGAGCAAAGGGGGGCGATCGCTAAACCGTAAGTTGGCTAACCCTTCCTTTGACGGTGATTACAGAATAGCGGCACACCTAGCTCACAAGCACCCCACACCTGTGGGTAGTTTCGTGGGTAGTTTCGTGGGTAGTTTCGTGGGTATTTTGTGCGCCAAAACCTTTGTATGGGTAGTTTCGTGGGTAGTTTTGTGTGTCAAACCCTTTGTGCCGACCGACATTACAGAACTTTGATGGCTGAGAGAGCAGGGCTGCACTCGGCGATCGCCTTTGCTGCAACAGCAATCAAGCCATGCATGGCGGTATGCAGCATTCGTTATTTTTCTCGCTTTCTGCGGAAAACCCTTTCTGTAAGCTAGCTGACAATAAAAATTTCAACTTGCTCTTAACCTGGCTTAACGTGGTTCAAACTTCTGAGCTACTCCCTATAAATGCTATGGCGTTACTCAATTGTTTCTATCACAACCATTACAGCCGACCTCAAGATCTTTGTTTTCAACGATTTTCTTACTGTTCTGTCTGAAACAATGGCTGGATGTGGATATCGTGTAACGCCAATTTTTTCAATTTGTTTCTTGGGTCAATTGTGCTTGTACCTTGTCAATGAATCGAAAGACACTGAGCCTTTAGCACGTCGGAGTTATTAAAATTGTATACTCCTTATCTATTTGAAGACACCGCTTTCAGTACTATCTGAACTTAGCCTTGAGCTAGCTCCCAATTTCCGTCAAGGCCACCCACTGATTCTTGAAAGAGTTGAACCGTGATGCTCTGTCAAAGATCAGCTTATTCCAGCAGAACAGTCACAATCATACAAGTCTGAGGACTAGGTAGGAAAAATGAGCAGAAATGATGCCCGTACCCAAGCGATTTATCAAATTGTTAACCGAGATCCCATGCCCCCTCAGGCTCCGAAGCGCTTGGATGAGATATGGGCAGACAATGTTTTCAGTCTCAGCAAAATGCAGGCTACCTTGCCAAAAGCGATTTTCAAGTCGATTAAGAAGACAATTGTCACAGGTGAAAAGCTCGATCCATCTGTGGCTGACGCAGTGGCAACGGCAATGCGGGATTGGGCGATTTCTAAAGGGGCACTCTACTACGCCCACGTGTTCTACCCCATGACCAACTTGACGGCGGAAAAGCACGATGGCTTCATCTCTGTCCAAGGGGATGGCACCGTGATTTCAGAGTTTTCGGGCAAGGTATTGGTCCAGGGTGAGCCGGATGGTTCCTCGTTCCCTAATGGTGGTATTCGCGATACGATTGAAGCCCGTGGCTATACGGCTTGGGATGTCACCAGTCCTGCCTATATTTTAGATACCGACAATGGCGCTACACTCTGCATTCCCACGGTATTCGTATCCTGGACAGGGGAAGCTCTAGATAAAAAGGTGCCACTGTTACGCTCCATTGCAGCCATGGACAAAGCGGCCAGCAAAGTGTTGAGCATCCTCGGCCATGACGACGTTGCCCATGTCAACTCTAGCTGTGGCGCTGAGCAGGAATACTTTTTAGTCGATGCCAACTTTGCCGCCCTCAGACCTGACTTGCTCTTGGCCGGAAGAACTTTGTTCGGTAAAGCACCTGCCAAAGGACAACAGTTTGATGATCACTACTTCGGGGCCATTCCTGAGCGAGTGCAGGTGTTCATGCAGGATGTGGAGGAGCAACTGTATAAGCTGGGGATTCCCGCTAAAACCCGACACAACGAGGTTGCACCGGGGCAGTTTGAAATCGCGCCCTTCTTTGAAGCGGCGAACGTGGCCAGTGACCACCAGCAGATGATTATGACGATGCTGAAGCACACGGCCAAGAAGCATGGATTTGTGTGCTTGCTGCACGAGAAGCCCTTTGCGGGGATTAACGGATCGGGTAAGCACGTGAACTGGTCGGTCGGGAATGCTACCCAAGGTAATTTGCTTGATCCCGGTGATTCTCCCCATGAGAATGCCCAGTTTTTGGTCTTCTGTGGTGCTGTGATTCGGGGTGTCCATAAGTACGCTCCTCTGATGCGGGCAGTAATCGCGACTGCTAGCAATGACCATCGCCTGGGTGCCAATGAGGCTCCCCCTGCGATCATGTCGGTTTATCTGGGCACCCAGCTAGAAGAGGTCTTTGAGCAAATTAAGTCTGGCTCTGTTACTGATTCTAAGCATAAAGGGGTAATGGACTTGGGCATTGATGTGCTGCCTCCATTGACCAAAGATGCTGGCGATCGCAACCGCACCTCTCCCTTTGCCTTTACTGGAAACCGCTTTGAGTTTCGGGCTGTCGGCTCCAGCCAATCCGTGTCGGGTCCACTCATCGCCCTAAATACTATGCTGGCTGATTCGCTGGATTGGATCGGCAATCGCTTGGAGGGCGAATTAGCCAAGGGTTCTGATCTCAATACAGCTATTCTCACCGTGTTGAAGGAAGTCATGGAAGAACATGGCGTTGTTGTGTTCGGTGGCAATGGCTACTCTGAAGAATGGCACAAAATGGCGGTTGAAGAGCGAGGCTTGCTCAACTTGCCCACAACGGCTGATGCTCTACCCTACCTCACCGAAGAGTTTATTGAGGATTTGTTCAAAAAGACAGGTGTACTTACGCCTGTTGAGTTGGAAAGTCGTTATGAAGTCTACTCAGAGCAATATATCCTGTCCATTGAGGTTGAAGCCAAGCTGGTGATGAGCATGGCGAAGACCTTAATTTACCCGGCAGCGGTAGGTTATCTCTCGAAGCTATCGTCAACCATTTCGGAATTGACAGGTTTGGGGATTACCTTAGAACAGGAAAGTGCGAAAGCTCTTGCCGATTTGACGAATTCGATGGTTGCTTGCGTGGATAAATTGAGCACTGCCATGGAGACCCATGACTTTGCTTCGACCGCTGAGCATATGCAGTACTGTGCAAAAACCATCCGTCCGTTGATGGATGAAGTGCGCGAATATGCTGATGCTATTGAAGGAGCGATCGCCGATGAGTTCTGGCCCCTGCCCACTTATGAAGAAATGCTATTCATCAAGTGATGTAGCTCTGGTGATGTAGCTCTGATAATGTAGCTCTCAGCACCTAAATGTAGATCAGTTTTTCCTAGCAGGGAAGACTGATCTATCCGCTTTTAGAGACTGATCGTTGTATTCAATTTTGATATCAATGGCCTGTTGACAGTGCGATCGCCAAAGGCATGGCAGGGTCAAACACACCCGCCCATCCCCCCGCAGCGGTTGGGTCACGATGCTCACTAAATCAATAGCCCCAACCCCTTGATAATCAGCGGTAGCAGTTTGCTGCAAGCATCCACAATCTTGGCTGTGTCGGGTAATCCTTTCAACGTTGCGTCAAACATCTTCATAGCTTTACGGACAATCCCTTCTCGTTTTGCGGTTTCCTCTGTCTGTTTGGCCTCCGCCAATGCTTGTACCTGCTCCAGCAAATCCGACTTATCCGGGTCCGACAACTCTGAATCAGCTTCAATCACTTGCTGTAACTGGGTGAGAAGTGTCTTGAAGCTGGGCTGTTCCGCCTGGGATTCCGGTGCGTCCGGCAACTGATTGATGGCGCTCGTGACGTTACCGCTGATAGTGCCCAGATTTACGATGCCATCACCACTACTCAATCCACTAATACTGGCATGATCTCCTGCACTTACGCTAATTCCTTTATTTTCTGGCATAAAATCTCCTTGAACAGTGTCAACAGTAAAGGTGGGCTGATGCAGCGCGGTTTGAATCATTTGCTCCAGGTTGTGGATGCGATCGTCCTTTTCTGCCAGCAACAGTAATTGTTGTTCAGACAACGCCTTGAGTTGATTATAGTCGGCAAAGTATGCGGCACTCAGTTCTGATTTATCAGCAGTGGCAGCAGTCCGTACCTTGAGGTTGAGGCTATTCTGCCCTCGCTTTTCCATCGCCACAATCTCTAGATTCGCATCTGGATGATTCTGGGACAGGGTTTTGAAGGCGATCGAAACCGCACGAGGGTCAACATTTTGGCTGTGATACAAATCCAGTGTGTCGAAATAGGGCTGAATAAAATCAGCAAACTCACCTGCTGCAAAGGTTTCGTGCCAGTTATCCGGCTTCCGCATCGGGTTCGGGTTATCCTTCGTCGGAACTCGCATGTAAATATAGTCACACTGCACATTCTCCAGCTTTGTTGTTGGAGTAATCCCCCAATCTTCAATGTAAGCTCCAGTGAGAATTGCCCCCGTCAGATCAGCATTATCCAACTGAGTCTGTTTTAGAATCGCCTTCGATAAATCTGCTCCCCGTAAATTGGATTGATTGAGATTTGTTCCAATAAAACTAGCCTCTTGTAACTCTGCTTCTTGCAGATTGACTCCTTCCATATTCAAACCGTCAAAGTTTTTTCCCTCTCCTCGTAGCGTTGTAACCAGTTGACGAATTTTGGGGTTTTTGAGGTAAGAATTACCAAGACGGGCATAATCAAGCCCTTTAGCCTTATACCAACGAGTACGAAGAATTCTGGCATCGGTTAAATCTACATTTGCAAGAGTAGCTTGTGTAAAATCTGCGTCTGTCAAATCAGCTTTTCTAAAACTTTTTCGCCCTAATGATGAGAATATAATAACTAAGGATTTCAGCCAGAGGAACTTGCCATCCTTGAAGAAGGATAGACGGGCGGCAAAAAAACCAAGGCCATAGACTAACAAGCTTGTAACTATCCCCAATAGGGTGTCTGGAAATATTATGCCTTTGTCTTGGACCATTGATGCTGAAACTACTAATACAGTAACTCCAAGAGTGAGGAGAGAAGTACTTAGTAATGAGTAAAATACGTCAAAAAGTAGCAAAAATATGGCATGATAAATAGCAATTAGGACAAGGCTGATTACAGTTAAAAGAAGAGCCAACAGTGAATAGAAGAAGGAAAAACCGATGACAGCAATTGTGTTCGGAAGAAATATCGAAAAAATGACAATAAAAAATGGAGGAAGCAAAGCAATAATCCCTGCAAGCGTTCCGTAAAAAAACCTTTACGAAACAGAAGTATCATAAAAATCGAAGGAGGAATTAACACAAATATTCCCATCGTAAAACCTGTAAATAGGCTATTTCCCACTCCAACTGAAGTTATCAGAGAGGATAAAGCTAAGGAGGACGAAGCGCCTGCAGCTCCTGTTAGTAACATTGAGGTGATTAAACAGTAGATTAGTTGAAACTTCCGCCAATGAAATCTAGCAGATCTGAAGTCAAATCCTATTAATATTAGTCCAGTAAAATCTAGATTTCGGGCGTTAAGCTTGCTAGAGTCCTGATTCAGCATATCGTAAATTCTGTAACTTCTTGGTTTTTCAAGTTTGACCAAATTGTTGATATTACTCTCAAAATCAAGCTAGTGTTCCTCACAATTCCCTCGACACTTACAAAGACATTGCTTTTGTTCTGAAGGTGGCTTACCCAAGCAGGAAATGTAGCAATTTTGCATAACGATCATGCGGGAGAATTTATCAATACTAATAAAACTATCTCCATCTTCCGCATTTTCCTCGTCTTGAACTGAAGAGACAATTACCAAAGGCCCTTCAGCAAAATTTGAGTTTAGGTCTAAGGATAAGTCTTCAAAGTTTTGGGCATGATGAGATAAGAAAATATCTAAGAATCTTTGTCCAGCAAGGTTTGAATCTAAAGTTGCTTGAAGCCATGCTTGCATTGCTTCTTGAGTCTCACCCGAAAGATCATCCCAACCTTCAAACAGAATTTTCTGAGTCATAATCAATATCCTGAAATACAGTTGATCACCGATACTTAATGGCGATGCGAAAAACAGTTGAGATTTTAGACCGTTTTCCATAGAAAGTAACTTTATCGGGCGATCGCCCAACCCAGTCATAACACAGCAATTAGCAAATTTTCGCTTTTACAAGAAAATTTACTTTTACTTCTTGCCGAGTAACCAATAAGTCGTCATGTCTCCCTTTCCTTTAATTGGCACCACTCCCCGAACTTTCAGCCGATAGCGATCGCACAATCGTTCATACACAGGCTGAGTCACTTGAATACTATCTGGCTGCCCCTGAGACTCCATCCGGCTGGCCAGATTAACCGCATCCCCCCACAGATCATAGATAAATTTCTTGCGGCCAATGACCCCAGCCACCACCGGACCTGTATTAATGCCAATCCGAATTCGCAGCGGTCGGTTGTAATACTCGCTGAAAGTTTCCATCGCTTCTCGCATATCCAGGGCCATGTTGGCGATCGCCGCCACATGATCTTGAGCGGGATGCTCAATGGGTAGCCCCCCCACGACCATGTAAGCATCTCCAATCGTTTTAATTTTCTCTAACTGATGCTCCTCCGCCAACGCATCAAACTCCGAAAAAATATTATTGAGGATGCCGACCAACTCTTCGGCAGGAATCCGAGACGAAAGCTGGGTAAACCCGACAATATCCGCAAACAAAATCGTCGCATCTGAGAAATGATCCGCAATCAAATCCTGGGGATAATCCAACCGATCCGGTGCTAAGGGACTCATGACTT
The DNA here is from genome assembly GCA_051439365.1 of Leptolyngbyaceae cyanobacterium. Taxonomy (GTDB): domain Bacteria; phylum Cyanobacteriota; class Cyanobacteriia; order CAKZMO01; family CAKZMO01; genus JAAHGY01. The sequence goes on from JBFRWC010000007.1 coordinate 6,655, forward strand.
CCTGTTGAGCCATCAACTGCTTTGCAATCGTCTCTGGCAAAATATTGAGTAAAAGCTGCTCCGATCGCTCCTTTTCACGATGGAGTGCTCGCTGTGCGGCTAGTTCAGCATACTTCAAGCGTTCGTAGAGGGCCACCGAAATATTGCAAATTGAACAAAACCAGATGATATACAGGGCGGGTCGCCAGTCCCATAGGGCATGCCCTTCTGGTGTCAAGCCCAGCAGCGTATTCATCCCGTAGTAATACAGCAATACCCCTAGCTGTGAGACAAGATGAAGGGGCCAACGTACGGGAATTAAGGTCGCTTGTACCAGAAAGGTGAGGGTCCACAAATATTCTGCGGTAGACGCTTTTGCTCCCAGCGTTGACAACCCTTGCTCCAACAAGGTCAGCGCCCAGGAAACGAGGAGAAAGATTCTCCCAGGATGCCGCTGCCCCCACGGAGTTTTCAGGACGAAAATCGAGATCAGCATGATCACCTCTGCCAGTGAGGCCATTAGCAACCATGCCCCGTCTGCCCGGTCCAGGCTGTCATAGCCCTGGACAAATCGCAGCACCATAAAGGTCAGGTAAACCACCACTGCAACTTGTAAGCCCAGCAAGAGACGCTGGGCCATGAATTGGCGTTGCCACGCCGCATAATCAGGATGACGATAGGCCCGTATCCACCAACCAATTACTACTCTGACGTAACGCCTAAGCTGGAGTCCGGCCTTCTTGCTCATGGGCCTTCGCCTCCCCATAGTTCTCACTGCCCCATAGTCCCACTGATAGAATATGCCAAATGGGATCAATATATCTGGGAACTTACTCTAGAGAACGGAAAGCGATGTCTTGTTGCTTGAGGGCATCTTGTAAACAGGCGAGTTCGTCCCGATGGCCCATTACGGTGAGGCAACTGCTGTCTTTGGTTGACGATGCGGCATCTTCCTTTGGCTCAGATGGCAGCGCTTCAGTGGGGTCCGGAGTCGAGGCTAAGGATTCAACCTTAAAGGACACTTGCTCAAGGCGGCTAGATTTTTTCCAGTAAAAGACGCTGGCAGCGGGAGCTAGGAGAACCACCACCCAGACAAACGGGTTCCATTCAGGGAGCAAGAGAGATAAGACGAGTCCCAAGCAAAGACAGCCAACGGTGGCCAAGCAAAATAGCAAGATGGCGAGAAAGAGGCTGGGGCGAACGAATCCCTCAAACACTTGCTTATTTTTGGATAAGTCTGTCTCAACCAGGTAATAGGAACGCTGTTGAAAATATTGCTGGAGTTGGGTGGTACAGGTTTCTGGAGGTTGGGCGATCGCCAACCGTACCACCTCAATCCGTTCCTTCGTGGATGCCCGAATAAAAAACACTAACCCAATCATCATCAACAGGGTTAGAAAAAATGTGGAGGATAAAACAGGAGATTGCATAGCATCATGGGACAGACATCGTTGCCTATTATCCCGTGATCATGGGAACAGGGTAAAGCCCAATGTCATTGCCACAAGAATGGGGTGACGCTGAGAACCCCAGCTTCTTCAAGAATCCGGGGTTCTCAGCGTCAAATTCTCATCCCTAAGCATGGCGATTGACCTCAGATTGGAGCCATTCATCCACCGCCTCCCCATCATTGCGCCCCAGTTCAATGGTGATCACTTTGACGAGTCCTGACTCTGGTGGTGCAGGCTCCTCATGAAATATGATAGTGTAAACGGATGGATCTTCCCCCCGTTCTTTCAACCAATCCTGGACCTTGGTGGTCGCAAAGATGGCCTGCCCCTGTTCAAACATTCGGGTGATTTGCATTTGCAGTGTGTGCGGATTCAATCGTGCCATAGATTTAAGCCTTAATCGGTATGAATTGGATTCCCTTCTAGGGGGGATGACTCCAGGGGGGCAAGTCTGGGGGTTATGACTCTTCAGTCGTTGCTTCCGGGTCTTCACTCCCTGGCCCCTCAGTTGGGTCCGCACTGGGAGTTTGCAACCGCACTAGCGCTGCCTGAATGGCATCAAATAAGACTGGGTCATCGGCTTGATTTGCGGTGATTTGATTAAATTCTGAAACGGTCAGTCCGGTTGATTCCACCAGATCAACAGAGGTTTGGCAAAACTCTACCACTTGATCTTTGACCGCATCCGGTAAGTCGCGAATACTGTCTTCTTGATTGCAGGCAATGGATGGAACCGGGGCTGGGGCCATCAGATTAGCGATCGCGTCAAAAGTCGTGGTCCGCATTTGCTCAATTTCGAGTACGGCTGCCGCATAATTATCAATCTCTTCATCAGAAACCCCAGGTGTTTGTGCTTGGACCACCTGGCCAAAGGAGAGGCCAAACCCGGCCAAAGGAGAGGCCATAGACCTATTAGCGTTTACTCCTAGCCCACCCTGATTTGACAAGCCCAACAGCGGTATCAGGCTCACAATGGACAACCCCACCAAAAAGGGGACAACCCGTTTGGCCCGCCCCCCCCCGTTCGACCGTTGAGAGAAAAAGCGATGGTTGAAAAAAGTAAACATGATTATCATCTGGAAATAAAGGACTGCTTTGCTGCGTCTATGAAAACCCCGGACCTATAAATCAGGGTTTGGCTTAGTTTTGATAATATCGCCTTGTCAATACTACCTTGCGATATCGCCCATCATATTGCATTAGTAGATATTGCACCGTTTTGGCCTCTTAGCCGTAGGAGGTAAACCCTCGGAAGATGTACCCAACAATAAAGCCAATAATTAAGGCCCAAAGTTGCCCTGTCGCCACTAAATTAGCAAACCATGCCCGAACCCCACGAAACGGATCGGTATCAAACTGCTGTGCTAGCAGGGTCCAATCAGCAGAATGGATCTGAAGAAACCCTAGTTTGAAATGAATCAAGGTGCTAAAGCTCAGCCCATGCCAGCCCAAATTATGCCAACCTAGATTAGCCCAGCCTGTACCCGCGCAGATCATACTGTGTAGCCCCATCTGTGGGATTGATTGCATCGTTGCGATATCCATTCTGCCTATCCTTGTGTGTGGACGTACTATCCTTGTGTGTGGACGTAACTTTGAGAAAATCGATTATGGGGCTAATGCCGTTGATACTACGGCTAATCGTTCCGGACTTGCAAGACCACCAGAGTCATGTCGTCCTCATTGTGATGTGATAGCCCAATAAAGGCTTGCACCTTTTCAAAAAGATATTCCAAAATCTCCTGTGGATTATACCCGTTGAGGCAAGCATCGTGAACGCATTGGATTAAATTTTCTTCGTCAAAGCGATGTCCTTTGGCATTGGCAGCATCGGTGAACCCGTCGGTATAGTAGATTACGGTATCTCCTGGACAGAGCGTGACTTCTCCATCTTCATATTGAGTATCCATTTCCAGGCCAATCAACATCCCGATGGTATCTAAGGTGGTGATCGTCTTGGTCGCGGCTCGCCAGAGTAGAGGGGGATGATGGGCAGCGTTGCTGTAGGAGAGGGTCCGGGTTGCAGGCTCATATTCTGAGTAGAACAGGGTGACAAACCGATTGGAGTTTTCCAAGTCACCATACATCACATGGTTGAGATGTTGCAGAATCATGGACGGAGAGTGGCGATTGAGGACTTCGGCCCGCAACATCCCCCGTAACATGGTCATGATCAGTCCTGCTGGCACCCCTTTCCCCATCACATCGCCAATGGAAATACTCCAGCGGCCTTGTTCCATCGCGTCAGAGTACGAACTTCCTCCCGTTTGGGGGCCATCGCGCCACCGGGTTTGGTCATAATTTGCAGGGATAAAGTCATAGTAATCACCGCCCACTCGGTTGGCGGTCTTACACCGGGCGGCAAGGTCCACTCCTGCCACTTTCGGGCAGTGGCGGGGCAGTAACTGCACTTGGATTTCTGCGCCAATTTCTAGCTCACGGTCGAGTCGCTCTTTTTCCCGCAGTTCTGCCGCTAGTTCATCATTTTCGATCGCCACTGCCGTTTGGTCCGCCACGAGGCGAATCAATTTCTGTCGCGTTTCCGTCCAGTGATAGTCATCATTTTGGCTAAAAACGTAGAGCCAGCCCCGCTCGACGTTCTTGACCAGGATGGTGGTGCCAAAGACTCGCGTATTGGGTTCTAGTTGCTGTTTGATGGCGTGGTCAAGGTGCCGCATTGCAGTCGTCATGGGCGATTCGTCGGTCATGGAAACGCCATAGTCGGTCACTTGACGGGCGGCGAGTTCCATGGACTGACGGACCAGAGAACAGCCTTGGCTCAGTTGACAATGTAATCGTTCGAGTTGGAGTTGTCCGTCTGCCCTCACTAGGATGAGTGCGCCTCCTTCTGCGTCGGTCACGCGGCTGGCAATCAGGGGGGTCAGTTCTAGAAATTGATTCAGGTTTTTGAGACTGCGGAGGGCAAAGCTAAGGGAACTGAGGAGGTCATGAATTTTGTTTTGTTCCCGATATAGTCGTGCCACTAGCTCTTTCAAAGCATACACAGGGGTGGGGTCTGGCGATCGCTCATCGCCAAATCCATCGGGATAATCACTAGGCTGTCGGAAAATAGGAGGAGAGGTCATAGCATATTTTCGGTGATTAGCCATCCTGTCCCAGCACGAATTGCAACATTAGCTTAGCAGGGGAATCACGTTTCGGCGTGAGCATTTCAATATATTTCCAATAAATTAATTGCTCCCCCCAATAGTCCACACCCGTACCCGCAGACGGGAGGAACTGATCCCCTAGCGGATGGATCGCTGGGATGCGATCGCCTCCTCCGGTCCTACTAGAGATAAGCAGCTATCTTGTTTAAAGTAACGATGGGCGACATCCTGTAATGTTTCCAGGGTCAGGGCATCGGTCCCCTGCTGAAAGACCTGGTCGAACTCAACCCCTCTATTCAAGATTTCGTACCAGCCATAGAGCTGGGCTAACTGACCATTGGTTTGCTTGCCCAACGCATACTGACCCAACAACTTATTTTTAGCAATTTGCAATTCGTCTGAGGTCAGTGGAGTTTGATATAGGCGTTCGACTTCTTGTTGCAACCCCTCAACGGCGATCGCAACATTTTGGGGAGCTGTGCCCATGTAGACAACAAAATGGGAGGGGTCCATGCGGGTGGGGTAAATCGCCGACACGTCGTAGGCCAGCCCTTGCTTTTCCCGCAATTCCACAAACAACCGACTAGAGAGACCGTTGCCCAAATAGGTGCTAATCAATTTCAGGGCAAGGTAATCCGCCTGATGGACAGAGGCTGCCTGATAACCCAACATAATGATGACCTGCTGGGTATCCTGAGGAATAATACAGTAGGGAGTCGTGATGGGGACTGGGGCGATCGCCTCCGGTTGTTGGTTTGGCTCATCCACCTGCCAGTCGCCAAACGTATCCGCAATGGCGGTGAGAGCTGTTTCAACCGTAATCCGACCTGCAATACTAATCACGGTGTTGTCTGGGCGAAAATTAGCCCGATAATATTGCAGTAGCGCGTCCTGATCCAAGCTTGTTACGGTGTCCTCTTGGCCCAAGTTAGAAATGGCATAGGAGGACTGATGGTGGAGGGATTGGCGCAATTGATTATAGGCCAGGGAAAAGGGCTGCTCTTGCATGGAGCGGATGCCTTGTAGAGTGAGGCGTTGCTCTAGCTCAATCTCGGCTTCGGGGAGGGAGGGCGATCGCATAATCTCCGCTGCTAATGCCAAGATTGGGACAAAGTCCGCCGAAACGGTCTTAAACCCCAGCAAACAATAGTCCGCCGTGGCCTCAGTCCCCAAACTAGCCCCCACCGACTCTACCTGCTCAGCAATTTCCTGAGACGTTAGTCGCTCCGTCCCTTTCGTCAAAACCGTCGCCAACAAATTGGCCACCCCGGCTTGCGCTGCCCCTTCATGCCGTCCCCCACCTCGCACCAGGATGCGCCCCGCCACAATATCCGCTGACGGATTTTCGGTGACGAGGACGACAATACCATTGGGCAGAACAGTACGGACAATCCCCGAATCAGTTTCAGAATGGGCAGAGGGGGGAATAACAGACATGTGACTCCTTTAACACCAGCATAAATTCCCCTTATTGTAGCGGCATCGTGGAGGTTTGCGGGACCATCACCAGGTGGCCCTTTATCCCACAGAGGCCAATGCCGCATTGAAGGTGGTGCTGGGACGCATGGCCGCACTCGCTTTAGCGGTATCGGGTCGGTAATAGCCGCCAATATCTCCGGGCTGTCCTTGAACGGCGTTGAGTTCATCCACAATTTGGGCTTCCTTGTCCTTGAGCTGCTGGGCCAATGGGGCAAATTTTGCCTTGAGGGCAGGGTTCTTGTCCTGGGTGGCTAAGGCTTCGGCCCAATACAGGGCTAAATAAAAGTGACTACCTCGGTTGTCCAACTCATTCACTTTCCGAGACGGGGCTTTCCCACTACTCAAATACTGACTATTGGCAGTGTTGAGGGCTTCAGCCAAGATGAGGGCGTTGTCATTGTTGGTTTTGCGGCCCATGTCCTCCAAGGTGGCGGCTAGGGCCAAAAACTCACCCAGGGAATCCCACCGTAGATGATCTTCTTTGGCAAATTGCTGTACGTGCTTGGGCGCTGACCCTCCGGCCCCAGTTTCAAATAAGCCACCCCCTGCCAGCAACGGCACAATGGAGAGCATTTTAGCGCTGGT
>JBFRWC010000008.1:0-20354 GCA_051439365.1 Leptolyngbyaceae cyanobacterium
CATATAACCCATTGACCCAACGACACAGGGTAATCTGCTCCAGCTCTGGGTCTACAATCCAGTATTCATCAATGCCCCGTGCTGCATATTCCGGATATTTGTAGCGATAATCTCGATCGCGGTTCACCTGTCCCGGAGAGACCACCTCAATCACTAACGCAGGCGGCGGCATATCGCGGGTAATGGTGGCTCGCTTCATCCCTGCTACCGCTGCTTTGGACCCTTCGGAATGCACCAATAAGTCAGGAATACGGCAACTTGCCCGTCGTCCCGTCACCTCAACTTCTGTGCCCCAAACCACTAATTCAGGCGGAAGATGTTGAATCAGTTCTAGAAACAACTTCCGGGCGATACTAAGATTTTGATCACTTTCAGGTGGCATTTCGATGTGGACTCCGTTTTCTAGTTCACAGGGGCGATCGCTTCCATCCTCACTGGTTAAATACTCTTCAAGGGTGAGATATTGAGCAGGTATCGTGGTAGGGGTCATAGCAAACTTAATGGGTTTCAGAGGGTGATGAAATGCTTAAATTTTAGCCAGGAGGTTAGGGATCTGGCGGATACTTCCATTTTAGCAAGTAGGCTGATGAGTCCAATTCACCACTGGGGCGATCGCTTCAGGAGGTCCGTGGTATCCGTTGCTGACATTGGTTTCGCGAAAAAGTAGCCCTGACCATACTCGCAGTCCAACTCCCGTAGCATCGCCAGTTGGATCTCATTTTCCACCCCTTCGGCCACCACCGCCATACCGAGATTATGGCCCAATGTAATGATTGTCTTGACGATCTCTAGGTCTTCGTCGCCATTTTCCATTCGACTGACAAAGGACCGATCCACCTTGAGGATATCCGTGGGAAATCGATGCAAATAGCTGAGGGAAGAATAGCCAGTGCCAAAATCATCGATACTGAGGGTCAGGTTCATTTGCTTCAGCCGCATTAGCATCTCGATGGCGGATTCCACATCGCTCATGGCCATACTTTCGGTGATTTCTAGCTTGAGGCTATGGCAATCAAGCTGGGTTTCTTCCAGAATTTGGTTGATTTCTTCAATCAGATGGGCATGGGTAAATTGGCGACTGGAGAGATTCACCCCGATCATCAACTGAGGTTCCTGGGCAAACTGCTGATGCCACTGATGCATTTGCCGACAGGCTTCTGCCAAAATCCAGCGCCCCATGGGGATAATCAACCCTGTCTCCTCAGCGACCGAAATAAAGGTACCTGGAAAGACTACGCCCTGTTGGGGATGTTGCCATCGCACTAGGGCCTCAAAACCAGTGATTTTTCCGGTTTTGAGGGACACGATCGGTTGGTAATGAAGCAAAAACTCTTGGTGTTTGATTCCGTGGCGCAGTTCCGATTCTAACTGCAATCGCGACGCGGCCCGGTTGTGCATTCCATTGGCGAAAAACTGGCGGGGCTTGCCCAGCGCTTTCGCCTGGAACATGGCCGTGTGAGCATTTCGTAAGAGGGTATCCGCCTGAAGTCCACTGTCTTCAATGGAGCCAATGGTGATGCCAATACTGGTGGTAATGAACAAGTCTTGCTCATTTAGGACGATCGGCTGGCCCAAGCCCACCTGAATGTCGTTCACGATCGTTTCGACCGCATCGTGGTCCTTGACCTGGGGTAGCAAGACCGCAAATTCGTTGCCGCCGACTCGCGCTACGGGGCAATGAGTTGGCACACAGGCTTGAATCCGGGCAGCGGTTTGAACCAGTAATTTGTCGCCAACATAGTGGCCATAGCCTTCGTTGATGACTTTGAAGCGGTTAATGTCCAAACACAAAACCGCTAGAGATGTGGGGGGCGGCTGCTGAGGCAGTTTGCTCAGGCTTTTTTGAACGTGTTGTAAAAATAGGGTGCGGTTGGGCAATCTAGTAAGCAAGTCATAGTAGGTGGCGCGAAAGACGCGATAGGTCATGATGCTGCCCGTGGTGGCAACGAGGGCGATCGCTGGAGCAACGAGGGGCACCCAACTGGTGGATAAGAACAGCAGCCAGCCAGCCCCCAATAGGCTACTAAGGGCGACCATGACGGCGAGTCCCAGCTTTGCCGGATGCTTCAACCACCAGGCGATCGCTCCCCCCACCAGCCCCCACATCCCAATCCAGAGGATTTCAGCCCACTCTGGCCAAAAGCCGATGAGTGCCGATTGATCCAGCACTGTGGCCAAAATTTGCCGCGTCAGGAGCGCATGGACGAGAACCCCTGCCAATCGTTGGTCTTCAATAGAACCACTCAAGTATCCCGTGTAGGGAGTGGTAAATAGATCTTTGGAACTGGGGCCAGTGCGACCAATCAGCACCACTTTGTCCTCAATCCAAACCGAGGGCACCTCCGCTGACAAAATATCGGTGAGGGACATGACGACGATTTTGTCGGCCACGTCGGCGGGGGTGATGGTGCCACTGGCACTTTCTGCTGCCGTTAACGGATAAAACAATTGGTCATGGGGAGCATAGCGGATAAGAGTTTGGTATCCGGCAGCATCCATTGTCTGATAGCCTCCGGAATCAGGACGCAACCGGGGAAACCTTGTATCGCCAATGTGGAGTGCGTCCGGGGCCACCGTCAGCGTCATGGTTCGATCGACCAGATAATTTAACGCCAGTTGCAGCGAGAAGGAGTAGAGTCGGCGATCGCCCCACGAACTGTACATCCAGTGTCGCCGGATCACGCTATCGGAATCCATCACAAAATCATTAAACCCGACCCGATCTAGGGGCACACTGGGGGGCGCAGGCACCATTTGCGCATCGAAATCCGCCAGTTCGTTAATCACCACCACATTGGGAGCGGCCAAGGCTTGCACCAGTTCCTCCTGCCCCGGCGCTTGGGGAAGATCCCGGAAAATATCCAGCCCAATCACCTGGGGCTGATGCTGTTGTAGCGTTGTCAGGGTTTGGGCGACCACCCGATCAGAAAGAATGGCAGTATTTTGGCGACGCAGATCATCCTCAGTAATTTCCACCACGAAAATTCGAGACGGCACATCGGTCGACGACTGCCACCGGGAAAATTGGTCGTATGCTCCCGTTTCCCAGGTTTGTAGCCCCCCCGCCTGCCGAATCACCAAGAGAAGGCCCGTGACTGAGAGGCTGGTAAGAACAAGGGGGTATTGTAGCCATAGGGGATGGGAACGCTGACGACGGGTGGCCACCTGAATCGTTTGAGAGATAGTTCTGAAAATGGTGAAAATCACAGGATTTTTAACAAAAATTGATAATTTTTCATGGACCCACCGCACCCTAGCTGACCTGTTGGGGTCTAATTATATGTGCTTAGCGCTAGCTATGACTGTTTTCGTTCGGCTTTATCAGCGTCAATGATTGACCGATAAACTCATCTAGCATCCAAGGTTGTTGTCTTAGGTTCACTATAACCTTCCCAATTTTTTGCACAATTGCCGTACTCAATCGCTGCTGAGTCTAACAACTCATGCTGTGGGAGGGAAAAGCTAGCGGATTAATAGGAGCTGTTATTCAATTATTGGCAAACATTCGGTCTAGTCACTAGCAAAATAGACGGTCATGGGATTGGCCAAACTAAAGGGTGGGCGATCGCCACAATGCGGGTGTTTGACCAGCGAGGGTGATTGATATCGGTATGGTATTCAATGGTATTCAATGGTATTCAGGTCATGGCCCATTGTTTCCCGTCTAGTTTAATCTAGAGTGCCCAGAACTCAGGAAATCGATCATGGCTCTCTACATTTTGTTGCCAATTGCAATACCGGATGCTGCTGGTTTGACAGACCCACGTCGCTGGTAGCCCCTACATTCGATTGGGGTAATCCTTATTGAGGGAACTTTGTCTCGGCGGGGCGAGGGCTGATTCCTTGGACAAAGTCGAGTAGCTGATGGGCTAGGGCCAATTTGCGACAGGAGGGCACAGTTTGTTGACGACCCTGCCAGTCGAGGAAGATGCCTTGATTCTGGTCGCTACCAAAGCCACTGTGGGGTTGGTCGATGGGGTTGGCGGCGATCGCGTCCAAATGTTTGCGCTGTAATTTATCTTTGGCTGGAGCCACAATTTCCCCGGTTTGGGCGGCAAAACCGACGAGGCGTTGGGTTGCCCGTTTCTGCTGGCCGAGGGTGGCAATGATGTCGGGGACGGGCACGAGGGGTAATTGCTGGGGTAACTGGGCCTTGGGCAGTTTGGTGGGATAGTAAGTTTGGGGCTTGACATCCGCCACCGCTGCCGCCATCAGGGTCCAGTCGGCCTTGGGGAAGGCATTGTTCATGGCTTGGTGCATCTCTGCGGCAGTGGAAACCGCAAACACGGTAAGACGGGGGAGTCCTATCACATCAGCTAGGTGGAGCGGGTCGATGGGGCCGTGAACCAACGTCACATCGGCACCGCGATGGTGAGCCGCGAGAGCGAGGGCAATCCCCATTTTTCCGGTAGCGGGATTGCCAATAAAGCGAACGGGGTCCAGGGGTTCGCGGGTTCCCCCAGCGCTGATTAACACTCGCTGTCCCCTGAGATCGCAGTGGCCCTGGGAGTGAAGCAGGGACTCGATATGGGCGACGATTTGGCGAGGTTCCGCTAAGCGACCATCGCCGACGCGATCGCATGCTAATCGTCCGCTTCCGGGTCCAACCGCATGGCATCGGGTTAAGGATTGGGCTTGGTGCCAGTTGCGCTGCACCGTTTGCTGTTGCCACATATCCGTGTTCATGGCCGGGGCCAACAGCAGGGGACAGGTGGAGGCCAGCACCGTATTCGTCAACAAATTATCCGCCGCCCCAGACACAAGCTTGGCCAAGGTGTCAGCGGTTAATGGGGCCAGCAGCAGTAGATCTGCCCATTCCCCCAATTCGATATGGAGGGGCCGGGGCTGCTGGGCTGACCAAAAGTCCGCATCGGTATAGGCGGCGTGACGGGACAGAGCGGCAAAGGTGAGGGGCGTGACAAAGCGCTGGGCCGCATCCGTGAGAATCACCCGCACTTGAGCGCCCGCCTTAGCCAAGGTCGAGACCACTTCGCAGACTTTGTAGGCGGCAATGCCGCCACTCACCCCGACCAAAACGTGCCGCCCAGCCATGTGCTGCCCAGCCAGATTAGACCTGGGTGAATCCGGTGCTGCCGTCATCAGGATTCATCATAGTTTTCCATTTCTAATAAATAGAAGTATGGCTCTACCATATCGGGGCGCTGGAAGGCGATCGCCCGCAGCAAGTGCCAATCGTTCAGCCCATCAAATGGATTTTTGTAATCATCCTGTTCCAGCCGTTGGGCCAACGTGGCCACATCCGCATCGGTTATGGTCGCGACATCCGGTCCTGAAAAACTGAGTGTGGTCATCCCTGTTTTGCCTCCGTTGAATATATCGTCCCTATTGTAGGGTTGGTCTATATTTGCCTAGCGGCCCCAGCAGTAATGAAACATGCGCCCTAATTTTTTCATCCGTAGCATTACGGTAAATGGGTATAAACAAGGTCACATGCATCATTACCCTACACTTATTAGAACACTTCTTTCGGATTCTTTTCTAGGGATCTGTGGATATCACGGATAAAAGTTTGCATAAGTTCGAGAACCGTCAAGTAGAGGTTAGGGTCGATGGTCAATGTTCCGTGCTGTTTTTCTGGGAGATGAGGGTGTCGCTGATAAACGCTTGCATCCGATTGAGCACCGTTAAGGGGATCTCATGGCCCATGTCTAGTTCATGGTATTGGACGGTGGCTCCGAGGGCTTGGAGGCGATCGCGAGATTGGTGAGCGGCCAGCAAGGGCACCACTTGATCGTAGCGACCATGAACGAGCAGAATCGGGGGCCACGGATCGGCCCGTTCCTCGATGGGCGCGTGTAGATAGCCGCTCAAAATCATCAGACCCGCCAAGGGAAGACGAGTGCCCACATCCAAGGTCATGGCTCCCCCTTGGGAAAATCCGGCCAAGATCGTGCGAGCCAGCGGAATCCCGGACTCTGCCTCTAGACCGTGTAACCACTCTAGGAGTTGGGTGCGGCTGGATGTCAACTCTTGGAGGGGTTGTCCCGCCGGAGATTGGCCAAAATCGAAGTCCTCGGTGAGACTGTACCACATGCGACCACCGGGCATGGCATGGGGAAACGGCGCGTCGGGGAAGCGCATCTGGAGGGCGGTCGGCTCATCGGTGGGCCGCAAATAGGCGGCCATTCCTACCACATCAGCCGCATTCGCGCCCCAGCCATGTAGCAGCACTAGTAAGAACTGCTGGGAGGGATCGAGTGAGGTAGTCTCAGACGGGGATTTAGGATAAGCGATCGCATGAAGTGGCACAGGCATCTCCTTGGGTAACTGACTGGCTAAAATCTAGGCGGTAAGGGGGCAATCGGGATGGGAAGGGGAGGATTAATCGGCTCAAACTCGGTTGATCCGATCAAAAAATTCATGTAGTCCGACCGTAGGTTCACCGTGCGATCGGGATTGGCCGGAAATTTCACAATAGCAACCAGGTCGGGGGGTTTCGCTGCCCAGACCGACTGGATGTAAATGGCTGAGCCAGGAATACCAGAGATGGACGAGGGGGCAACGACGTAGGATGGTCTTAATCCGGGGGCACCCTCCATCAAACTATTGGGATCAATGAGTTGAATCTGGTCCCCTTGGTTGGGGCGAAAGTCTTCGATCACGGCGTAGCTGTCGTCGCCTCGGCCCCACCCATTTTGGTAGTATTGCTTTCGCCAGTCAGACTGGCCAGTCAACTCATCTTGCCGCCAGTCATCCTGCTCAATGATGGATCGAAGTTCCCCTAGGACAAAGGTGTCGGCTCCCCGGCCCCCGGTGAGGACATCGATTTCATTAGAGTTCGTGGAGTCGTAGGTATAGTCTGTGCCCACTAGATAGTCATTATCGGTGTCGGTGCCGGAGTTGCTGCCACCTTCTAGATAGTCGTTCCCCGGACCCCCAATGAGGATATCGTCCCCATCTTCCCCAAACAGTTCCTCCGGTCGGGCAAACAGGGCATTATCGCCACCGAAAAGATAGTCATTGCCATCGCCACCAGCCATGTCCTCAGCGCCATCGCCCCCGAACAGAACGTCGTCACCGTTTTGACCGTCCATGGTGTCATCGCCATCGCCGCCATCGAGGAAGTCGTTGCCGTCGCCCCCATTGATGCGATCGCCCCCTGCGTTTCCGTAAACTTCATCATCACCATCATCAGCATTAATGAAGTCTACACTAGGGCTACCAACAATACAGTCATCCCCCAGCGTTCCATTAATCAAACCGCTGCCGTGAATCAGATTTAAGCCTGTACTGGTCATGGTTGATCTTGATGTCCTTAACAAAGTGCTGTTTTCCGAGTGTCTCGATCGCTTGCACCAGCCCTAGCGAAGAATCAGTATCCCCACAGTAGACAACTATAACAATTTGTTGCCGATCCAACGAAACTGCCCTCAAGGCATGACACCCTGAGGGCGGAGTAATAGACTCTATTGCTATCTCAGAGGTTCCTGACCAGATGGCAAAACCGCCCAAACTGACCGCTGAACCTGATTGACTGACAAAACTGCCTAAACCCTTGTCCCTGCCTTGGGTCAGGAGACCTGACCCCTACATTTGCCCAATCCCTTGTAGGGGAGCCTTGAGTCAGGAGACCTGACCCCTACATTGGCCCGATCCCTTGTAGGGGAGCGGTTTCCGCGCCCAAGCCCCAATTTTTGTCAGTCAACCAGCCGCTGAACCAATCGACCACTGAATCAGCTCACTTCTGAGGAGTAGCATTCTTGCTTGTTAATTTGCAGGACCTTGCAAATCATTTCCTGATCTTGGGGATTCGGTTTAATTCGACCATTTTCAATGTCGCGGACCCAACTTTGACTTTTGCCGATTTTCTCCGCTAGCAATCGCTGGCTCAGCTTTTGCTTTTTCCGAGCACCGACAATTTGTGTCTTGGACAAGATAATGGAGGCATGTTGGGTTTGATGCCGTTTCTGCTTGCTGCGCTTGGTTCGCTTACCAGAGGAACGGTTAGATTCCTTACTCTCCCAAGTATCCGGTAACTCAAACCGCAAAAACCGTCCGTTTAAGACCTGTTTCCATTTGCCACGGGGGGCGGCATCCGTTAGGCGCTGGGCTTGGCTGCCGTCATGGGTCCAGAAATTCAATGCCTCTTCAGCGCTATCGGGCAAATCCATCAGTTTGGCCCACAGGGGTTGAATTTCAGGGGGATAGGTTTCAGGGTCAAACACGGGCTTGATGCCGTAGTAGTACATGGATTCCATATCCCCTTCAAACGTCTTTAAGAGACGCTTTTGTTGGGGCGGTTGGGTAAAGGCTTTAGCGACTCGGTCTTCGCCATAGGCCACCCGCATTAGCGTGGTGACGGTAACGGGTTGGTTATAACCCATTCTGGTTTTAAACAAGAGCCAAAGAATCATCCGAATGGCCCCTTCATGCTTTTGCCAATTGCTCGTCACTTCCGGCAATAAACAACTGGGCAAACAGCCGTATTGGTAAAAGGCGGTGTGGCTGAAATGGTCTTTCTGATTGAGGAAATGTTTGGCCCAACTGCCCGCTTTAACCCGGAAGGTGAGGCCAACCAAATGCTTGCAGCCGAGTTCATCGGTTTCAAAATGTTGATGGATGGCGATCATGTGCCAGATGGGTTCCTGCTCCATGGCAAATTCGGGAACGCGCCCTTGGCGGGGCCAGTGAATGCTGGCCATGATGGAGCAGGCTTGCAAGGATAAATCGTTAATCAGAGAGAGTTTTTCTAATTTACTCAAATCCTTGCGTTTATCTAAGCCAAGGTAATGTTCGATTTGGCGATCGCTAATCGTAAATCCGTCTTCCCACGGTCGATCGCAGTCCGTCGCACAGGCTGCATAAATCAGATGGAGACAGGCGGCCCGAATATCAAGCTTGGCGATCGCCGCCTCCGCCTGTTGTTGCTTCAGCGGTTGAATCTCGCCCTCCCGATCGTCACTATCCCCCAGCCAAAATCGGAGGAGTCCTCGGCCCTGCTTCACCTGACGTTCGTAGAACAGAATCCCGTCCTCATCAGCCTGCCACGGCAGGGATTGGCGCTGGGCCAAGAGATTACAAGCTTCCCACACCACAATCGCTGAGGCAAAAGAATTATTCTTGCCATTCAGGAATAACTCTAGGCTCAAGGTCGGTCGTTTCTGCTTTTTGGTCCGCCCCTTCTTCGCTTGGAGTGGCACTGATGAACCCACCGGACAAACACTCACACAAAGTGGCACCTCGGAGTACCCCTCACATCCATTACACAGCAACGGATCAATTAAATATTGACCCTCTACCACCTTGATGGCATCGACGGGGCACTTAGGAATACAAGAGCTACACTCGATACAATCGTGGGTAATAGCATATTTCATAGGTACAGTAATTTAGAATTGACACGCAAACTTGTCTCAACCCGGTCCTTCGGAAATAGTGCTGATCGCGGAAATCAGCGAGAGGCAGCAATCAGAAACAGTAAGACCTATGCTTCAACTTCGATCACCAGGAAGCAGTTCTGGTGACTTTGCAATGCTAATGTGACGTAAACCCCCATTAACAAAGCAAGGAAGATCCTCGCAGTAGATCACTAGATAGGCTCTCATTGGATAAACGAAATCGCCTACAGGGATACCCTGCAAGCTTCAACAAAATGGTAAAGGGATACTTTCCATAAGCATATTTACTTGTGTATTTATTCTCTTATAGTCAACCCAGAATCCCGGAGAGGTGTTGGAGACTACCGTTATAAATTTCGATTGTTACAATCTAGATACACTAATGTGGTCCCAAGGGTGATGAGGTGCATAGGAAGCCACCCAGTTGGTGCTTCGGTCGGGGCAGAATTGTGTGTTAGGACGGATCAGCTTGTAACATAAGCTGACACTGCAACCAATGGTTTAGATGATGAGGCGAATCTGGCCAAAATAGTGGCTAGCAAGAGATTATTTTTTGGCTGAGTTCTAATCTGCTCGAACGATAAACTTAAGATTCACTTTAGATTTTGGGGCTTAGATGGTGTCACTCAGTTGGGATGAGGAGGAGTGCTGTTGGCGATCGCCTCGGCAAATTGGATATTCCCCATTCCAACTGAATCATCTTGGGAGGAAATGGCTATTTTCAATAATATTGATTCCTTGAACGGATTGGGTTGGACGAACTGGGTTAGACAATTGGGACCAAAAGATCAACGCTGGGTGTTTGATTCCTGCTGTTGCCAGCAGTTGTTCAGCCATGCAATCTTGTCTTGGCGAGGGGCGTTGAACTGCTTGGCCACTCCCCATAGCTGGAGGGCGATCGCTGGATTGTCCACCTGAACTTTCAAGGGCTGCCCTGTGACACAGGAACAAGGAATGGCTAGCTCTTGCAAACGATGGTACATACTCCATCGATCAACTGAATTGATTTGGGTAATTTCGCTAAATTGACGAGAGGACTGGGGGGCAGCAGCCTGTTGAGCATGAGCCCCACGGGCAAAAGACTGGCGAACAAAGAACTGGCGAGTAGAGGTTTGGCAAGTAGACGTTTGGATTGAATGCATGGGTTTTTCCTTCGTTAGATGTTTGGTGAGTTAGTAAGTTAGCAAGTTAGCAAGTTAGTGAGTTGGCTTATCTCCAAGGCCAAAGGCGCTTGAGTGTGGTCATTAGTCCCTGGTTTGCTTTGGGCTGAGTGGGAGGCAGAAGCGTGAGGTGGCCATTGGGCTTGCGGTAGAGAGTAATAGAGTCACCAATGTTCAGCGATCGCAGCACCGGATGATCGGCATGATCCCAAAAGCCAAGGGTCGCTCCATCAACGGTATTGAAGACGGCGTAGATGCGATTGCCCAAGTCAGTGGTGCGACAAGCCAAGGCTTTAACCTGGGCGGGAATTGGAATCAAACCGGGCTGGGAAGGGGAGGATGGCGCAAGGGTCATGGTCGGGTACAGGGTGTGAGTGTGGACAGAGCAAACAAGGATAATGCAAGGGATAGAGTAAACGGAAAAATAGTGAGTGTTCCTTGGGGCTACCCTCCATATTTCCATCATAACTGAAAATTGATTGCAATAAGCCCGGATTTAATAAAAGATATTAATGCTAAATCATGTCAATAAAAAGAAGCCATGATACCAAGTGAACTCAGGGCTGATGCACCAGAGTTCAGTGGCATGAGCGGTCAATGATGACTATCCAATAGGGTGAAATCTAGAGTGGAATCAGGGAGGCCCCAGCGATTGTCTCTAGCTGACTTTACTAGCTAACCAAGGGCAAATGATCGGGCGGTTCAGGTTGAGTTTGCAAGCGGCACATGTGGTCAAATAGCTTCCAGCAATAGGATTCTGGCAACCCACAGACGACCGCTCCCCGCATCACTACCTCGAAATACCAGTCGTTGGGTGCGAGTTCGACGGGCAATTTATCCACTACGGAATAGGTTTGAACATCGTCGTAGTAGCGACCCTGACACTCAACTTGGATGGTTTCGCGGCGGTAGCAGCCCATATGTACGCCTTCTCGATCATCCAAGCGGGGGGCCAAGTGGTCGGGTAATTGATAGAGCACCCCATGAACGACGCTGGTGCCATCCCGTACGATGTCAAGGGCACCACAGTTGCGCTTTTGGCTACGGTGGTAGAAGCCCAGCCGATAGCCGTTGAGGTAGGCCGGACCGATCACGTAGGGATGAGTGCTTTCTCCAAGCGATCGCTTCAAATCTACCGGACACATGCACGATCCATAGGCAAAGTAGTAAAACATGAGGCACTCCCATCAAATCAACATGCTCTAACGGAATCGGTCCTGCTTATCATCGTAACGCAAGCGCTATCTTCCAGAAAGCTAGTCGAGGCGCTTGGCTTGGACGGTTTTGGGGAGTTCCAGCGGGTCGGCCAATCCCGACACTGATAACTTCCAACCGTTTGCCAAGGTGAAGATTCGAGCATCGCCATCCTTAGCCTGCTCCACCACTTCTTCTTCTAAATCTTTCTTGGGCACATAGACTGACAAGTTACCCGCCTGATCTTTATGCAACATCACTTTCATGGAAAGAACCTCTATCAATTAAGAACTGGACTGAATTTAACGAACACCTGAGTTTAACAAAACAAACGACGACGGCCTGGTTTAGGCTCCACCCTGTCGTTCTGGATGGACTTCAAGCGGCTTGATGCCGATGAACCAGATGCAGCACCTCCTCATCGGTGAGGCTGCGTTTGGCTTGGGTGGCCCAACTGCGAACCGCTGCCAGTACGGCTTGGGCCTCAGCGGGACTCAACTGAATGCCATGATGCTCCAACATGCTCCGCAGCCCATGCTGACCAGAGTGTTTGCCTAAAACCAGTTGGTGTTGCCAGCCAACTTCTTTGGGGTCAAACGCTTCGTAGGTGTGGGGATCTTTGAGAATGCCGTGGGCGTGGATGCCTGCTTCATGGGCAAAGGCATTTTGGCCAACGACTGCTTTCCAGGGGGGAACGGGGCTATTGGAAAGGGTTGCCACCAATTGGGACAAGTCTAAAAGCTGGTGAGTATCCAGGTTGGTGGACATACTGTAGATGCGCTTGAGGGCCATCACCACTTCTTCAAGGGCGGCATTCCCGGCCCGTTCTCCCAATCCATTCACGGTGGTGTTGACAGAGGTGGCTCCAGCCCGAATGCCTGCGATCGCATTCGCAGTGGCCATGCCCAAATCATTGTGGGTATGCATTTCCACCGGAATATCTAGATGGGTGACCAGTTGCCCAACCCAGTCATAGGTCGTGAGTGGGTCGAGAATGCCCACCGTATCACAGAACCGGAAACGGGATGCGCCCCACTCTTGGGCATATTGGGCGGCATCAATCAGAAAACTCTCATCTGCACGGGACGAGTCTTCGCCACCCACTGAGACCCATAAACCGTGGTCCTTGGCAAAATTCAGCGTATCTCGCAATTGCTCCAGCATCGCTCGCCAGCGTCCGTGAAACTTGGCGTTAATTTGCACATCAGAAACTGGAATGGAGATGTGAACCCGTGAAAGACCACAATTCATCGACGCTTGCACGTCGCTAATCACGGCTCGGTTCCATCCGGTCAATTGGGCCTGTAACCCCAGTTGGGTCATTTGACGGATGGCCTCAGCTTCTTCCTGGCCCATTGCGGGAATCCCCACTTCCAGTTCATCGACCCCAGCGTGGTCCAGGGCTTGGGCGATCGCGACCTTTTCTTCCACCCCAAAAGCGATCCCTGCGGCCTGTTCCCCATCTCGCAGCGTGGTTTCATGAATGGCGATCGAGCGCGTGCTTTTTTTACGACTTGTCTTAGGGCTGGTGTGCGGGAGGGGCATCCTCTCGGACGGCAGGGAGGGAAATGCCAGGGGGCGGTCATCAATGTCGTTAAGGGGAAAGTTCATAATGGTGTCTCTATTATCCCAAGCAATGGTGTGGTCAAGGATGCAGTAACGATAATCGTGAAAAAGTTGATGATGAAAGGTTGGGGGCGAGGAGCTGTAGGCAAGTGGCTTGGTTGGAATCAAGCGGAGGGCGAACGTGATCTATTTAATAGAGGGCAATTAATGGAATAGAGGGCAATTCATGGAGGGCAATAAACAAGCGAGGGCTAATAATAGCTAGGCGTACGGGATGTGGAGGCAGTGGAGTGGGTCACTTCGACATATTGCAATACGGGGCAGGGAGTGAGCCGTTGTTCAAACCAGTCAAACACCAAGTTCAGTTGCTCTAGGGTAATCAAGCCATATTTCCACAGCAGAATGGCGATCGCGTTGGCATCTAGATTCGGGTCACGGAGAACTACCGCTAGTTCTTGATTGGACACCGCAAAGGTTCGCTGCAAAAACTCAATGAGCTGATTGGTACATCTACGGTTTGATAGAGGGGTGGGCATGGACATGGTGGGCCTCCGGAGGGGGTTGAGTTGGGGAGTTGGGGGGTGGGGGAGAAGGACAAGCACGGGGGCGTTGTCCGTACGGGGGAGTGGGGGTTAGCGGGATGTTAGGCGTTTGACTTGTGCTTCCAGGGCTTCGATACGATCGAGAAGTTGACGGGTGACGGCGGCTTCCGCGTCGGGGAGTTGGTCATGGTCAAGGGGGCAGTCATCCGTTTTTGTCCGGCAGAGGTTGCGACCGGGAACCCCAACGGCGGTGCAGTGGGCGGGAACGGGCTTCAGTACGATTGAGCCGGCTCCGATACGGGCATGATCACCAATGATGATATTCCCCAAGACCTTAGCGCCTGAGCCGATGATGGCATGGGCACCGACGGTGGGATGGCGTTTCCCAGTTTCCTTCCCGGTACCGCCGAGGGTGACTCCTTGATAAATCAGAGTGTAGTCCCCAACGATGGCAGTTTCCCCAATCACCACGCCCATCCCATGATCGATAAACACCCCTTTGCCGAGGGTGGCTCCGGGGTGAATTTCAATGCCTGTGACAAAGCGAGTGAGATGGGATAGTAAACGAGGGAAAAAGGGGACTTTACGGTGATGGAGCCAGTGGGCAACGCGGTGGGAGGCGATCGCGTGCAAGCCGGGATAGCAGCACAACACTTCTAGCCAGTTGGTCGCCGCTGGGTCGCGCTCAAAGATCGCCTCAAAGTCAGTAATGATGGGCAAAGCCCGAATAGACTGCACCAGCCCGTGCCAGCCTGTTTTGGGCTGAGACCCCGTGGAAGTCGTGGACGAGACATCAACAAGCGCTGATGCGTTTGGGGACGGTTTGGGCGCGTGAGGGCAAGAGGACTGAGTAGGAGAAATGAATGACTGCATGGGTTGCACCAGGTAATGCCGTTGGTTGTATTGCTTATACCAAGGGTTGCCATGCTCCAATGGGAAATGACGGGGGTTGGGTTATTAGACTATTGGTTAGAGTACTCAAGGCTGAATCCCTTGACTGCTCTAGGTTTAAAATTTCTCTGGGGTGGGGGTGCGGGTATTTCTCTAAAGGGGTACGGGTCTTTCTAGGGATCGGAACTTGCTTTGATGTACTCAAGCTCTATCCCTTTATTACCAATCGATTCAAGCTGTTTTTTAAGGGAATATTACAGCCTGAAAAAATGTACTCAAAGCCCCTGGATTGTATGTTTCCACACAAAATGATCGTCAAAACTGTAGCCTATTTATCTAAAAACTGTCTACTTCTTTAGCCCTTATTTATAATCTTGTATCAGTTTGAGATGAAGAAATATGCCGGCACTGAGAACAGCAAACGATAAAAACCTTGCCAGTGTTCAGATTGAACAGTTTTATGACTTACCCTGAAAATTTCGATTTTTGAAAGAAAAGTTAATAGTCTTTTCGCTTCTTTGGATACAAAAGAAAATTTTTATTGTTGTCTAGACTACAGAAGATTTTAAGAACATTAAAAATAGGCTGAAAAACCTAACTTTGTGTACTCAAAATAGCGATCGCCCCGATTCACTCAAAAATCCCCCTAACCCAGATGTCACCAGTGTTTCCACTGAGTACATAAATGATCAGTCCCTCCCTTAAAAATACCTGGACCTGCCCTTAAAAATACTCATACCCTATCCTAAAAAGTTTTTTTGATCCTGATTTTATAAGGGTTTGGGGAGTTGAGTACAGATCTAATTACTCAATAACTCTATGCACCGGGATTGGGTATTCCAAATTTTTCTCGCTGCTATAACTCATTCAACGCCAAGCACCTCCAACGAGTTGAATTTGCTGGTACGTTTCTCACTTGCAGTGTCTGAAGTATTCAACCCACACTAGATGCCTGTCTCATCAAGGTTAATAGTTCAGACACTCTTTTATTTATTGCTCTCGTAATTCTTTGCTGTTTACCCCTCGGCCAAATTAATGACACCACCACCCAGTGCAATTGCTGCTGCTCCTCCCAAGACTGATATCGAGATTACCAAGACTCAGGTCAAAGAAAAGAAATCAGGCGGCGGCTGTGGCTGCAGTACAACTCCTGCCCCGGAGATGGATGCCAAACTGAAGGAACGAATTGAAAAGCATCCTTGCTACAGCGAAGAAGCCCATCACCATTATGCTCGGATGCACGTTGCTGTGGCCCCCGCTTGCAATATCCAGTGCAACTACTGCAACCGTAAATACGACTGTGCCAACGAAAGTCGTCCTGGTGTTGTCAGCGAACTGTTAACACCGGAAGAAGCCGCCCACAAGGTACTCGTGGTTGCAGGTAAGATTCCTCAGATGACGGTTCTGGGTATCGCTGGACCTGGCGACCCCTTGGCGAACCCTGAAAAGACTTTCCGCACCTTTGAATTGATTGCAGACAAGGCTCCTGACATTAAGTTGTGCTTGTCTACGAACGGATTGATGTTGCCCGACCACGTTGAGAAGATTAAGAGCTTAAACGTGGATCACGTCACCATCACCATTAATATGGTGGACCCTGAAGTTGGCGAAGGGATTTATCCTTGGGTTCACTACCGCCGCAAGCGCTATCGGGGCATTGATGGAGTCCGTATCCTCCACGAGCGTCAAATGGAAGGGTTAGAAGCCCTCAGAGACGCGGATGTCCTTTGTAAGGTGAACTCCGTCTTGATTCCTGGCATCAACGACGAGCACTTGCCAGAGGTCAACAAAGCAATCCGGGATCGGGGTGCATTCTTGCACAATATTATGCCCCTGATTTCGGCACCGGAACACGGTACGTACTTCGGTCTGAACGGTCAGCGTGGTCCTAAGCCTAAGGAGCTGAAATTTGTTCAAGACAAGTGTTCCGGTAACATGAAGATGATGCGCCACTGTCGCCAGTGTCGGGCGGATGCGGTGGGTCTCTTGGGTGAAGACCGGAGCCAGGAATTCACCAAGAACAAGTTCATGGAGATGACGGCTGACTATAGTCTGGAGAAGCGCCAGGAAGTTCATGCCCGGATTTCAGAGGCAAAAGCCAACATTGAAGCGGTTAAGGCCGAGCAATCTACAGGCACGGATGTCCCGGCTGATGCGCCCAGCGTTTTGGTAGCTGTCGCGACGAAGGGTGGCGGTATTGTCAACCAGCACTTCGGCCATGCCAAAGAGTTCATGATTTACGAAGTGGATGCCAATAGCGTTCGCTTTGTGGGCCACCGCAAGATCGATAACTATTGCCAGGGTGGTTACGGTGAAGATGCCATGCTTGAGGGCATTATTAAATCCGTCTCTGACTGCAAGGCAGTCTTGGCTTCCAAGATTGGTCCTTGTCCCCAGCAGAAGTTGCAAGCGGCTGGAGTCGAAGTGGTTGAAGCTTACGACGTAATTGAAAAAGTTGCGCGTGAGTATTACAACACCACTGTTCTGACTGCTGTGACTGCCTAATTGCCTAGGTTAGGTTGATGATGACGTAATCCATGTCAGTCTTTTTGTTGAGTTGTACTGCTGGGTTTCCGGTAAAACCGACGCTTCTTCAACCTAACCTACTTCCTAATTTCTCAAAAATTATTTAAAGCTTTCATTTTATCACCGGAGTTAATGCCATGTCTTATACCATTACGAGTCAATGCATTGGATGCGATCGCTGCCGCTCAAATTGCCCCACTGATGCGATTCAGACGAACGGTCAGAGTTACTGGATTGATGCAAGTCAGTGCGATGGTTGCCAATCATTCTTTACCGTTGCCCAGTGCTGGGCGGTGTGTCCCACCAATAACGGTTGTGAGTTTTGGTTAGAAGGCGCGATGGCCCGTGCTAACGCTCAGTTAGCCTCCGGTGGTGGATATTGGGACTCTTGGTTCGCTAAGTATGCCGCTCTAGTCAAGCGGCTGAAGCTCTCCCAAACCTCTGAGTATTGGCACGCCTGGTTTGATGCCTATTCAAGCAAGCTAGCGAACCTTTACGACAATGACAGCTTGACCTCAACCATCTAACCCCCACCCCCCAACTCCCCAACTCCGAACACTTCCTCAACCACCTCACCCACCTAAGCACCCTGGAGCTAAACTATGACCGTGATTTATTTGGATAACAATGCGACCACGAAAGTGGCCCCTGAGGTTATCGATGCGATGATGCCTTACCTACGGGATTTCTATGGTAATCCGTCGTCCATGCACAGCTTTGGTGGGCAGGTAGGACAAGCCGTACGAGATGCGCGATCGCAAGTTGCTCAGCTCATCGGGGCCGAAGATACAGAAATCGTCTTCACCAGTTGCGGCAGTGAAGGCAATAACGCCGCCATCCATGCCGCCCTCGCTGCTCAGCCTGACAAGCGTCACATCGTTACTACAGCTGTAGAACACCCCGCGATCCTGAATGTCTGCAAGCACTTGGAAAAGAAGGGCTATTCCGTGACTTACCTCAGTGTGGATGGGGATGGCGAACTGGATTTAATGGAAGTGGAAGCCGCCATCACGGGCGGAACGGCCCTTGTCACCACCATGTACGCCAACAACGAAACTGGGGTGATGTTCCCAGTAGAGGCGGTGGGAGCAATGGCTAAGGAACAGGGAGCCACCTTCCACGTGGATGCCGTCCAGGCAGTCGGAAAAGTCCCCATCAACATGGCCGAGAGCACGATTGATTTGCTCACGATGTCCGGCCACAAACTGCACGCTCCCAAAGGGATCGGTGCCCTCTACACCCGCAAAGGCTTTAAGTTCCGTCCTTTCCTCTTAGGTGGACACCAAGAGCGAGGCCGTCGGGCGGGTACCGAGAACGTTCCAGGTCTGATTGCCCTCGGTAAAGCAGCAGAATTGGCCCAAGCGGATTTGTCTACGGTATCGCGGGAACAGAAGATGCGCGATCGCCTCGAACGAGAAATTCTCCAGCGCATCCCTGACACCAGTGTTAACGGTCATCCCCTGCACCGTCTGCCGAATACCACCAACATCGGCTTCAAGTACATCGAAGGGGAAGCCATTCTATTCCTGCTCAACCAGTACGGCATCTGTGCCTCCTCCGGGTCCGCCTGCACCTCTGGCTCTTTGGAACCCTCCCATGTTCTCCGATCGATGGGCTTGCCTTACTCCATCCTCCACGGCTCCATCCGCTTTAGTCTCTCCCGCTACACCACGGACGAAGAAGTGGATACCGTGATTAACGTCATGCCCGAAATCGTCGAGAAGCTGCGAGCCATGTCTCCCTTCAACAGTGATGAATCCGATTGGTTGCAGCAGCAGACTGAAGCCGTTGCGGCAGTTGGTTGAGGCGTTATGGAGTTGAAGCGTTGAGGCGTTAAGAGATTAAGCCAAACTCCCAAACTCCCAAACTCCCAAATCCTTAAACTCAAATCCAAAGAAAACCAAACACTTTCCAGGTAGGACAAAAAAATGTGGGATTATTCAGAACAAGTACTTGAGCATTTCTACAACCCTCGTAACCAAGGAGCAATTGAAACCGTCGAAGAATCGGATGTTGCCGTTGTTTATGGTGAAGTTGGTAGTATTTCTTGCGGGGACGCTCTGCGGCTCCATCTAAAGATTAAAGAATCGACGGACACGATTCTTGATTCCCGCTTCCAGACTTTCGGCTGTACGAGTGCGATCGCTTCCTCTTCTGCCTTGACCGAACTTGTTAAAGGCAAGACCTTAGATGAAGCACTTAACATCACTAACAAGGAAATTGCGGATTTCCTCGGTGGGTTGCCCGAAGCTAAAATGCACTGCTCCGTCATGGGGCAAGAAGCCCTAGAAGCAGCCATCTTTAAGTATCGTGGCATTGAAGTCGAACACCATGAGGAAGATGACGAAGGTGCCCTGATTTGTTCTTGCTTCGGCATTACTGAAACGAAAATTCGTCGAGTTGCGATTGAAAATGACTTGACTGAAGTCGAACAAGTCACCAACTACATCAAAGCAGGTGGCGGTTGTGGGACTTGCCTTGCAAATATCGAAGACATCCTAATTGAAGTCCAATCTGAAAAGGCCGCTCTTGCGGATCGTGTTACGGCCCAGTTAGATACCAGTGCTGAACCCGCTGAGGTTCCTAACCTTTCTCCCATTCAAAAGATTACGCTGATTCAACAAGTGCTGGATACAGAAGTCCGTCCCACACTAATGGCTGATGGCGGCAACGTCGAACTTTACAACGTCGAGGGCGATCGCGTCCAAGTCATTCTCCAAGGGGCCTGCGGCAGTTGCGCCAGCAGCACTGAAACGCTCAAGTACGCTATCGAAGGCAAACTCAAAGCCCTAGTTTCACCCGCACTAACCGTTGAACAAGTGGAAGCTTAAACCCCACCCAGTTCGCTCCTCCAAAATCCAAAATCTAAAATCCAAAATCGGTACATCTCATGAACACCCTGACTCTTTCGAGAGACTCTGAGCGATCGCCCCCCGTTCAGAGCCAGCTTCAGCCCAGTTCAACCCTCAACGATTGCTGCACTGAAGCACCTTTCAACAGACCCTTCACTTTGATTGATTGACTGATTGCCTCGATTGATTGATTACACATCTAAAACGGAGACTTCTCACCAATGCGACAGATTGCATTTTACGGAAAAGGCGGTATCGGTAAGT
>JBFRWC010000009.1:0-5809 GCA_051439365.1 Leptolyngbyaceae cyanobacterium
CCCGCCAGCGGCGGGGTTTAGCCACCAAAATACGCAAACTAAAACTGTTTTAGCTTAACAACGGGTGGAAGATAGGTGAACAGTATAGGTAAATAATATAGGTGAACAATATAGGTGAACAATGGCGAAGCGATCGCATTTTTACCACTCGCTAACCCTTGCACTCACCCATCCTTCCACTTGATTCGGGCATAACTTCGTATCCCTCTCTATTGTCTTGCATTACCCCTTTGCCTTTAGACCTATGGCCAATTCAACTCCTGTTACCGAAATCCCCATTGCTCAAGTGGCTGCGCCGACGCAGCCTTCAGGCTTACAATCTAGTCAAATTTGGATGGCCGTATCAGGGGTGCTATTGGTGGCACTTGCAGGACTGGCAATTTTCACAAAATTGACGATTAAGAAGCTAGAAAAAGCCAGACGATTTGAGGAGTTCAAAAATCGAGAGTTAAAGAAAAAGCTCCAACTTTCCCTCAAAACCATTACGAAAATGGAGCGCAACCCTGACTTGATCCACTCACGAGAATTTAACCTAGACTATTTGCGCCTGCGGATGGAAGATCAACAATTTCACTTTGCCATCATGAATCAAATCAAGATTAAAGTGAAAGACAAAATCAGTGTGGCGCTGAGACCCAACCAAGCCAACGAAGGGCTCGTTGGAGTGGCTAGCACCGGTCGCCAAGTTGACGAAATTTTTGATGTGAACTACGACCTGCATGAAATGAGTGATAAGAAGGGCGTCCTCTTCCGCATCCAAATCAAATTGACCAAAATTCCGACCCAGGCCACCTCGGTTACAGTGAAGCAAATTGTGGAAGCTTTGTTGGGCTATATGAGTCCTGAAACGGATCACGATACTTGGCAACCCACTTTACAAGGCCGCATTGCCACCATTGAGTGGGATCAAAAAGCCAAGCCTACCCCGTTGCTAGTGTTAGAGCAAATCAATAGCGGCTCCAATGTTACCTTCCGGACTCAGCGCATGGTAAAACGGACCTAACGCGACCCCCATATTGGGCGGTTTCTAGCCAATCTCTGACCGGATCATTTCTCCTAATGTGGTGTCCAGGGCCGAGCGATGCGGCCAGCCAACAAACCCAGCATAAAGGCACTCCCCACTCCCGCTGACGGCAAAAACATGTTTCACTCCGACCAAATTGCTCCAGGTACGCAGAGTTGTACCATCTTCAAGGGTGGCTAGAGTGGAGCCTTTGACTGCATCACGGTAGTGGGCATCCGTGATCCCAGGAACCTGGCGAAGGCGTTGAATCAAGCGCTGGCTGGGCGTGTCGGGTTCTGGATCGGCAATCCTGGGCTGTTGCCAGAATTGGGCGATCGCTTCTCCTACTTTCGGGTGGCGTTTCAACGTCGCGTGGCCAATGCCTGACAGAACCACGGTGGTGGCCCGTGCCACTTTTGTCGCTTCCAAGGTCACAGTACCGTCGCTGCCCCCGTCGATATCACTGGCAACCACCAGGGTGGGAATTTGGCGGGCGATCGCCTCCGCCAACGGGCGACGATTCATCCCCAGATCATCCGCCACCGTCAGGCCAAAACCAAAAGGAGCAAGCATTCGCCCCAGATCCGCACCACCGATAGGCGACCCCACCAAAACCAACGAATGCAGCCGCGATCGCCATTCCGGATGACGGTGCAGCAGTTCCACCCAAATTATCCCGCCCATCGAATGCCCGATCACCCGCCACTGGTAGTCTGGATACTGCTCGATCACAGCTAAGGCTTCCGCTTCCACCTGCTGGATCAACGCCTCCATCCGAAACCAAGTCTTTACCCAACCCAGATTGGGAGTGATCACTGGAGTTCCGGCAGCAACGAGGGTATGGGCCAGGGAGGCGATCGCCTCATGGGTATCGGCCCATCCATGCTGGGCAAACAAAACAAATGCTGAAGACATAGGCAAAAAATCCAGGGTTGCTAGGACTATTGTACCCAATCGCCTGCAATAGTTTGCAATACCCTCTTGCTTTTTAGTACAGAAATGTTATAGTTCTCGTGTACGATATAGTTCTTGTGTACCGAAGGGGAGACGGCATATCCCGTCTGGCCGTGAAGCATCGACCGTGAAAAATTGACCGTGAAGCATCGACCGTGAAAAATTGACCGTAAAAAATTGACCGTAAAAAATTGACCGTAAAAAATTAGAAATAAGAGCAAACAATATGACTACAGTGACCAAACAACGACGTTCGAGTAAAGGGCAAGCCTCAACCCAAATGACCCCAGTGGACGGTGAAACCGCAGCAGCTAGCCTGACTCACTTAGCTGAATCTGCTCCTCGCCCAAAATCTGCACGATCGGCGATCGCCACCACCCGCACTCTGGCCCTAGATGCAGGCAACTATGATCTCAAGTTCTACGATGGCAAAGGTCATCCCAAAGCCATTCGTTCTGTCCGCTATCAACTGCCCCAAGGGCGAAACGCCGTCAGCTATTCTGATGCGTCTCCCTTAATTAAACTCCCGGATGGGAGCCGCTATCACTTTGGTGCCCAAGCCTACAAGTACCGTCGTCAGCAGCAAACCGTGATCGAAAACAAGGTTGAGTTAGCCCGCTTGCATCTCTATGCCTGCCTTGATCCCATTAACGAGAGCCTGTCTGAATTTCCCCTGAATCTGCTGGTGTCTACGCCGGAACCCAACAAGCACTCGGGGGCCCTGCGGGAGCAGTTGCTGGGTGTCCATGAATTTATCCGCAACGATGTGGAGTTTCGAGTCGATGTCAAATCTGTTGAGGTGTCGAGAGAAGGCATGGGGGCGTACTACTATGCTCAAAGTCAAGGCCAAATTCCCCACACGGGCTACACCATTGTGATTGACATTGGCGGCGGTACCTGGCTCACCCGCCTAGTCGATGCTGATGGCGAAGTCATCGCTGAAAACGTGATGAATCGGGGTGGCTCCTACGAATTAGCCGTATCCATTAGCTTTGACCGTCGCCTCACCGATATCTTGGGCACAACCATTGATCCTGGGATCGTCATGGATGGATTTCGGGTTGGCCACGTCTACGCCGACACCGGATTATCCTGGGCTTCCTGGCTGGATGAACATCTAGATTCCTGGTTTAAGGGCATTTTTCAAACGGTTAAAGCCCAATACACTCCCTACATGCACAGAGTCACCCAGTTTTTGGTGACAGGGGGTGGCTCCCACTTAATTTCAGAGCGACTAGCAGGACGCAAACTGTTCACTGTCATGGGTGATCCCCAGTTTGCCAACGTACGCGGTTTGTACCTTCTTTCAACAGATACCCAATTATGCATGATAACAAAGTAAGACTGAGCAAAGATGTGCTTGATAAAGCCCAAATTATCGCCGAGGAATGGGGTTTGAAAAACCCACGGGCAGCAGTGGAAGCGGTTTTCCGCCGTTACGCGGATGAGTATCTCTATGGCCGTAACCAGGGGAATATGGCGGTGGTGGGTGCCATGAATATGGCAATGATGCCTGCTAGTGCACCTAAGAGCAATGCTGGATCATCTGGCTGCGAAGCCCTGGATGCGTTGGATGACTTACTTGCCATGTAGCGATGCCCCGATCTCTGTTTTTTAAGCCAGAACCCCGGATTCTTAAAGAAGCCGGGGTTCTAGTGTGAAGGAAATGGGCTTTATTAAAGCCTTATGAGTAACTCAGGGTTCTTATCGATTTATTCATGCAAGGTTCGGTGAATTTAGCGAGAATGTGAGTGTAAGTCTACTTACGCAGGTTCACTGGGCTTTGAGTCGGAATCAGCTCTAAGCTCAGATTCTACCAAGAGAATCTCATTGAGATTACGGAATGACGACGGGGTTGTGGTCTGCCAATTGTACGGAAATACCCGCCGTATTCATCTTTTGTGTAAATTCTGAAGTGAGCAACCAACTACTACTATGATTATTTTTGCATCCAAAGAGTTAGATCAATATGGCATTTCTCATCAGTCTTCCTCTAAGCTAGTGTTCCAGGGTCGTTTGTTTACCAAAGGGCAAACGTTTGCCTCACGATTGCGGGATATAGCAGTGGAAGTGGCCCAAGAAAACATTAGCTTGGGGCAACCCTGCATCCTAGTAGACTATGAAACCCATGTCACGCTGTGGCGATCGGGGCGATCGCTCATTGGTGTACCCAGCCGTCCCCACCGTGTTGGCTAGGGCTAACAGTCAGTATCAATTGCTCCGGTATCAATTGCTTCTTAGGAATGAGAATTAAGTAAGACATGAAGGTGTCCTGTGGGAGGTACGGCTCTGTCTCGTTTCCCACAAGACACCTGGGTTTTGTTCGAGCCTTAGTACTTAGTCTAGATAAAACTTAGTCTAGATAAAACATCGTGACCACCTTGTGCTGCTCCTCTGCATTTTTGCAGGTTTCCAGCAGAGTTGCGCTGTCATGAAAAGCAAAGCAAATGAGTTGCTGACACCGAGAAATTATTTCTTGGTTGCACAGCAAGCTGGCCTCAGCAAGGGACATCGCATCGTTATCGGAGTTCTCGACCAAATGAATCACGTTCTCCAATTGCTTGCGAGACTCTAAGGGTTGTCGAGAAAGGCTTTGGGGCAGAATAACAGTCAACAGATTGGGGTTAGCTCGCATGGCTCCCCGGATTGCAGCGGAGTTGGTACCTGTGGCTCCCGATGTCAAGAGGTTATTGCCTGCATCCACTAGGGCAAAACTCATCAGCTCAATCATATTCTGATGAGTAATCGGGACGTGGCGAGAACCGAGAATGGCAACACGCTTCGAGCCAGTTTGTTGAATGGCCGCTAGCTCTTGCAAATAGGTATCTACAGTTGGAATATCCAGTGATTGGCTCAAGGTCAGACTTGAATGCACAGCCTATGTATTCTAACAGGTCACTCGCTGAATTAGCGATCGCTCACCAGGTTTTATATTTTCTGCTGTTTTTCGTTGTCATGCCTTGTGTCGTCATGCCTGGTAGCCTAGCGCCCTCAACTCTGGGCAGACAGCGATCCGCCATCGCTCTGGATCAGACGGGCGTAGTGACCGTCCTGTTGCCACAACTCGTCATGGGTGCCCCGCTGCACCACTTTGCCCCGATCGAGGACAATAATTTCGTCAGCATCACGGATCGTACTGAGACGATGAGCCACAATCAGGCAGGTGCAGCCCCGTCGCCGCAAGTTCTGGTCAATAATTTTCTCGGTTTCCGTATCCAACGCGCTGGTGGCTTCATCCATAATCAGGATAGAAGGATTGTTGACCAAGGCTCTGGCAATTTCCATGCGCTGGCGCTGACCACCACTGAGGTTGGTGGCTCCTTCCAGTAATTCGGCATCATAACCACAGGGAATGGACAGGATAATGTCCTCGATCACGGCATCTTGACAGGCACGACGGATGTCCTGATCAGGAATGGTGGTGTCCCACAGGGTCAGGTTTTCCCGCACGGTCCCTTCAAATAAGACAATATCCTGCTCCACCACGGCAATGGAGTTCGTAATGACGGCGCGGGGAATGTGCGATCGCTCTATGTCATCGAACAAAATCTTGCCGGACCAGGGTTGATACAATCCCGCTACTACCTTCGCTAGGGTCGATTTACCAGAACCACTGCCACCCACAAAGGCAATCCGCTGACCGGGCTTAATTTTGAGGCTAAAATCTTCCACCAGTGGGGCTTCTAGGGGATGGTAGCCAAAGCTGATGTTTTGTAATTCGATGTAGCCTTGGAGGCGGTGTAAGGATTTTAGATTTTGGGTTTTGGATTTTGGAGTTGGGGAGTTAGAGAGTTGGGGGGTTCGGGAGTTGGGGGGAGAGTGGAGTTCGGGGTCGATGTCGTTGTGGAGAAC
>JBFRWC010000010.1:0-8660 GCA_051439365.1 Leptolyngbyaceae cyanobacterium
CCCTTAGTGCAGGCAAACCGGTTGGCTCGCCGCCTCGGTTTGAAGAAGCTATTCATTAAGAATGATGCGGTAAATATGCCCACCCTTAGCTTTAAGGATCGGGTGGTTTCCGTTGCATTGACCCGTGCCCGTGAACTGGGCTTTACTACAGTGTCCTGTGCCAGTACAGGGAACTTGGCCAACTCAACAGCGGCGATCGCCGCCCATGCTGGCTTAGAGTGCTGTGTATTTATTCCCTCCGACTTGGAAGCGGGCAAAGTAATGGGAACTCTCATCTACAATCCCACGCTAATGGCGGTACGTGGTAACTACGACCAAGTGAACCGTCTCTGTTCCGAAGTGGCGAACACCCACGGCTGGGGTTTTGTTAACATCAACTTGCGTCCCTACTATTCTGAAGGCTCCAAGACTTTGGGATATGAGGTAATTGAACAGTTGGGTTGGGAATTGCCTGACCATATTGTCGCTCCCCTCGCTTCCGGTTCTCTCTTCTCCAAGATTTACAAAGGCTTCCAAGAGTTTGTAAAAGTAGGTTTGGTTGATGCTAAAGATGTTCGGTTTAGCGGTGCCCAAGCCGAAGGTTGCTCCCCCATTTCCCAAGCCTTCAAAGAAGGACGGGACTTTGTGACTCCGGTCAAGCCCAACACTATTGCCAAGTCCATCGCCATCGGTAATCCCGCAGACGGCATTTACGCGCTGGACATTGCCCGCAAGACTAAGGGCAACATCGAAGATGTTACCGATGCTGAAATCGTGGAAGGCATGAAGCTCTTGGCTGAAACCGAGGGTATCTTCACTGAGACAGCAGGTGGAACCACGATCGCAGTCCTCAAGAAGTTGGTAGAAGCAGGCAAGATCGACCCTGACGAAACCACTGTTGCCTACATTACTGGTAATGGACTGAAGACCCAGGAAGCGGTTCAGGGTTACATCGGTGAACCCTTGACTATCGATCCCAAGTTAGCCTCCTTTGAATCTGCTTGGGAAAGGGCACAAACCCTAGAGCGCCTAGAGTGGCAGCAAACTGGCGTCTAGGATGACTAGAGAGTTGTCAATTCCCAACTTTTGGTTGTAGGTCAATCTGGTAGTTTAGGGTTTGCCTTCAAGCAGAAGAATGTCTCAAGAATCGGGGTGCATTGTACCCCGATTCTTGGTGTAAAGTGGGTACCGACGATTCTTTTGGTTTCGTAATGGGCAAATCGTTTCGATGCCCAGTTGTTCGCTGTTAATTCCATGGTGAGAGGCAAAAATGACTGTCAAAGTTTTAATTCCTACCCCCCTTCAAAAATTTACCAAGAACCAGGCTACACTCGAGTGTGAGGCCGGTAACATGACTGAATTAATGGATAGCTTGGAGAGCCAGTGTCCTGGAATCAAAGCACGGTTGTGCGATGAACAGGGTGGATTGCGACGCTTCATCAACTTCTATGTGAATGAAGAAGACATTCGCTTTTTAGATAATGCTGATACTGCATTGAAAGATGGCGATGAGGTCAGCATTGTCCCAGCAGTTGCTGGGGGCTAGGCTGATTGATTCTGAATTGAACATTCTGCCTCTCAGTGTCCTGCTGGGAAGGCCTCCTGAGGCGCTGCCCCAGACTAACTTCTAACCACAGGTTCTTGTAGGGTGCCCAGTCTTCTGGCTGGGCACCAGAGTGTTCGATATCACAGAAAATAGAAGTAGGGATATTGCCATGCGGGCATCTGAGCTGATGCAACGATACAGAAATGGCGATCGCCATTTCCATAGCCTAGACATTAGAGGGCAGAATTTCAAAGGGCAGGATCTTAAAGATGCTGATTTTTCCCACTGTGACATTCGGGGAACGGATTTTAGTTACGCCGATTTGACCGGAGCTAAGTTCATAGGTGCAAGGGCCGGTCCATCCGCAGAATATATAATGGAGGTCTTGGGCATACTCCATGTGTTGGGTCTATCTTTTGCTTCAGGCGTACAACTAACTGTTTCTGGTTATATAATTGCCACAGCTCTTATTAGTAGATTCTATCCGGAAGATCCGGCCTCTACGGTAAATACTGGGATATACTTAGCCGTTATCTTGTGCGTTACCTTATTCTTTGCCGTACGCTTATTGGAGAAAAGAGTTAAGAAATATATTGCAAGCTTAGGGTTGGGTCTCGCTACAGTAGCCGCACTACTATTTTTTCTCTCTGGGCTTCTCTTCCCTATAGGTGTGCTCTTATATGCCCTTGCCGCTGAAATTCAGGCAATATTGATAGGTGTAGCTTCTGTCGGTGCTTTCGGAGGTATTGAGCTAGGCACTTTAGCCGCTTCTGTGTGCATGAAAAAACAGAAGGCTCCAATGTTTGTAATACTCGTTTTGCTTGGCATCCTAGCTGGTATAGCTGCAGTATATGCATTCTTATATTTTCCAAGTTTTCTGCTTTATGCATGTGTGGCAGTTGGCTATGGTCCTATCGTTAATTACCCGAGTAATGAGGCCCTTGCCTTCTTATTTAGCTTCTCAGTCTCATTTGCTATCTTACTTTCATTGTTGATTATTAGTGGTCGCTTTATAAAATTGGTAGTGACATCATTTTTGGGGGCAAACTTAACCAGCGTTAACTTTAGCAACGCACATCTGGCCAAAGTCACTTTCGATAAAGCTAAATTAGTTGGTACTCAATGGCAGGAAGCAGAGGGGTTGAGTCGCTCTAACTATCAATATCTCAGTCAATCTTGCAAACAGGGAAATGTTGAATAGCGGTTTCCCTGTATTACACCAACAAAAACGGGGACAGCTAGACATAACTGTCCCCGTTTTCGTTAGTAATTGCTGGTTCTTTGAAAACTAAAGCAGGGCCAAGATGTAAATCAAGGTGAACAACACGATCCAAATGATGTCTACAAAGTGCCAGTAAATCTCAGCCATTTCAATGCCGACGTGCTTGCTGTCGGAATAGTGGCCGTCACGGCGCGATCGCCACAACACCCCCAGAATCAGGAATACCCCAACCAAGACGTGCAGGCCATGAAATCCAGTGGTGAGGTAGAAACAATTGGCAAACAAATTAGTTTGTAAACCATAACCCAGGGTGAGATATTCATACAACTGGCCACCGAGGAAGATGACTCCCATCAATGCAGTGACAGCGTACCAGAGCCGCATTCCCTTCACATCATTTTTCTTGATGGCATCATCCCCAAGATGAATCACGAAACTGCTGGACACCAGAATGATAGTGTTAATCGCAGGCAAGAGGAGTTCGACTTCGGTTTCTTCGGGCGGCCATTGGGCTGCCGCTCCTCTCAGGACCAAAAAGGTAGCAAAGAAGCCACCAAACATCAAGGATTCTGAGAACAAAAAGGTGAGCAAGCCAAAGACACGAAAATCAGGATGCTCATGATCACTATGGCCATGAGCATCATCACTAGAAGCAATCAATTCGTCTGCTTGAGCAGAGGTTGCAGGGTTGATCATAGTTATTGGTGGGTAGTGGGATGGTGGGTAGTGGGTAGTGAGTAGTGGATGGTGGGTGGTGAGTAGTGGTCTTTTGCCCCAAGGGATGTTTCTGGTTGGCGGGCAAGATTCGGGGAGCGGTTCCCGCGCCCCTACAAGGGATTGGGGCCATGTAGGGGTCAGGTCGCCTGACCCAAGGCAGGATCACAGTTTTAGGCAGTTTTGTCAGTTAGTTAGGGGATGTTCACACCAGATTCGTGGATATCCCCCCGTGTCCGACTCCCCTCTTGGGTGGGGCTGGGGGTGGGTCAGCCGGATCGCAATCAGACATAGACTAAGGTGATTTTTGAGAAAGAATATACCGCTGTAGGGTGCTATATAGCCCAAAGGGCATACCAGAAAAGCGCCAGCATAACGCACCGCAGGTTGGTAATTTCTTTGCAAGACATCACCTAATTGGATGATGAAGCCTAGCCGCTTAGGAGGTTGCCGATTCTTCGGTCACGTCAGTCCCATTGATGCCCAAGTACGGCAATGTCTTACCCATGCCATATTCATAAGGACCCGTGGTAACAGTGGGCAACGTTTCCCAGTTTTCAATAATGGGGGGAGAATCAGTGGTCCACTCTAGCGTCAGCCCTTTCCAAGGATTGCTCTCGGCTTTAGGACCGTTGATCCAACTCCACACCATATTGATGAAAAAGGGCAGGATGGAGATCCCCAGGAGAAATGAACCAAAGGTACAGATTTGGTTTAGGGTCTGGAACTGGGGATCATACATAGCGACCCGCCGGGGCATTCCGTGTAAGCCCAAGCTGTGCATGGGCAGGAATGTGAGGTTCGTGCCGATAAAGGTCATAACGAAGTGAGCGATGCCCAAGGGTTCGTTGTACATGCGCCCGGTGATCTTAGGGAACCAGTGATAAATTCCGGCGTAAATGCCAAAGACGGAACCACCAAACAAAACATAGTGGAAATGCGCCACCACGTAATATGTGTCGTGGACGTGAATATCAAAGGAAGAGGTGCCCAAGGTAACACCGCTCAAGCCGCCAAAGACAAACATGCCTAAGAGACCGATGGCAAATAACATGGCGCTGGTGTAGCGGATTTTGCCCCCCCACAGGGTTGCCACCCAACTAAAGATTTTCACTCCAGTGGGGACCGCCACAATTAGGGTAGAAATGGTGAAGAACAACCGCATCCAGCCAGGGGTACCGCTGGTGAACATATGGTGGACCCACACAAATAAGCCGACAAAACAGATGGCCATACTGGAATAGGCGATCGCCTTATAGCCAAAAATCGGCTTCCGGGCATGGACTGGGATCACCTCCGACATAATGCCAAAGATGGGCAAAATCATCAGATACACAGCAGGGTGAGAATAGAACCAGAACAAGTGCTGATACAACACCACATCTCCCCCTTCTTCTGGGTTGAAGAAAGCCGTGCCAAAGTTGATATCGAAAAAGAGCAGCACCAATCCAGCAGCCAACACAGGGGTGGAAAACAAGGCCAACAAGGACGTGGCAAACATGGCCCAGCAGAACAAGGGAATCTCATCCCAACTCATACTGGGAACCCGCATTTTCATGATGGTGACGACAAAGTTCACTGCCCCTAAGATTGAAGAAGTCCCCACCAGAATAATGGCCAAAATCCACATGGACTGAGCCGTATTCGCGGTGATTTCGCTGAGGGGAGGATAGGAAGTCCAACCACTTTGGGCACCGCCAAAGAAGAAGCTACCCAACAGCAACGCTCCGGAGGGAGGAACTAACCAAAAGGCCAAGGCATTCAGCTTCGGGAAGGCCATGTCCCGTGCCCCAATCATCAAGGGCACCAGGTAGTTGCCAAAGCCGCCAATAGCCGCAGGCACAATCCACATGAAAATCATGATGGTGCCATGATTGGTTAAAAATGCATTGTATAGTTCCGGGTCCAACATGTCGGAGTCGGGGGTGGCCAGTTCGGTTCGCATGGCCAACGCCATCAGCCCCCCAATCAGATAAAACACAAAGGACGTGACCAGGTATTGAATCCCGATGACTTTGTGGTCAATATTAAAGGTGAAATAGTCATACCACTTCCATGCCTTGGGCATTTCCGGGGGCATGGGTGGAGTAGATGGAAAAGGAATTTGAGCTTGAGCCATAGAGTTTGATTGAAATCAGGTCAACAGTTGCAAATGAGTGCAAAGAGAATTTTTGGGTCAAGAAGTGACCAAGGGCGGTGCGTTACGCTAGCGCTCACAGCACCCCACGCGGGGAGGTTTTGCCTCGGAAATTTCCCAAAGAATATGAATTCGAGAGATGGATTCGGATTACATCTCGTGGTGTCCAGCATGAGGGTCGGGTTGAGGCAAATGGGTGGTGGGGGATACGCCCCATTCTTCGCCATAGGGGGCTAGGTATTCCGCTGGGGAAAGCTGAGTAGGGTCCACAGGTAAGGGAGCAGACGCGGAAGCAATTGCCCCTTCACCGCCTGACCCCATCGCGTATTCCATCTCCTCGGCGAGCCACTCCTGATACTCTTCCTCAGTGTGGACAATCACCTCGCTCCGCATCCCACCGTGGTAGCTGCCGCACAATTCCGCACACACTACGTCATAGGTACCTGTGCGAGTAGCGACAAAGCGTAACTGGGTCGGCTTGCCTGGAATCGCGTCTTGCTTGAGCCGAAACGCGGGTACCCAGAATGAATGAATCACATCCGTGGCTTCAATGTTGAGCTGGACATCCTTGTTAACTGGAATATGCAATTCCGCTGTCATCAAGTCATCTTCGGTGGGGTACTCATACAACCAAGCAAACTGCATCCCGGTGACATTGACCACCAAATCGGGAGCCTGTTCCTCCGCTCCAGGAGCCGCGCCGAATCCGTACTTAGCAGAGGGTTCATCGCTATCCTCCACCTCTGCCATCAACATGGGGACATCGCTGATCACATCAGACGGGGCTTGAGCTACTAGGGTAGACGAAGACTGCCCCATCATCATGGATGAGTGCATGGCGTGTTCCCCCACGGACAATCCGCCCATTTCCCGGTACACATCCACACTGTAGACTCCCAATCCAACGACGATAATGGCGGGAATCGCCGTCCAAAAAATTTCGAGTTGGAGGTTGCCTTCCAAAGGCACACCATCACTGTCGTCATTTTTGGGCCGACGATAGCGAATGGCGAAATAGACGATCGCTCCTTCAACAATGATGAAGAGAGCTGTGCCGATAATCACCATCACCTGAAAGATACTGTCCACTGCCGGGGCCGCAGTGGACGCTTGGACGGGAAGCAAGTTGTTGTGACTTCCGTACCACAGACTGACTAAGGTGATGACAATACCAGCCACTAGGGTCAAAAGTGACGCTGGAATCTGTTTCATAGGGGTAGGACAGGAATCGAGAAATTAACTACCCTGCATTTTAGGGGGGTAAAAAAGTTGGACCCGTAAATCTTTCCTATTGCTTTATATCTATGGGTCGATCGCCAACCATTGGGACGACTCTGGTGTGGATTGGGGGGCGATCGCTTAATTTTCAGTAATATTTGAGCAACGGGGAGAAACGGGTCTGTATGAATAATTCTGTCAAAAAAAACAGTTTGAATCCCCCATTTGAATACTATGTTTGGAAGTGACTGATGTTGTGATGGTTCTGTATCACCCCCATGCCCAACCCCTATCCTTATTCGCCCCTCCAGGTTTTTGAACGGCTGCAAATTGATGATGGACTGTTGATCACGGCAGACCTGTGGCAGCGTGCCCACGGCTATCATCGTCAGCGCCACAGCTTTACGTTTCAATCGCTTTACTACCCTGGCATTGTCTATGGACTGGCAGTCGTCACCATTGCGCCGCCAGAGCAGGTACCAGGGCAATATCGCGATAGTCGGTGGTTGGAAATTCAGCCAGGAGTGGCTATTGATGTCATGGGTCGTCCCATTGTGGTGCCGGACCCCGTCTCATTCCGGGTCGAACTGGAGCCGTCCCCTGGAGATGCCTGTTGGGTCTATCTCACCGTCAGCCATGTGGACCCAGACACTTTACAGGGGACGCGAGCCGCCTCCGTGATTCGGCCTGAGCAATTCCGAATTGTGGAGAAAATGGCCCTGGACCCGGAAGATATCGAGCTGTGCCGAATTTTGCTTCAAAGTCCAGAGACGGGGGGAGCCATTGCTCTCGACCGAGCAACTGATGTGTTTGCCCCCAAGATGAATGAACTGGATTTGCGCTATCGTCCCCAGATTCGCCGCCGTCCCGATGCCCTAATCCGAATTGCGCAGTTGACTATAGATAGTCCGGCAGATCGGGCGATCGCCACCCAACTTCAGTCGTTGCTCAAAGCGGCCTCCGCTCTCTACCCCCGCCTCTCTGGATACGACGACATTGCCCAAATTCGCGACAATTCCCCAATCTCAGCACCAACATCCAGTCCATCCAACCCAACCGATCCCTTGTTTCTCCTCCCGAATTTGATTTACACCGCTTGGCCCACCTTGCAACAATTAGGGGCAGAAGTCGTTGCCGCCTTAACCCCCGTTTTCGATCAAGGCGGCATCTTACTCGTCAATGTCAAGCCAGAAGACACAGGATTGGTGTCCCTTTATTCATTGCGGCAGGAATTGCAGACCGCCCTAGATGAATTGGATAACAGCCCCGACGTTGCCCCCATGCGACAACAGTTGACGACCGAACTCGCTGCCTACGATCGGGATATTCACCAGCAAGTCCAACAACTCGTGAACACCTTACGATCGATTCTAGCTCCCCTCGGTCACGACCTCAGCGGCGATGGCACCGTGTCCGCCACTCACCCACTACGATTAGAACCCTTTTTGTTTGGTCAGTGGCCCCACGTTGATGGGATTCCCCTAACCGTATTGCACTGGGGCAGTGTTATCTTACTCATTGGTGATATCGCCCAATTATGGGGGCCAGATGAAACCATGCAGCGATCGCGACCCACCATTCGCACTGCCCAAGAATTTGGCATCAACCTACTCCTGTTTGCATGGCAACACCATCACCTCACCCACCTCCAAGGCGGCAGTGAAACCCCCACCCGCCCCACCCGCAACGACTCCCTGCGCGATCGCATTTCTCCCGAATAAAGGCAGAAATAAAGGCTGTCCGCAGACCTAAATGCAAAAGGCAAAAGGCAAAAGGCAGAACCTAACACTCCCCCCCGTACGGACAACCCCCCCGTGATTGTCCCAACGCCCCCGTGCTTGTCC
>JBFRWC010000011.1:0-11624 GCA_051439365.1 Leptolyngbyaceae cyanobacterium
GCCCAAAGGTGTTGTATCGGTACAGCTTTTGCTCATTGGCAGTGCGATCGTCTCCCGTGTCACCATAGAATTCATCGCGGATGGGTTTGTAATCTTGGAACGCCAGGAGGGCATCATCAAAGGCTTGGGTATCGTTGACAAACCCGGTGGTGGCATCGCCAAAAATATTGTCGCGCTGCGGCGAGTCAGCAGGAGCGGCCCCCCCAGCAAAATCGTTGGTGAGTTCATGATCATCCCAAGTAGCATAAACAGCGGTGGAGGCGCGGAGGTCAGCCCAATTGTTGACGCCAAACCGCTCGGTGTAGATTTCGGCATGTTTGATCCGGAACTCCTCTAGAGTCTGAGCTTGGCTCACTCCAGGCAATGCTGCCGATTCGCTATCCGCTTCCAGGGTGTCACCCATCTGGACGAAGAAAGCTAGGTCTTGCTCATCAGCGTTGGCGATCGCCGGATAAGGAGCCAGTTCCCCCTGCCAATCCCCCGATACCCCAAAGCGCAGCCCGGTATAGTTGGTGGCGATCGCCGCCGTGTGGAACTGCCCGGTTTCGGTGGCCCCCGCCGCATTCGTCACCTGGTAAAAATATTGCGTTCCCGCCGATAGGCTATCCAGATCGACTTTAACGGGCACCAGGGTATCCGTCACTGCGACAGTTTCCGTGGCCACCACTTGGCTAAAGCTGGCGTCGGTGGCGACGGTGAAGATCACATCTCCTGCGGCCAAGCTCCGAGTCCACAGCACCGCGCTGGTTGCGGTCACATCTCCGGCGGCTACCCCATTCGGTAAGGTCATAACGATCGGATGCTCCTGACTATCATCGCCCCTTATCTTGTCATGGGGCATCACCGATGGTGGTCGTGTGTCAGAAAACTTCAGAATTTGTGATGAGGTGTTGGGGTTCCCTAGGCAAAGTACGTATCGCCAATGGTGCCAGTCCTCGAAGGGCTATTGAGGCGATACGTGCTCCGCCCAGGCACTCCACGCCATCAATCACGCTATGATGTAAGAGCGATTCGGCGTTACTAGCTGATCAGGAGGGACGATGGTACAAACCCCTGCCAAACCGCTAACGTTACAAGAATTTCTCCAGTTACCAGAAACCAAACCTGCTACAGAGTACATCAACGGGTGTGTTATTCAAAAAACGATGCCACAAGGAGAACACAGCGTTATTCAGACCGAATTGGCACCTGCCATTAATGCCACCGTCAAACCTGCCAAAATTGCTAGGGCATTCACGGAACTTCGTTCTACATTCGGAGGACGATCGACTGTACCTGACATCTCTGTATTTTTATGGGAGCGAATTCCTCGCCAGGAAAATGGCAGAGTCGCGGGTACCTTTTATATTGCCCCAGATTTGACGATTTATATTCTCTCACCCCAGCAAAGTCAAACAAAGGTGACTAAAAATATCCTCCATTGTCTTGACCATGAGACGCAGATGGGATGGCTAATTGACCCCATGGAGCAATCTGTTTTTGTATTTGTACCAAAACGTCAAACTGAA
The DNA here is from genome assembly GCA_051439365.1 of Leptolyngbyaceae cyanobacterium. GTDB lineage: Bacteria > Cyanobacteriota > Cyanobacteriia > CAKZMO01 > CAKZMO01 > JAAHGY01. The sequence continues at coordinate 1,509 of JBFRWC010000011.1, forward strand.
TGTTACGACGAACTAGATATGGTGCTACCTGTACCTGATTTTGCTCAGGACTTTAGCCTGACTTTGGGTGCGTTATTTGGTTGGTTGGTGGACTAGGGTGGTGTTCTACAAATACAGTAATGGGGGAAGCGATCGCCTGACAACCTTGATGATGTTCAAAGCTTTGGGCGCTTATGCTTTACACCAATACCATCTGATGTCTTCGATTTAAGTTGTGTGGTTTTCGCTGGGGTCGTAAGTTAGCGTCGCCGTCGGGCTTTACTCACCATTTTGCGAGAGAGGCGCAAATTCAACTCCATCTCCGCAGCCCAGTCTTGGAGAATGCGGAAAAAAGTTTGGCGATCGCCACTCCGCAACACCGCTGTCTGATCCGCCGTCTCGATTGCGTAGGGATAGCCGCCACCAATGATTACTTCCCCTCGCACCCAGTTAATTACCTGATCCGCAATCCCCTCTTCATACATCCACCGGGGCATTTCTAACCGAGCCGGATAGGTATGACGAGTGGTTTTCAGGTAAGTAAACATAATCTGGTCTTGCTGTTCGGCGTAATCTCGCAGGATTCCGGCCCGTTGGCTCAGCATCAGGGGAGTGCGATCGCCCCATTCCATATAAGGATTCACTAACTGGGCATCATGAATCGATGGCACCTCTGGTAAATCAAAGTCCTGCTTCAACATCACCGTCAGATCACGGGCGTAGGTCGTATCCACATAAGCCACTAAGGGAACTCGATGGGTTTGGCTGGCCCGTAACAGTTTGAGGAAACACTTGACGTATTCTTGCCGAATTTCTGGGGTAAACTCCTTGGAAAAGGAAGCCACCAGCGATCCATCTAAAAAGACAAGACAGGGCTTTCCTTGCTGAATTGCCCCGGCATGGGCTTGAATGTAGTCTGTGAGACAATCCGTTTCCATCTGGAGCCGCCGCAGTTCCACTCGATGTTTGGCCGAGTCGCCACTGTGATCCATTTGCAGCTCAGCCGGAGTCATCACGTCCAAGTCCACATCTTTTTGATAGGCTTGGGTCTCAGAATGAGGATTTTCAAACCACCCAATTTGGACTAGGGCAATGGGAATCGAAATATCTTTGCTCGGAAAAATTTGGGACCCATCCACCGCAAACGTGGTGACTCCAGCCAACTGTTCCCGGACCCATTCCATGCTTTGTTCCCGACTGGGCCATACTAGCTGAGACGATAACACGCCATGTTTCGCCTGGGAAAACGGCTCTAGAGGACTCGCGCCATAGTCCCCTTCAATGCCTAATGCTTCTCGGCTGCTGGCTAACTCTTGGGGCGATCGTTCAGTGAGGGCCGCTAGTGAGTCTCGATAATACTTAATGGCGGTGAGCGATCGCTGATTAAACTGCTGAAAGTCAGATTGTTTCGCTTGAAGGATGGCTTGGATTTGGGCAGGTTTTAGGGTCATGGTCGGGAGTGGGGAGTGGGGGAGTGGGGGAGTGGGGAGTGGGGGAGTGGGGAGTGGGGGGGTGAAGATGGCTGGAAATCAGTGCATTCGTACCTTAGCTTATTTTGAGTCGATTGGGGTAAATTTGTTCCATCTTGATTGCCCCTTTGGGTGTGTCCTGGATGGGCTTATCTCTAGACTTTGCTTATCTATGGATTTGATTGAAAAACGCCACAAAATGTATCGATTTATTAAAGAGTGTTTCATTGGCGTTAGATTTCTCAGTATTGGGGCGATCGCCTTTGGGGCACCGTGATAGGATTCACACCAGTACATCTAGAGAAGTTGGGAGAAAAACCGTTGACACTACGGGTTGCAGTGGTCGGAGGAGGACCAGCAGGCTCATCTGCTGCCGAGGTCCTCGCAAAAGCAGGTATTGAAACCTTTTTGTTTGAGCGCAAGTTGGACAATGCTAAGCCCTGCGGTGGAGCGATTCCCCTCTGCATGGTGGATGAGTTTGATTTGCCATTAGAGATCATCGACCGTCAGGTGACGAATATGTTGATGATTTCCCCGTCTAATCGGGAGGCGGATATTCGGATTCGTAACCAGGGTGAATATATCGGCATGTGTCGCCGTGAGGTGTTGGATGGGTTTTTGCGCGATCGCGCCCATCGCCTGGGTGCCCAGCTCATCAATGGGATTGTTCATACCCTTGAATTGCCCGAAAAGAGCGGCGATCCCTACACACTGCACTACGCCGACCATTCTGAATCGGTCAATGGGAAGAGTGCGGCGAAGACCCTGAAAGTGGATGTCGTGATTGGCGCTGACGGGGCTAACTCCCGCGTGGCCCGTGCCATCAAAGCAGGGGATTACAACTATGCGATCGCCTTCCAAGAGCGGATTCGCTTGCCCCAGGATAAGATGGAACGCTACGAGAACCTAGCGGAAATGTATGTCGGGGATGATGTCTCCACGGACTTCTACGGTTGGGTTTTCCCAAAGTACGACCACGTTGCCGTCGGGACAGGTACCATGCGGCCTCACCAAGCGGATATCAAAAAGTTGCAAGCGGGGCTGAGGAAGCGGGCTGAGGAAAAGCTGGCGGGTGGCGAAATCATTAAGGTGGAAGCCCATCCGATTCCAGAACATCCCCGCCCTCGCCGAGTCGTGGGCCGGGTTGCTCTCGTGGGTGATGCAGCGGGAACGGTTACCAAGTCTTCGGGTGAAGGTATTTACTTTGCGGCCAAGTCAGGCAGAATGTGCGCAGAGGCGATCGTTGAGTTTTCCGAAAATGGTGCTCGGATTCCAACTGAGAAGGAACTGAAAGTGTACCTGAAGCGTTGGGATCGGAAGTATGGTGCCACTTACCTGGTGCTGGACATCCTTCAGCGGGTATTCTACCGCTCCGATGCAACTCGTGAGGCGTTCGTCGAGATGTGTTCGGACTTAGATGTGCAAAAGCTGACGTTCGACAGCTATCTGTATAAGACTGTGGTTCCAGCGAATCCACTGACTCAGTTGAAAATCACGGCTAAGACCGTTGGTAGCTTATTGCGGGGTAGCGCTCTGGCTCCCTAGCGCCTAGCCCATCTAAATGGGCTTAAAGCACAGAACCCGGAGTTCTTTCGTTATGTGTTGAGCGGGGTGGAAAGACCCACCCCTAGCGCCTCCAAGGAGGGGAACCGGAGGTCGCTCAGATTTCTTGCTGGGCTCCAAGCCCCTCTTGAGAGGCTTGGAGGTGTGTTGTAGCTCACTAACGCGAAACACACACATTTTTTTAAAAGCCCCGGATTCTACTCACCCAGTTCTTGCGATCGCTCACAGGCTGCCTTTACCGCCTGCATCATTGCCGATCGCACTCCGGCATTTTCCAGTTCTGCAACCCCAGCAATGGTGGTACCGCCGGGACTGGTGACCCGATCCTTGAGTTCGGCTGGATGCACCCCAGACTGGAGCAGCTCGGCAGTGCCTTTGAGAGTTTGTAGCGCGAGTTGGGTGGCGATCGCCCGTGGCAGACCTGCCAAGACCCCACCATCGATCATGGCTTCGGCGACGACAGCCAGAAACCCTGGGCCAGATCCTGAGACCCCGGTGACGGCATCCATCATTCGCTCAGGCACTTCCACCACGTCGCCAACCGCCTCAAACAATTGACGAGTCAGCTCCATGTGCCCTGGAGTGGTGTGCTGGCCAGGGGCGATCGCTGTCATTCCAGACCCAACAGTTGCCGGAGTGTTGGGCATCACCCGCACTACAGGTTGGTCCGGGAATGCTGATTCCAGTTGGGCCAGGGATGTCCCAGCTAAAATGGAGATAATCACTTGATTCGGGGGAGGCGTGGGACGATTGCTCTGCAACGCAGCCACAACACGGGCAAAGATTTGAGGCTTAATGGCCAGCAACACCACACTGGCCTGTTGAAACACTAACTGATTATCGGCAGTCACTCCAATGCCATAACGTTGGTGCAAATCAGCCTGACGCTGGGGCAGGGGGTCACTCACCAGCACCATCTCTGCCGGATAAATATTTCGCGCAACAAGGCGGGATAACAAGGCTTCCCCCATCATCCCGCCACCAATGATCCCTAATTTCACGCTTTAACCTGTCTTAATCAAACTGAATCAAAAACAATTACTGGGTGCAAAAAGTGAATCATTGAGCCATCCGAACCTGTTCCATTTCCCACGCCGGGGCTGGAGTTGCGGCTGGACGCGCCGGAGTAGGAGGTTGGGCTTCCTGGACCACGGGTGGCTGATTCATGACACCAACGGGAGTACTCACTTGAACACAATTGGGAGTGAACAGAAAGATACTTTCGCCAATCCGCTCTTGGTGGCCATCAATGGCGTAGGTTCCGCCTGCAACGAAGTCAACTGACCGCTGCGCTTGGTCTGCATCCATCATCGTCAAGTTCAGCACTACAGACTTGCGCTCCCTCAACGCCCGAATCACATTGGGCATTTCTTCAAAGCTGCGAGGCTCCATCACCATCACTTCAGACATGCCATTGAGCGCCCCAGGCATCCCAATCACATTATTGAGGGCCGCACTACCTGTCTCGGTTCCCATCGTGGCTCGACGGTTCAAACGGCGACGGGGAGTTTCTTCCGCTGGAACAACGCCACTATTTTCTTGCTGGTAGAGATTTTGGTATTCTCCACCATCCATTTCGTCGTACTCGTAATCGTACTCGGCTGGGTCATTGAGACCGACAAAGTCCTTTAACTTACCAAAAATATTGCTCACTGCTTGTACTCCATCACTGACCGAATCAACATCAATCTGTACTGTTTGCCGTCCCTTCGGTAATCATCAAAATCACAACCCTGAAGCAGTGATGAAGCCCGAAACGTAAACAGTAATCACGCACTCTTAATATACCTAAACACAGCCCTGATTAAAGAATTTTCTGTAGATAAGCTAACCATAGTGCGATGCCACAAACCTCGAAGTGTGCCGCTACGAGAAACATACCACAAGTCTGTCAACTCGCTGGTCAATGTAGCCTCTTCAGGGTAGATGCGTGACTTTGATGAATACTATACCGTATGTTTTCCGATGGGAATAACCTGCATTAATTTGATACAAATCAGCATTCCTTTAGGCTCTAATTGGGCTTAAGCGACGCAATTTTAACCAAGATACAGAATGATCCCAAAAACTCTATTAATTTTCTTAGGAACATTCCGGTTGATGATGTCCTGTTTTTGAAGGACTCAGCGGGATAGCGCCAATGTCTTCTAATAATTGGCGATCGCGACCCTGTTCGGGATTGCCTGTGGTCAGGAGTTTATCCCCATAAAAAATTGAATTAGCCCCAGCCAGAAAACAGAGAACCTGGGCTTCCCGGCTCAGCTGACTTCGGCCAGCGCTGAGACGCACCATGGCCTTGGGCATGGTAATGCGAGCAACGGCACACATTCGGACCAGTTCCATGGGGTCAATTGGCTCTCGTTGGGCTAGTGGTGTTCCCGCAACTGCGACTAGAGCATTAATGGGCACACTTTCCGGGTGGGGATCAAGGCTAGATAAGACTTGCAGCATTCGAGCGCGATCGCCCATTGACTCACCCATGCCGATAATGCCGCCACAACAGACCGTGATCCCTGCTTGTCGCACCCGTTTTAAGGTGTGTAACCGTTCATCGTATGTGCGGGTTGTAATAATGTTGTCGTAGAATTCAGGGCTGGTGTCAAGGTTGTGATTGTAGGCGGTCAATCCGGCATCTGCCAGCCGATCGGCTTGGGCATCGGTCAACATGCCTGCAGTGACACAGGCTTCCATGCCCAAGTGCCGAACTCCTCGCACCATCGCCAACATGTCATCAAACTTAACGCCATCCCGAATCTCCCGCCATGCCCATCCCATACAAAAACGGCTAGCCCCATTCGTCTGAGCGGACTGTGCTGCTGCCAGTACCTCATCCACAGTCATGGTCGCTTGCGGATCAACTGCTGTATCATAATGGGCTGACTGAGGACAGTAGGCGCAATTTTCAGAACATCCTCCAGTTTTCACACTGAGAAGAGTGGCAAGTTGAATGGCGTTACGAGGCTGAAACTGACGGTGGAGGGTCTGGGCTTCATATACCAAGTCCATTAAGGGTTGGCTCAGCAGGGTTTGAATGTCGGCAACGGTCCAATTGTGATGAACAGGGGAAAGAGCAGTTTGTACCATAGTGATCGGTTGTGTTGACGGTTGACCGACGAAACCCTTGGGAGGCTTATCCTACCGTAGGTTGGGTTAGCGACAGCGTAACCCAACGAAAGGCTTAACGAAGGCTTAACGAAAGGCTGACTGCTGCTGGGTTTCGTCCCCTCAACCCAACCTACGCAATGAGTCGTTGTCAGTCAATCAGGTGCAGTTGATGATTATACGGTACGGCTGTTGCATTGGGGAGTGATGCTTGACTCGCCCTCAACGCCCCAACGCCCCAACGCCCCAACCCCTCAACTCCCCAACTCCCCCACTAAGCCACCTTCACCCCTTTATCATTCGCCGTTTCACTAATAATTTGACGAATTTGGCGAGGGGTTAAATCGGGATTGGCACTGAGCATCAGGGCTACCAGTCCAGAAACGTAGGCTGCCGCCATTGATGTTCCCTGTCGCCACTTATAGCCACTGGGGTCTTGAGACGACAACGAAAAGATTTGCATCCCAGGGGCAACCACAAAGGGCGATCGCCGATTCCCGGTCGGGTTAGAGAAGGGTGCCACGGCATAGCTGGAATCCACCGCTCCAACCACTAGTCCCAAGGATTCATCGGCGGTGTAGCCTGCGGGTTCTCCGGGCTGCGTTGCCCCCACGGTCTGCCGTTCATTGCCTGCGGCCACCACGATCGCCACCCCTTTCTTGTCCGCAAACCGGAGGGCGCGCTTGAGCCGATTATCCATGATGGAACCAGGGTCCGCCCCCAAACTCAGATTGATCACATCCGCCCCATTTTTGACAGCGTAGCGAATGCCTTGGGCCACCTCGGCCTGTCCCCCACCTGCTTCACCCACGACTCGAATGGGCATGATTTGGGCATCCGGAGCCACTCCCTGCATCTTGCCCTGACGGTTGGCGGCGATAATCCCGGCAATGTGGGTGCCATGATCCCACCTATCGGCCACATCGCCGTTATTGTCGGCAAAGTTCCACCCCCGGCTATCATCCACAAAGCCGTTCCCGTCATCATCTTTGCCATTTCCTGGAATTTCCTGAGGATTACGCCACAGGTTGCCCTTGAGGTCTTGATGATCCGTCTGCACCCCCGTGTCAATCACCGCGACGGTAATGTCTTGCCCTGTCATCCCCTGCTGCCATACCGAGGCAGTTTCTAGGGTATTGCGGCCCCATACCTTGCTGGCCCAAAGGCTAGATCGGGGAGGTGGGTTGTTGCTAGACAACTTTGTTCCCATGACCTCGGCGATCGCCGCAGGCGCATCCACTAGCCCATGGCCATAATCAAAATCAAAGTGCTGACGTTGGCGGGGGAGAAACCGCTCGGTTTTCAATTCGTATTGCCCGGTGGCGCTGCCACTGTAGCTGGTGATATGGAGCTGATACTCCACTCCGGATTTGACCTTAAAGGTGAGGCGGGAGTTGTGATCGGTGCCATCGTCATTCGTGGCTAAGATCTGGCCCGTTGATTGATCCACCAATTGAAGATAGGGATCAAATTCATTGGAATTGAGCCGGACATGCACCTGTTCGCCCACTCGCAGATTGGGCAGCCCGTACGCATTCAACAGGCGATCGCCCTCTGCCGTTGCTCCCGTCTCAGAGCTTTCCAAGGTCCCCAGAGTGGACTGACCCACCAGCGGCGTACTTTTAGGGGTGAGACGGGTAAACTCACTGTTCACAGCCCTTAATGGCCGTGGTGGTTTCACCGAAGGCTGGGTATCACGAGGCTGCAACGTTTGTGGTTGACGACCCATGCCAACGGGAGTGAAGGGATTTCCCTGACTGGACCGTGATCTGAACTGCTGTGGCTTGCCCCCATGAAAAGAGGGAGTCTGTTGGTCATTCAAGCAGACGCTCTTGCCAGTCCCCCCTGCCAATCGATCCGTAGTATTACCCCCGTGTTTTTCTCCGGAACCGACTGGGCACACCTGGGTTAAATCTGATGATGTCAGCATGGTCAATCTCTATCTGTGCAAAGGGTTAAAAGGGGGGGGAAGTTGCTAAAAGAATGTCCCCAGTTACTCCGTAGTTCACCACAGTTATGTGTAATACCTGATTGGCTATCTCCGTGATACTACTAGATTGTTACGTATTAACACGCGAATAGCAATAGCAAATGAGTGACAGGTAACTAAGTATACGGAGACTTCACATACGGAGACCTGACGTAAAGATGCAAACTTCGGGAGCATCGCACTCAAGCCAACGTTCAGGCCGACCGTGTGGATCAAGCCGACCGTGTGCAATTGGCGGAGAATTCAGCCCAAAAGGCAGATTGAACCCAACCCGATACCGTACAATGCTAAAGGCGATGGCACCATGCCATTCCCAAAGGGGTATCGCAATGACCACTCATCAGCGGATTTTCACTTGGGCACAGATATAGACCTTCGCAGCTACGTATACATCGACAACTTGCAGGCCCAGCACGCAGCTTATCTGGGCACTGAGGCTCAGGGGTTTTTGCCCCTTCCTGGGGATTCGTCCTTGTGGATTGAAATTTCTCCCGGCATTGAAGTCAATCACTTGATGGATGTGGCGCTCAAGTCGGCCATGGTGCGACCGGCAGTGTTGATGATTGAGCGACTGTATGGGGTGATGGAAGTGCATTCCAGTAGCCAAAGTGATACCAAGGCGGCAGGACGGGCGATCTTGAATGCCATTGGGGTCAACGCCTCCGACTGTATCAAACCCAGGGTGGTTTCCAGTCAAATTATCCGCAATATTGATGCCCATCATACCCAACTGATCAATCGTTCACGGCGAGGCAATATGATTGTGGCGGGTCAAACCCTATACGTCATGGAGGTGGAACCCGCTGCCTATGCGGCTCTAGCGGCGAACGAGGCGGAAAAAGCGGCCTTGATTAATATTATTCGGATTGGGGCCGTGGGGAGTTTTGGTCGGTTGTATCTGGGTGGGGAAGAACGAGATATTCTGGCCGCTTCACGGGCCGTCTTATCTGCGATGGAAAATGTACCGGGGCGCAGTCGCTTGAGCGATCGCCTGGAATAGCGCGATCGCCCAGAATGTCCCAGGAATAGTCGAAAGGGAGAACATCATGGCAACCGCAGAGCATCTGGCTCTCCTGCGATCATCCACCAGCAGATGGCACCAATGGAAACAACAACATCCTCAGACGGTTCTGGATCTGAGCCAAGCCCAGCTTCGGGGCGTGAACTTGGCTCAGCGAGACTGCTCTGGGGTGAATTTTAGTGCTGCCGATCTCGCAGAGGCGACCCTGGCCTGCACTGATTTGCGCCATGCCCAGTGTAACAATGCAATTCTCAATCAGGCTCAGTTGCAAGGGGCGATCGCTTCCCATGCCAGCTTTGTCGCCGCCAGCCTGGTGAATAGCGACCTTACGGGGATTGACCTCCAGCAGGCGAACCTGATCGGAGCCGATCTGCGTGGGGCCAACCTGGGCCATAGTAACCTGCATCGTACCCATCTGGTGGGTGCCAATCTTTACAATGCCAAGCTGATTCACGTCCAGGGGTACGGCACCCAACTTGAAAAAGCCAGCTTGAACCAAGCCATCCTCTACGAAGCCCATTTGCATTACGCCCACCTAACCCAAGCCACCCTCCACGAAGCAGAACTGATCAACGCTCACCTCTGTCATGTAAATTTATCCCAGGCCAGTCTGCAATCGGCCTATTTCAATAGTGCTTATCTGTTTGATGTGGACTTGAGCGGCGCGAACTTAACCGCGAGTGATTTTCGACGGGCCACCTTAATTGGCGTGACTTTTACTGGGGCCAATCTGAGTTACGCCAACTTTCGGGGCGCGACTTTTATTCGTTGTAATCCTACTGCTGAGGCACGATCGACCACGAACTTGACCCAGGTGGAATATCTCCCAACCAGTGACTCACCGTAGACTCCATCCACTCACTCCAGTCTCATCGCAATCCTTCACCTTCTCCTTATAATGGGTTATGTGCCTACAGCTCCAAGATCTCTAGAGAGAGAGATACGCTCGTAGCCAGTTCAGTGGCGTGGGGGGGGGCCCCCGCCCGCGGGGG
>JBFRWC010000012.1:0-13350 GCA_051439365.1 Leptolyngbyaceae cyanobacterium
TGTAGTTTGGTCAGAGGCGCGTTCCTTCGGAAATATTTCCTACTGCCGTCTTCTCACCAAGAGAAGGTGAACGATTTCGTTTCTGTATCTATTATTACCGTTTTGTTCCAAAAATGCAAGAGACTCAGGTGAGCAAATGATGACAATGAGTGTTCTGGGAGGTGAAGTGGACCAATGAGAAGCTGGAGCCGTGTGGACGACTGGAGGCGATTGAGGCAGCACTCACACCAATTTCTGAGATTGTTGCTCAAGTCATACTAGACAATAGCACTCTGACATAACCTGAGAATAAACCCTGATCACTGGGTAGCCGAATTAGGTTTGTCTATTCGCATGAGTCCCGCGCCATCAGCGTTATGACCGTTGGGTATACAGGACGGCAGATTACATCCCACCATCGCAACCGCTATCACCACCAAAGCCCCCGTCATCGCAACCGCCCGAATCAGAACCCCCACCGAAGTCAAATCCACCAAAGCTCCCGTCATCGCAACTGCCCGAATCAGAACTACCACCGAAGCCAAATCCACAATTGCCAAAAGCATGAGCAGATCGATCGCTCTGGTGGCGGGGCGATTGCCTCTACCGAGTTGATCCGTCAACATCAAGAAGAGAGCGATCGCCTCCCTCGTCAGAAAAGCGTTGGTTTATCTGTGCGGATCACGTATTGCCCACGCCCCCAAAGATCTGGCAAAGACCCTACTTCGAGGTCGTCTTCAACTCATCAAAAGCCCACTCTAGCCAAGGCAACAGGGCTTCAATATCACTGGTTTCCACCGTGCTACCACCCCAAATTCGCAATCCAGGAGGTGCATCCCGATAGGAGGCCACATCATAAGCCGCCCCTTCTTTATCTAGCATCCCAGCCATGGTTTTGATCCCCTTGGCTTGATCATCGGCGGACAACTCAGCAAACCAAGGATCGACAATCTTGAGACAGATCGAAGTGTTGGATCGGGTTTCCGGGACTTCAGCCAAGAACTCCACCCAGGGGGTGCGCTCTACCCAGGACGCGATCGCCTGAAAGTTTGCTGCCGACCGTTGAAGCAAAGTGGGCAACCCACCGATGGACTCAGCCCACTTCAACCCATCCAGGGCATCTTCCACGCATAGCATTGACGGCGTATTGATGGTGCTGCCCTCAAAAATGGCCGTGTTCACCTTGCCTTTCTTGGTCAAGCGGAAAATCTTGGGCAGGGGCCAAGCCGGAGTGTAGGATTCTAACCGAGCCACCGCACGAGGACTCAGCACCAACATGCCGTGGGCCGCTTCCCCACCCATCACCTTCTGCCAAGACCAAGTGACCACATCTAGCTTGGGCCAAGGCATGTCCATGGCGAAGACAGCGGAAGTGGCATCGGCGATCGCCAGCCCCTCCCGATCATCGGCAATCCAGTCTGCATTGGGCACTTTGACCCCAGACGTGGTGCCATTCCAGGTAAAGACCACATCGCGGCTCCAGTCCACCTGAGACAAATCAGGTAGCACCCCATAGTCAGCGGTTGTGATGTGACAGTCTTCCAGCTTCAACTGAGTCTTGGCATCGGTCACCCAGCCAGCGCCAAAACTCTCCCAAGCCAGCATATCGACCCCCCGTGCGCCCAGTAGGGACCACATGGCCATTTCCAATGCTCCAGTATCCGAGGCTGGCACAATACCACAAAGGTAGTCTTCAGGAATTCCCAACAACGCCTTGGTCTGATCAATCAGGGCTTTAAGTTGAGCCTTGCCCGGTTTAGAGCGATGGGAACGCCCCAGCAAGGCATCTTTCAATGCATCAACCGTCCATCCGGGGCGTTTAGAGCAGGGACCAGAGGAAAAGTTAGGATTTTGAGGTCGTTGATCGGGCTTCATCATGATTACATCACCATAAGTAAGGGTCAGTTACACGTTTGATGCGTGATTGCCCCTCACTATAGAAACGTTTTCGCCAAGACTGCCCAAACGTTATAAAAAATTCGGCTCATTCCCCCAGCACGATTTAACTATCCCCAGAGGAATCTGGAGTGAGCACAATATCCTGTCCCGGTTCATAGCGATCGCTCTTCGTCAACTCGCCAATCAATTCAGGGTCTTGGTTAATACAACTAGGATTCTGCGTGTATTGGCAAACGCGAGCATAGAGACGGGCACGGGTTCCGGGTTGACCGGAAGAGAACCGCACTTGGTCATCCACTGTAATCGATACGCTGCACACGGGACAAACGTCCAAAGCGGTAGACTCACTACTTCCTATCGGCATGTCACCACTATCCTCCACAAAACAACATTGTATATATGTTTGGACTCAAGACTGAGTTTGCGCTAAAAGCTTCAGCATAGTACTACGTCTCTGAGGCTGCTACTGCTAACGGCTATATTGTCATGAAAGCATGACAATATAGCCTGAGGGATACCACCTAAGTTTTCTGGTTATGAGACTTGAATCGACCAACGCTGAAATTGCGCCGCTTGCCATGCTTGGTAGGCCGACTCGTGACCCGTTTACGCCACATTTTAAAGCTAGAGGCTTGCATGTGGCGACGCATTACGGCAATCACCTCTTTCTCTTGTAACCCAAACTGGTGGGCGATCGCCTCAAATGGGGTCCGATCTTCCCAGGCCATCTCAATCACCCGGTCAATTGTTTCCGAATCCAGTTCTGCTAGGAATTGATGCTTCATCATTTGCTTACCGTCCATACTCAACTTGACTCAACTGGCGATCTGTCCTTAACTTGCCACTCGTGCCACTCAGGTTTGAGGGACACCATGCTCCACAAGCCAAAACAGATTAGAGGCCGTATCCTCTAGGATCGTGAGCGAGACCCATGTTGGCCAAATCGTTGGAGCACGACCCCAACCGACCAGCCGTACAACAAAATCGTTAGCAACGTAAATAGAAGCCTAGACATTCCCATTGCAATTAACTTTTGTAAACTGCTACATTAAAAATAGTAATACGTTCTCATTTGGCAAGTGGGAACGGAAAACCGTACTGATCTGCTGGCTACACTGACGTGTGATCACACTCTCGGCAGCCGATCCTCTCCAACCGATCACCCCCACTACGGATTTCCACCCTTGGATACATTCTCATGAAACTTTACATTTGTTAACAGTAGGATTTAGACTTAAGAAGCAAGACAGTTGCGAGGTGACTGGTCCCTTAGGTTCGATGTTTCAGTATTAGTCTGAATCGGTATGAACGGTGTCAGATGTCAACGGCAGGGTCCAGGCACTACCTCAACATCATCACCGGACCTGAATTTCGAGTCGAGTGTCGCCAGAATACGCCCCTGCTAGGAAGCAGTCTTGGTCTCCTAGCGACACCCCGCACCCGTCACGCTTTTTGTTCCACAGTTCTTCTCGATTGGCTAGAAGCCTGCATTCCACAATAAAAACCTTTCGCCTATCTTACGCACAACAGGGGATTCCTAATATTATGGCAACTGCAAAGTCTGATACAAACCTAGTCAGCACCTATCTCAAAGAAATTGGTCGGGTTCCTCTGCTAACCCATGAGCAGGAGATTATCTTTGGCAAGGCGGTTCAAAAACTCGTTGCGCTGGAGGAAACGAAGGCGCAGCTACAGGAGTCGCTGGACCGTGAGCCGTCCTTGTCGGAGTGGTCTGAGGCGGCTGATACGACGGTGGAAGCGTTGCAAGCTTCGCTCAAGGCAGGGCAACGAGCACGACACAAAATGGTAGAGGCTAACCTGCGGCTAGTCGTGTCCATCGCCAAAAAGTACATTAAGCGCAATGTGGAGATGATGGACTTGATCCAAGAGGGCACGATTGGTTTACAACGTGGGGTGGATCGGTTTGATCCGTCCAAAGGCTATCGGTTCTCGACCTATGCCTACTGGTGGATTCGGCAGGCAATGACGCGAGCGATCGCCGAAAAGAGTCGGGCCATCCGCCTGCCGATTCACATTCACGAAAAGCTCAATAAGGTGAAGAAAGTGCAGCGGCAACTCGCTCAAGATTTGGGGCGTGTCGCCACCCTGGACGAAATTGCCGCAGAGCTGGAATTAGCTCCTGAGAAGATTCGAGACTACCTCAGCTACTCTCGCCAACCACTCTCGCTGGATCAGCGCCTGGGAGACGATCAGGACACTGAACTCAGCGAAATGATTGAAGACGACGGCGTGTCTCCAGAGGACTACTCTGCTCGTCTCGCCATGTACGCTGAGTTGTCAGAAATGCTGGAAGAATTGCCCTCGCAGCAGCAGGAAGTCCTGTCTCTTCACTTTGGGTTGCATGGTGGCAAGCGTATGAGCCTAGCCAAAATTGGAGAGCGGCTCAACATCAACCGGGAGCGAGTCCGTCAAATTGAGAAGGCGGCGCTCAAGAAGATTCGGGACCAGCGCACCACCATGCGGGACTACCTGACAGCAGTATAACTGCGTCTTCCCGTCAATGATGGGCGATTACTCGCTAGAATATTAGAACTCCAGTTGGTGACTTGATCATTGGGGACGTTAACCAGGGCACTGCCCACGATGCTTTCCTGGCAACATTAGAGAACAAGACGCACAGCCACTTTGCTGTGTTTGAGCATTGTGCCCTGCTGGGCCGCAGGGTGTTTCCGCCGTGGTGCGGGCTTCATTATTTCCGTAACAAGAGTCACACTTTCAAGCTTCCTATCCGGATGGTCTATTACGTATCTTGACAAGGTCTATCTACAAAGTTCCGCAAAACGTATGCCCTATGCTGCTCTGCCGCTAAAGGCGATCGCCATGATTGCCATTTGACAAAGGTGCCCTGCATCTCACATCTCGTAAGAATACCCATGCTGCTTGCCCCCGGAGCAGGGGATAACTAGAGTGCGCACCAAAACCTGCGTGTTGATGATATCAGGGACGCTATGACCTATGCACTCAGAGTGGTGGACATGCCCACCAGCGAACGCCCTCGCGAACGGTTATTGGAACAGGGGGCCAAGAGCCTGTCAAATGCCGAATTGTTGGCCATTTTGCTGGGGACTGGGCAAGGTGCAGGTAAACTGTCTGCGGTGGGGTTGGGCCATCATATCCTGAAAACCCTGGGTGCCCATGAGCGTGACCCGTTGGACGTACTCCGCAACGTCAGTGTGCAGGAACTGACTGATATTGAGGGGATTGGTCCAGCCAAAGCAACCACGATTTTAGCCGCGATCGAGTTGGGCAAACGGGTGCTCTATACCCAACCTCAAGATAAAGTCGTGATTGATGATCCAGCGATCGCTGCGGCCTATCTCAGCAACGACCTGATGTGGCAACCCCAAGAACGGTTTGCCGTCCTGCTGCTCGATGTCAAGCACCAAGTCATCGGTCGTCAAGTGGTCAGCATTGGCACGGCGACGGAAACCCTAGCCCACCCACGGGATATCTTTCGAGAAGCCATCCGCCAGGGAGCCACCCGCCTCATCGTTGCCCACAATCACCCGTCGGGTAACGTCGAACCCAGCAATGAAGACATTGCCCTCACCCGTCAACTCCTTTCGGGCGCAGAAATTCTTGGGATTCCGGTGTTAGATCATTTGATTCTGGGCAATGGCAATCACTCCAGCATGAGGCAGTTGACCAATCTGTGGGATGAAGCTGGTTAAATAAAGGGCGCTTGCTGCCAAACTCGCGTAGTGTCAGCAGGGTTCTGGAATAATTTTGCCGAAAAAGAATATTGGCACTACCTTCATCAAAGACTGCTAGTAAATATTGCCGAGATCAAATTTTCATAAAGGTTTGATAATCTACATAACAAGGTGATAGATTTCACATGTGAGCTTGCTCACACTTTTACGTGTTTTCCGCGTTGTTCACAGATTGGCGATTTTGTATGCACACGATTTCCAGAGCGGTCACTGAACCAAAATCTTGGCCCAGAGATGGCCTGTCGGAGATGAGGCGATCGCCCTCTGCTCACTCCTTGTATCCCACTCCCTCTGAACAAGCGTTCCTTCAGCAGATCCAACAGCGGCATCCAGCCCATGGATCGCTTCGGGTTGTTGCATTGGGTGACAGTCTGATTTACGGCTATGGTGACCCCATTGGCGGCGGCTGGGTTGAGCAACTACGACGGCAGTGGATGCATGGCCACAGTGCTGAACATGTGATGTACAACCTGGGGATTCGGGGAGATGGAGTTCATCAGATTAGCCAGCGGCTGGACGCAGAATTTCACTGCCGGGGGGAACTGCGTCACCGTGTGCCCGATGTGATTCTTCTGTCTGTCGGTATCAATGATTCAGCTCGTCTGGGTCGGCCCACAGGCAAACTATTCACCCCCATGCCCCAGTTTGAGCAGGAACTGGCCTATCTGTTAGATCATGCCCAAGGGTTGTGTCCCGTTATCTTTATCGGCATGGTGCCTGTGAATGAAGCCGCGATGCCTTTCATGGATTGCCTATATTACAACCATGCGGACCAGTGGGCTTACAAAGAAGCAACGAAGCGAGCCTGTCACCGTCGGAATGTTCCTTATCTCGATATTTTTGACCAATGGATGGAACGGGGGGAACCGTGGCGGCGATCGCACCTTTGCCCCGATGGACTCCATCCCAATCCAGAGGGGTACCAAGCTCTACTAGCGGATATTCAGGCATGGTCTGTCTTTCAAGCCTTTTCCTAAGCCTGAAAGACGAGGGCGCGGTAATCGATTTTAATACAGCGATTCATCACAACGGTGAGTCCTGCATCCACTGCGATTTGTGCGGCCTGATCGTGGATAACCCCTAATTGGGTCCACAACGTTGGTGCAGCAGCGTTGGGGTACCGTTGGTGCAGTCGAATGGTCTCCTCGACAATGGCAGGAACATATTCTGAGCGTCGGAAGACATTGACAATATCGACAGGGCAGGGCAATTCAGAAAGGCTAGGGAAACAAGGCTGACCATCAATGGTGGTAACGCCTGGGTTAATGGGATAGACCTGGTAGCCAACCGTTTGCAGGAAGCGGCCAATGTCGTAACTGGGGCGATCGCGCTTAGGAGAATAGCCGACGATGGCGATCGCCTTGGCTGTGGTCAGAATTTGGGTCCGCTCTGCATCCGTGAGGTGATACTGTTCCATCGCCCTTCTCTCAATCACTTCAACCCGGTCCTCATTAAGTTGGCGTCAGAATTCAACTAATCCCGATGCTTATTTTCGTAGCGAATGCGTGTTCCGGCCCAGGAAAGCTTTTCTCGTAACGTCGTGTAATACGAATAATCGTCCCGTAGAATAATAAACTGGGCTGGACAATCGGCCACACTAATGTCAACCCGATGACCGGGCCAGATAGGCGTGGCTAAAACACCATCCGTCCACAGCTTAGTTGATAAATCTTCATCTTTCAGAGGCCAAATACTGACCACTGAACCAGGGGGCAACACAATTGGCCGACTAGATAGGCTCAGGGGACAAATGGGCGTGACAATCATGGAATCCATGCCGGGATGCACAATGGGACCATTCGCAGCAGCAGTGTAAGAGGTCGATCCTGTCGGGGTGGCAACCATCAGCCCATCCCCTTGGTACTGATCCACGACCTCCCCATCAATCTCTAATTCGAGAACCGACGTAATCATCCGATCCGCAGACGCAGGCTTCACACACATCTCATTGAGTGCCAAGAAGTAACCACTCTTAGCTTGGTGATCCGCAGAACGCCCTCCCTCAAATATTGCTGCCCGCAACATCATCCGTCGCTGCACGGCAAACCGATCTTCTGCCAATCGATCCCAGACGGCCTCTGGATCGGCTAGATGTTCTGATGACTCGGTTAAAAATCCCAGGTGCCCCCCCACGTTCACGGCCAAAATGGGAATTCTGCGGGCAGCGACATGACGGGCGGCTGACAACACCGTCCCATCACCGCCAAAAACAATTGCCAAGTCGATGTCATGGCGAACTGACGCTAAAAAGACAGGATAAGGGTTATCCTCTGGACCACTTGGGCCTACCATGACCCGACAATTGCGCGATTCCAGTTGGGTGGCACAGGTCTCAGCCCACTCTTGGCTTACCGGATGCCCAGCCTTATAAGCAATGATGACCTGGTTCAGCTTCACAGGGCTACCGTTGAACCGTTAGCGTTGGACCATTCATAGAAACACAATACATCGTCACCCTCAACTGGTGTTTTCCCACAGAACATGGCTTAACTAACGAAAAGGCGATCGCAATCTGCACAAGCTACCACTTGAGTAAGTTAAATTGCTCCATATCCACCGTGTTGCGGTTGCGATAGATCGAGAGGACAATGGCCAACCCCACTGCTGATTCTGCGGCGGCGATGGTAATGACAAAAACGCCAAACACTTGCCCCTTAATGCCAGCCGGATCAAGATAGTTGGAAAATGCCAGCAAATTGAGGTTGACCGCGTTGAGCAATAGCTCAATAGACATCAATACTCGGATCGCGTTTCGGCTCGTTACTAAGCCATAGATACCGATGCAGAACAGGGCTGCGGCCAGTAAGAGAAAATACTCTAGTTGCATGATGATAAATTGAATTGACTGAATGGAACCTAATTCGGTTTGGATCAAGACTTGATTCTGGCAAGACTGGGCTAGATCGAGAGATCCGGACAAGAATCCTGGTTCTACTCCCCTATCCCAGAATGAACGACGGGTTAGGGTTACGAGTCTTGAGGGGTCGATTGGGTTAAACTGCGGGGCCGCTCTGGTAGCGTGAGTGGAGGAGCGATCGCCACCGCTTCATCCGGCACTAACTCCCGTCGAGCAATCACAATTGCACCCAGTAAAGCAATCAACAGCAGCACGGATGCCACCTCAAACGGCAACAGAAAATCACTAAATAAATGCTTCCCAATGACAATCGTCGCCTCATCTCCAGCCGCCACTCCATCTGATAGGGACCAAGAGGTGGATAGGATCATCGTGCCCAACAGGGCAAATAGGCCAGTACACACTGAACCCGTGACCACTCGGCCCAACCAAGCATTGCCCAGCTCGTCAAAGCTCTCACGCTTATTCACCAACATGATCCCAAACAAGATCAGGACATTCACGGCCCCCACGTAAATAAGAATTTGGGCTGCTGCCACAAATCCAGCATTTAGCAAGATAAACAAACCCGACAGGCTGACAAACACCACACCCAGCAAAAACGCAGAGTACACAATATTGGCGAGCAACACTACGCCTAACCCAGCCCCAACCATCATCAATCCCAGCAGAACCAACGAAATGAATTGAACCCCTTCGGCCAACCCCATTGCGCCAAAATCAAGTCCTGGCAATTGAACCTCTAGCCCACTCATAGACACTTTCCTCCCATTACACCGCAACCCACAGGCGCATTTCTTAATCCTCTGAACCAGCGCTCTCTGACGACGCTGCTAAAATCTCCTCTGGCATTTTACCTGCTCGGCGAGATCCCTCAGGCAAATCGTGAGGGTCCATGACTCCTTTGGGGAGATAGGCCAACTCTCGCATTGGTGCGACCATCGGATCTTGAGTGACCTTATAGGGCAAACGACCCAGGGCCACATTATCGTAATTTAGCTCGTGACGATCATAAGAAGCCAGTTCATACTCTTCCGTCATCGATAAACAGTTCGTGGGGCAATATTCCACACAGTTCCCACAAAAAATACAAACCCCAAAGTCGATACTATAGTGATTGAGTTTTTTCTTCTTCGCAACTTTATTCATTTCCCAATCGACCACGGGTAGATTGATTGGGCAGACCCGCACACACACCTCACAGGCAATGCACTTATCAAACTCAAAGTGAATCCGTCCCCGATACCGTTCAGATGGAATTAGCTTCTCATAGGGATACTGGATCGTAACAGGGCGGCGCTGCATGTGGTCAAATGTGACGGCCAAGCCTTGACCAATATAGCGGGCAGCTTGACCTGCTCCCTTGGTGTAATCTGCAACTTGTTTGAGGAATTTCAGCATCTTGTATAAACCGGATAATGAGGTTGAGTATTAACGACTGTGTTTTTGATCGGCCTCACTTTACGGGGCTTGGGATGACCCATTTTGATCATTCATAAGGTGAGGCTAGGCCATGAGGTATGGAGAGCGAACCCTATCCTTTATCCACCAAAGGCAACAGGGAAGGTCAGCTTCAGGGCCGCAGTAATCAGGAGATTGGCCAGTGCCACTGGCAAGAGAAATTTCCACCCCAAGTCCAACAATTGGTCGATTCGGACCCGTGGTACCGTCCAACGCAATAAAACAGCTAGGAAGACCAAGAGGTACGCTTTGAATACGGTCATCATGATCCCCAACGTGCCCGTAATCACTTGGAGCCAGGGAGTTGTCTCACTCACTCCTGCCCAAGTTGCAATCTGCTCCACGGGCACGGGGAAGCTCCACCCCCCCAGATATAGCACCGACACAAACAAAGCAGACAGAACTAAGTTGACGTAAGCACCCAGGTAAAACAGCGCAAACCGCATTCCAGCATACTCAGTCTGGTAGCCTGCAACCAGTTCTTCCTCTGCTTCAGGGAGGTCAAAGGGCAGACGCTCACATTCAGCCAACGCGGCAATCCAAAAGATGACAAAGCCAATAGGCTGCCGCCAGACGTTCCAGCTCAGGATGCCATAGCCTGCTTGTTGCTCAACAATATCCACGGTGCTGAGGGAGTTAGACATCATCACCACCGCGAGGACGGCTAACGCGAGGGGGAGTTCGTAGCTAATCGATTGGGCTGCAGCTCGTAAGCCTCCCAATAGGGAATACTTGTTATTGGAAGAGTAGCCAGCCATCAGCAAGCCAATAGGAGCAATGCTGGATAGGGCAATCCAGAGAAATATGCCCACGCCGAGGTCGGTGACGAGAAGGTGTTGGCCAAAGGGAACAATCAGATAGGACACGAAAACGGGAACCACGACTAACACAGGCCCCATTGTGTAGAGAAATGGGTCGGCTTTAGCGGGAACAATGTCTTCTTTCACCAGTAGTTTGAGACCGTCGGCAACAGGCATCAGTAGCCCCATTGGTCCCGCATATTCGGGGCCGATCCGCTGTTGCACCGCAGCAGAAACTTTCCGCTCTAGCCAGGTGGTGACGAGAACGCCGACGGTTGCGGTGACCAGGACCAATAGCATGGGAAAGGGAATCCACAATAGTTTGGCTACCCCTAGTGGTAATCCAAGCTGGGTGAGAATCTCAATAAAACTACTTTGTAAGTCGATACCAGGGTTCATAGGGTCTGTTGTAGCAAGTGAAAGGACAAGTTCACGGGAAAAGGGATGGCCGCTCGACTGGGGTGCTCAAGATGAGCCTTCGGCAATGAAGAATCGTTCCTCCACTGCCTAGTATATCGTTGCATATCACCGGATAAATAGTCGGTTACATTTACATCATTGGGGTTATCGATACATTTTATAGAGTCCGGTTGTGATGTGATACCGTGTCAGTTGTCTAGACATCCGTTCCTGCGTAGTCCTATGGTACAAATTCCCAATTTTCCTGAATGCAAGCACGATATTGTTGAAGCACTGGCTCACCATACAGATCAGGCCTTGTTGACCTTGTTTCAGCGTCAGCCGGAGGCCGGACAGTATTTCCTGGCGATTTTTTGCCGCTACAGCCCCATTGTGTATACGTTGATCCAACATTCGGCGCGATCGCCCGTCCAAGCGAATTACCTATTTGCCCTGACTTGGCGACACATTTATCATGAGCTGCGGGGGTTAGACCTTTATGAGATGGCTGGCACAGGAGGCCCATCATCGGACCCATCATCGGACTGGACTGCAACTAAGGCATCATCCCCACCCCAATCCGCAACCTTGCAAAACTGGCTGATCAATATCACCGCAGTTTGCATCAATTCTGTCCAGTTGCCCCCAACAGAATCAGTTCACTACGCCCTGGACAAAGTATCCCCACCGTTGTGGTGTTATCTGGAACAATCCCTCAGTCAGCTATCTCCTATTCAGCGTATTGTGATCCTGTTATCCCAGACATTTCACTGGAGTAAGGTCCGAATTGCGGCCTATCTGAAGGCAGAAGGAGAGGATCTTTCAATGGAGGAGTTAGAAGTGATTTTGCACAACAGCTATGGGTTGTTAAAGGAACGGTTGCCGGAAGATATTCAAGTGATTTATCTGCCTGAACTAGAAGCGGTGGAGCATTCATCCTTAGCGGGAGAGGCTACGGCCCCCTCGGCCTAATCTTGGGCTGGTGAGATGCTCTGTCCAGCTATTCTGCTCCAGCACATTGGATTGGAGAATCTTGACTTTAAAGACTACTGAAATTCTTTATTCTTGGAGGTTTGGGGACATATATAATGGTTCCGACTTGAAGGGGAGACTGTGGAGTGAAGTACTTTTTCTTAGTGGATGGCTGGCATGTTGGGCGGGTGTGGGAGTTTGGTGGGCTATGGAACGAATTGACGTGGAACCGTCGCCCCGACATCCAACGGATGAATCTCCAAATTGTCGAAAAGGGTGAACCTTTGTGGCTGTATCAAGTGGAGGAAGCAGTTTTGATGGTAGAAGTATTGCCCGATGCAGACTACGCTTCTCCGGAAAATCGCCAAAGTATTGGTCAGGTCGTGCTAAAGCGCTTGATCACGGCGGAGCAAGCCCTAGAGCGCCTAAATAACTTTTCGGTTTCTTAAGGGCAACCTCTTGCTTTATCGACAGTTCAAGAATAAGTAGGGAATGGTGATTCGGCAATGTTCATTTTCTGCAATCTAGTTTGGGAGTTATCATCACCATCTAGCCTTGGGCGATCGCATTTCCTCCCAAACCATTAGAATAATGAGGACAACCCCTGATTTATTCACCAGTTAAGGAGCAACATCCGTGGCATCCCGATATTACGCGGCAGACATCGAGGCAAAGTGGCAACAAACTTGGGCAGAGCAAGGTTTAGACAAAACCTCTGAAGATAGTGACAAGCCCAAATTCTATGCCCTGTCCATGTTTCCCTACCCATCGGGCAACCTTCACATGGGTCACGTCCGCAACTATACGATTACTGATGTGATTGCACGGGTGAAGCGGATGCAGGGATATCGCGTGTTGCATCCTATGGGCTGGGATGCCTTCGGATTGCCAGCGGAAAATGCTGCCATTGATCGGGGCATCCACCCCGCGAAATGGACGCTGCAAAACATTGCCCAGATGACCGAGCAGTTGAAGGAGTTGGGTCTGTCTTACGACTGGGACCGAGAAGTGGCAACCTGTGCCCCGGACTACTACCGCTGGACCCAATGGATTTTCCTCCAGTTTTACGAATCAGGGTTGGCCTACCAGAAGGAGGCAGCGGTGAACTGGGACCCCATCGACCAGACGGTGTTGGCCAATGAGCAGGTGGACGCCGAGGGGCGGGCCGATCGCTCCGGTGCTCTGGTAGAACGCAAGTTGCTGAAGCAGTGGTTCTTTAAAATTACTGACTATGCCGATCAGCTATTGG
>JBFRWC010000013.1:0-21046 GCA_051439365.1 Leptolyngbyaceae cyanobacterium
TGATGGCCTAGAGTTGAAGGAGACTGTGCTGCATCTACCAGTACAGGTAGGTCTAGGTCTATCCAGAAGACGGTCCCCTCGCCGTAGGTACTCTGGACTTGGAGTTGGCTGTTCATCAAGCCAATAATTTTCTGGCTGATAGCTAACCCTAACCCTGTGCCTTCTGCTTTTTTGTTGCGTTCTCCCACCTGCTCAAAGGGTAAAAATATCTTCTCCAATTGTTCTGGAGTCATCCCAATTCCCGTGTCTTCTACTTGGAATCGAAGCTGGATATCGGTGTTGGAACTGATGGCTGAGCTGACTTGTGAGGCAGCTTGTGAGGCAGCTTGTGAGGCAGCTTGTGAGGTGGATTTTGAGGTGGATTTTGCGGTGCATTTCTGGCGATCGCCTCCCGCACAATCCTGGAGACAATCGACCTTTAAGGTGACGCTACCTTGGTTCGTAAACTTGATCGCGTTGCCAAGTAGGTTAATTAACACTTGCCGCAAGCGCTTTTCATCAGTGTGAATGCCTTGGGGTAAATGGGGATCAAGCTCCAGTCTAAAGCTGACTCCCTTATGTTCAGCCCGAATACGACAAATTTCGGCAACGCCCCGCAAAAAGGGCACAAGAACAATATCGTTGGTGTTTAATTCTAGTTTTCCTGCTTCAATTTTAGACAAGTCAAGAATGTCGTTGATGAGGGTGAGCAGGTGAGAACCACACTGGTGGATAATACCAACCCCTTCTAGGTCTTTGGCAGAGAGCTGACGGGAACATTCCAGAATTTGGGCATATCCTAAAATGCCATTCAACGGAGTTCTGAGTTCGTGGCTCATATTGGCCAGAAACTCACTTTTTGCTTGACTGGCCGCATCAGCGAGTTGCTTCGCTTGAGCCAGCTCTGCTGTCCGCTCCTTGACTCTGACTTCCAGAGTTCTGGAGTAATCTAGAAGTTCATTGTTGGCAAATTCCAATTGTTGATTAGTGAGCTTGAGCCGTTCTTTTTTGAAAACATCTGTCGTGGCTACCGTTCCCATGACTAAAGCAGTTGTGGGAGCGATGATAGGAATGACAAACCCTTGCAGAAAAATCAGATAGGCTGATCCGAGAATGAATCCTATCAGGCCAAACATGACGACGATGGGGCGAACTAGCCGACTCCTTCGTTTACCTTCAACGTGGTTGAGTTCTTCAAGATGCCAAGTCCCAAAAACACTCAACCCTGTCCAAAAAATAATCCATAGAATTTGACTGGAATATGCCCATCCTTGGAGTAGGGGTCGTCCGTTTAAGGCACTTTCAATGATTTGGCTGGTGAGGTTAGCGTGGATAAAGACCCCCGCCATTTGCCGACCATCGGCATACCAGTGGGTATAGGGAACATCAAAGAAGTCGTTGGTGCTAGCGGCAGTGGAACCAATGTAAACAATGCGATCGCGCATCAAATCTGGAGGCACTTGTCCCGCTAAAACATCCTGCATCGAAATCTGGGCAAATTGAGTCCCTGGGCCACGCCAGTTCATCAAAATTTGATATCCTCCCAGTGCTTCCCTGCGGTAGCCTGCGGATCGATGCTGTAGGGGAGAAAACGTGGCTTCTCCTAATCTCAACCGTTGAGGATTGTTTGGGCCGGACTGGGGGACAATATCCTGAGTTGCGAGATATTGCAGCGCCACTTTTGTTGCCAATCCGGGCTTAACCGTGCCATCTTCCTGCTGATCCTCAGCGGAGAGGAGGGCACGGCGAACGGTGCCATCGCCATCAATCACCAGATCGGCGATCGCCATCTGCCCTAATTCAGCCAAAGCAGACGGGGGATTGACGCGATCGCCAATGATTTTCTCAATCCCAATCAGTGAAGGGGTGGACTGAAAAACTTCGATGAGGGCTTCATGTCCAGTGCCTTCAGGTAAATCTCGATAGAGATCCAGGCCAATGACCAGAGGCTGTTGCTCCCGAATTTGGATTAATAACGCTGCTAAAACGTGATCGGGAATGGGCCAGTCTCCCACGGTTTGCAGATCTGACTCATCGATCGTCACCACAACTATTTGATCCGCGACAGGTTCCAATGGCCGCAACCGAAAAAACTCGTCACGGACCGCCCATTCCAGTAAATCAAACACTCCGAACGTGTTGCCAAGCAGGACAGCGACACCAACCCCTGAAGCGATCGCCAACCGATGCTTGAGGGATTGGAGTCTGGGTTTGACTTTCTGCCACATTTGTCAGGGGGAAGTAAATGTTCATGTGAATAAGGTAGAAGAGGAGTAGAACACCCTGTCGGATCAATTGGCATCTGGCAGAATAATGGTCGCGCCAACCACCGCCTCTAGCTCAACTGAGGTGAGGAGTTCGGCCCAATGCTCCAGAGTCGTGGTATCCGAGGTGGACGGATTGCCATGAACAGAAGCAAGGGTCGCGACGGTGTCGTACCAAACACCGTTTTGCGCCAATGCCGCTGCCGTATCCATGGGATCGTTCGTGTCCAGCAGTCCCACTAGTTCAGAAGACGGTTCAATCCGCTGAATCCAAGCATCCACAAACGGGCTAGCAGGGGTGAGGTGTTCTTCCAGTTGGACGGTTAACAGCCACTGGTAGTACTGGCCCACCCTCAATTCCGGAGCTGCGGCTGACAATTCGATCAAAACAATGCCACCGTCTGCGGGAAGGGACACAGGTTGTTCATGCAGCAAGTTACCCTGGTCATCCTTCAAGCTAAACGTGGCCACGGTGGCAGGGGATACTGGTACATAGGCCAAGAACGTGGGTCGTTCAGCCAACGTGGTTCCATAGAAACTAGGGGGCATAATCGCTAGCAGCGAGGGTGATGTCCCGCTAAATAGCAGATGATTCACTCCGTAATCATTGGTGCGCGATCCTGCGCCTTGGGTCTGGCGGGGAGTTGCATTGTCGGCGGGGGGAATGAAGCCATCCCGGGAGGCCCCGCCCGTTGTTTGGCTAGGAGCGCCCTGATCGGCAGGGGGAATAAAATTAAAGCCATCTCGCGATCCCCCGCCCCTGGCCTGACTGGGGGCACCGTTGTCAGAGGGCGGAATAAAGCTAAAGCCATCGCGAGACGCACCGCCTGTGGATTGACTGGGCGCTCCCTGATCGGGCGGAGGCGTAAAATTAAAGCCCTGGCGGGAGGCTCCTCCAGTGGATTGGCTGGGCGCACCATTATCGGACGGAGGCGTAAAATTAAAGCTGCCTCTGGAGGCTCCACCCGTGCTTTGACTGGGAGCGGAGTTATCCGGGGGCGGGGTAAACGGGATGGCGATCGCGGGTTTGAGATACACCCACGGGATACTGAGAGTTAGGCAAAGGACACCGACTGCACTGCTGAGCACTTTGTATTTCACGATTTTGACCTCCTATTAGAACCATGACTGCAATTCCAACGCATACCCACCTAATTATTCCAGCTCCTCGCACCACTCCCATCGTAGATATGAATAAAGTGCTTCTCAATCAGTGCTTTCACGACTAATCATGTAACTATACATACGGATGATAGGAAGTAAAGCTGTTCTCCTGATTACAACCAGTTTCCAATCATCACATAGGCGGACCAAAAGAAGGGATCATTAAAATTTTCTCCAGACAAAAGGCTCAGTTGGGCTTGCCTGAGGGCTTCTGCTTTACTGGTCTGAGCGGTTTTGAGTTGGGTGTAAAACTCAATCATCAACTGGGCAGCGGCGTTGTCCCGAATGGGCCACAGGGTCGCAACGGTGGATCGTGCCCCGGAACGAACGGCTAGTCCAGCCAAGCCTAGGGCCGATCGCTCATCTCCGGTGGCGGTTTCACAGGCACTGAGGGTGAGGAGTTCAATCGCTTGGTTCGTTCTGCCCTCCCGATTTCGCAAAATTTCGGACAGTTCGTTGATATTCACCAATCCATCCCAGGCCAAGACGTAGGTTTCACCAAAGTTTGAGCTAAATTGGCCGTGGGTTGCCAGATGAACAACATTGACAGGTGCATCCTGGAGGTTTTTGGTGAGCGTCTCACGGGTGAGAGCCTGATCAAGGAGGGCCGAGGCCCCAACTAACTGGGAAATGGATTCGACTTCGGTGGTAACGGCGGGTAGGGCATGAAACGCGCCCCGTGCTTGGCTGATGCCCCCGACTAAAGCATTCATGTCTTGGCTTTCAAAGGCACGGGATTGCATCAATTGCAGTCCTGGAGATAGGGCCACAGCGTACTTTTCAATCAAGTATTGTTCCCCGTCATACAGGGCCGCGAGGGGAATATTCCGGAGCAAGCCATCGGAGACGAATACCAGAGTTTGGTCAGGGGCGATCGCCCCCGCATTTTCCAAAGGTCGAATCAGCCAGTCGTAGATCGTTGCAGCCGTTTTGAGAGATGCTTGCCGATCGGAGGACGGGTGAATTGAGGCCAAGAAATCTCGCAAGGTTTGTTCAACGGTCGTAGCATCTACCGGGGTCTCATAGACTTGGAGCGGCTGGTTTTTCTGGGAATAGATCACGGCTAAGCGATCGGGCAGAATCATCGAGTAGAGAACCGTGGCATTCGGGTCTACCTGGTCAATTTGATCAGCTTGGATATCTAGACAAGCTTCTCGAAAAAAGTTGTCGAGTTCGGCCACTTGCAGGGCTTCCAGGACTTCTCTGGCTTGAGTTAGGGAGGCCGCGTTGGGATGGGTGATGAGTAGAGAAACCAGCTCCCGGTAGACCGGTTCCACTTGCTCTCGATAGGAGAATTGGAATTCGGGATTGACTGCGGCCAAGTCACCCCGTAGAGCTTGTAGGGCTTCCACGGCTTCGGTGTAGGCGGCGATCGCCTGGTCCTGGTGCTCCTGTTGTTTTTCCAACTGCCCCAGTTGCCAAGCGGCTTGATACACCACATCCTTGGCCTGAAGTGAACGAGCGATTTCCAAGGATTTTTCCGTTAACGCCAGAGCCTGGGACCATTGGTGGTTCACGGCATAGAGTTGACCTAGTTGCCGCAGTGCGTGGGCGTGCGATCGCTCATCCTGATTCGCCTGGGCAGCCTTAATGGCCTGAGAGAGGAGTTGATGCAGATCCTGAATCGGTAAAGGTTGTTCTGGCAAACGCAGCACATGGTTGACAAAATTCACTGTGCCATAAATGGTCGAGCGACTGGGAGGCAAGTGGTTGAGCTGCCCATAGATCTGGGGGATGAGGGCGATCGCTTGCGGAGTCCGACCATCTTCAACGTATGTGCCAAAGAGCGCCAGCGCGGATTGGAGTCGATCCGTTGGGGTCATGGCTTCCTGGGCGGCTAGATCAAAATAGCTGAGGGCAATCTCAGCAGATTCGACTTCAGCGGCCAGATTGCCGATGCTGAGCAGAATTGAGCTGAGTTCCGACTGCGCGTCCAGGCTACGGGCCAGGTCCAAGGCGTAGGCCAGCACCATGTAACTATCTTGTGGATAGCCCATCAGATGCAGTGTCTGCCCCAGACTGCGCAGAGCCGACAATTTAATGTCAGAGTCCGGCATGGCCCCCAATTGCTCGTTCAGGGTTTGAAGGGACTGGCGGGCGCGGCGGTAAAAGCCCAGGCTTTTGAGGGCTTGAGCTTGATTAATACGACTGCCGATGGCTCCGGCCACATCCCCAGCTCTCTCGTAGTAGGTGGTCGCTCGGCCCCAGGTTTCTAGCGCTGCTTCCCCTTGCCCTAGGTTCAGGAACAAGTTCGCCTGGGTGTTGAGGGTTTGCGCCCATAGGATGGGACGGGCTGCTTCTGGGTTGGTTTCCAGTAAATCTAGACTTTGGGCGATCGCCCTCTCTGCCTCTGACCATTGACTCAGGGATTGGTAGGCCGATGAAACGTAATTGAGACTGATAATTTGCTGGGGAACATCACCCGACTGTTCAAAGGCTTGTGCCGCTGCCTGCCACGCTTGAGCCGCTGATTGAAATTGTCCAGTTTTGTAGAGCGATCGCCCTTCCGCTAAGAGATCAGAGGCTGACCGGGTTGTTGTGGTAACGGGGGAAGATGGGGGGTGAGACTCTTGCCAGAGGGGCATTGCACCATCGTTTCTGGAACCATGAACCGTTCCCATCGGCAACACAGCCAGCAGGCAAGCTAGCCCAAAGCCTAGCAGCCCCAATCCGACTCTACAGTAGCGCTTGTGATAATGATGCGCCAAATCTCTGATCATGGTTGCCATAACTCCTCTTAGAAAACGGGTTGCTGATTACAGGATAGATAGGGATATGCAACTCCTGGTGCAGGCTCAACCGCGATCAGCTTCACTTGCCCATCTGGAGTCCGCTGCCAACTATTGATTTCTGCAAAGGGGGGCATTTGGGTGACTGTAGCAACAGAAGCATCTACGGGGGCACCATCCAGGTAGACTGACGGGTCACGGACATCCTGCCAGGTGTGCTCTGAGGTGAGCAGAGCAGTGGGGGTTGGAGCCACGCCACCTTGCCCGGTCACGATAAACTCATTCCCCTGGATCTGTGTTCCACAGCCCTGGGCAATCATCAGGCTGGGATCAGCAAATTCCGTTGTCAGTTCCGCCGCTTCTGATCTCGGGTCCACCTCCAAATCAGAGATGGCCACTGTGCCACTTACCCCGAATTGAGAACTCGCGGTGATATCGCTTTCAGGGGTGAGGTCTTCTCGGAGTTCCAAACCAAAGATGGCCTGGGTGGAAATTTGGATATTGCCGCCATTGCCAAAAACCGCATTGGCTACAATATCGCTGTTGTCAAACCCACTGATTGTCGGGGAGTCAATCGTGATGTTCCCCCCATTCCCATCTCCCCCAGCTTCCGCTGAGAGCAAGCTATCATTTTGCAACAACAACAGATCTTGAGCTTGTAACTCAATATTCCCGCCTTCCCCAAATGCAGTATTCGCAATGATGCTGGCACCAGAGTCAAGGAGAAGTTGATCCACTGCAATCTGTAAAGTCCCAGAATCCCCAGTGCCTTGGTTCTGGACTGAGATTAACCCGCCCTCACTCAGGCTTAAGCGAGGAGTGACAATGTCAACGCTCCCGGCTTGCCCTGTAGGTGTGGATGACAAACCAAAGAGGGCACTAACGTCAGACGTAATGATGACATTGGCTCCAATTTGAGATAGCCCTACTGTTGGACTAATCCCGACGATTGTTGGACTGCCACCTGTGACTTCAACGAATTCTGAGGCTCGAATGACCACATCCCCTCCCGACCCGCTAGCAAATGCCTGAGTCCCGACCACGCCACCGTCTCGTACGACTAATTGTTGTGTGTTGATGACGAGTGAGCTGGCATTACCCTCGGACAGGGAGTTGGCATTGAGGGCACTTGGAAAAACGGGTGAGCTACCTATTACCTCTACTCGTTCCGTGGCATTGATGGTGATATCACCAGCATTTCCAGTGCCGAAGAACGCGGCTACCGACACGTATGCTCCCTCTTGGGTAGAGAGTTTGGCTGTATTGACGGTGAGATCTCCTGTATCTCCCGAGCCAAGGGTAGTGGACGACAACATGGTAAACATTTGGGGTAAACCGGGAGCAAAGCCCGTGACTTCCACGGCACTCGTCGCCTGGATTGTCAGATTCCCACTATCGCCGTCAGCAAAGCTAGAGGTATCGACGCGGCCTCCGCTTTGCACCTGTAAAAGGGGAGCGACAATAGAGAGATCTGCCCCCTGCCCTGTGCCCAAAGCTTCGGTGCGAATTTGACTTCGTCGCAACGTTGCGGGGGCGGTGCCAATGACATTAATCCCTTCAGAAGCGATCGCCCATAATCCGCCTCCCGGCACTGGCCCAAAGCCCTGAAACACCGCCATAGAGCCATCAGTCAGGGTGATTTGACGACCCACAAGCTGCATCGAACCAGGGGTCGTAATCCCACTGGCATAGGCTGCCGCTTGTTGCCTCAAAGTTATATCACCAAAGCTCTCTACCCCTGAATAGTCGAACTGCCACCCAGGCAGGGTGGGAGACAATCCGACTTGGGTCGGTCTATTGTCTCCCACTGCCCCTAATTCAACTCGACCATCCACAGCTGTGACTGTGCCGCCTTTCAGAGTGATTTTTCCCCCCAGCAGGCCTAATGTTTGCCCTGGGACCACTGTCATCAACCCAGTCATCTCCATGCCCGGAATTGTCGGACCAAAGACGGGGTTCTCCGCAAACAGCCCCAAATTATGACCATTGCCCTCCACCTGAATCGGAGCAGGATTCCCTGGCAGATTTAAACCGATAGGGGCTGTGATGGTGAGCAGTGGGTTGGCAGTGGTGTCATTAGCGGCAAAGGTAATGCCATCAGCAAAGTTAAGGCTATCAGCCGTGCTAGCAATAAACGAACCAGGAATGTTCAAACGCGCATTGGGTCCAAAGAGAATCCCATTGGGATTGATTAAGAACAGATCTGGGAAGTTGCCACCTGATACCTGGAGGATGCCATCAATGCTAGAGATGTCGTTGCCTGTGACGCGGCCAATAATCCGACTGATGGCAACAGCGCTGCCACCATAACTCCCGTCTGCTAAATCAAAATGGGTTGCCCAATCCTGGGGGGAAAAGGTCGTGAAGCTATGGAATAAGTTGTCTCCCCGAATCGTACCCCCTGTCACCGTAAACTGATTTCCAGCAAGGGGACTGACCACTGTGTTAACCGTAGCATCAGGAGTCATAGTCTGGGCTGAGGCAGTTCTGGACAGCAGTAGGGCACAATAGAGACTGAGAATAAGGACACGATACGAGTGGAGAATCATGGACCAATCTCCTAATGATTGATAAATGCAGTGTCACTTTAGAGCGTCACATTAGGTCATTACAGCACCCATCGTTGAATATGCCCCAGAATTCAAGCTTTTAGCTAAGTGGATGTACTGAAATCAACCAGAAGAATACGGAAGAGCAGGAGACTGATAACGCTGATGAGATCTGTGACTACCACGGGATCTCCGGACCTTGCCTACGGGAAACACCTGACTCTCAGTTAATCATCACTTCCCGTAAGGCACCTGCGATGGGAAGGAAATTCCTAATATTTTGTTCGCAAGGGACTGACAGGACAGGTCACAGTGGGGGCGACGATGGTTGTGGGAGGGGTGGCAATTAATTCTATCGCCCCATCTGGGGCTAGCAGCCAACGATTCATTTCCACCCAGGATTCTGCGCCAGGCGCAATCGTAGTAGCGGTTATGGGAACGTTATCCAGGTAGGCTGACGGGTCACGCACATCCTGCCAAGTGCGATCGGGTGTCAGCGGAGTCGTAGGTGCTGGCGGCACCCCACCTCGCCCAGTCACAATAAACTCATTGCCCTGCATTTGCGCCCCACAGCCCTGAACAATCACTCTGCTAGGATCGACAAATTCTGTTGCCAATTCCACTGCCTCTGACCTTGGGTCCACTTCCAATTCGGCGATCGCGACCGTACCACTCACTCCAAATTGCGAGCTGGCCGTGATATCGCTGGCTGGCGTGAGTTCGGCCTGAAACTCTAGACCAAAGATCGCTTGGGTCGTAATTTGGATATTGCCGCCGTTCCCAAACACTGCCGTAGCAACCATATCACTATTCTCCAACCCTGCAATTTTCGGAGCGTCAATGTCAAGATTGCCCCCGTTCCCCCTTCCTCCAGCCTCGGCTGAGATCAAGCTCCCATCCTGAAGTAATAGGAGATTTGCCACTCTTAACCCAATATTGCCACCACCACCTGTTACCGTGCTGGCCGTAATACGCCCATCAGCGTCAAGCAAGATTAGATCTGCGGCAATCTGCAAATCCCCAGAAGCCCCTGTGCCTTCATTTTGGACCGAAACGGCTCCTCGATCACTCACTCTTAAACGGGGAGTCGCTATCTCCACACTACCAGCTTGCCCAGTCGGATCAGAGGACAAACCAAAGACGGTATTAACCCCTGGAGCAATAATGACACTGGCTCCAATTTGAGAGACCCCTGTGGTTGGGCTACTCCCGGTGACTTCAATAAACTCTGAGGCTCGAATGATAACATTTCCCCCTGAACCACTGGCGAACGCCTGACTCCCGACTAAGCCGCCATCTTGGACCACCAACTGCTGCGTATTGATTGTGACTGAGTTAGTATCCCCAGAGGAGATAGAATTAGCATTGACGGCGCTTGGGAATAGGGAGGTGCCACCCATCACTTCGACTCGCTCTGTTGCATGAACGACGAGATTACCGCTGTTCCCGGTACCAAAGAGCGTCGCTACCGACACGAATCCCCCTGCTTGCGCCGATAACCTAACGGTGTCAATCGTCAGATTCCCTGTCCTTCCTGAGCCAAGGGTCGTGGATGACAATGAGCTAAACATTTCAGGTAAGCCAGGGGCGAAGCCTGTGACCTCTACTGCATCTGCTGCCTGGATGGTGAGATCGCCACTGTCACTATGAGCAAAGGTGGTGGTCTCGACTCGGCCTCCGTCTTGTATCTGCAAGCGAGGTGTAATAATTGAGAGATTCGCTCCCCGTCCTGTGCCCAGCGCCTCGGTGCGAATTTGGCTCCGCAACAGCGTTGTGGGGACAGTTCCAATAATATTAATTCCCTCAGAAGCGATCGCCCGTAATCCTCCCCCCAGCACTGGTCCTAAGCTCTGAAGCAGAGCCATCGAGCCATCAGTCAGAGTGATTTGCTGCCCCACAAGCTGCATTGACCCTGGAGTGGTTATCCCACTAGCGTAGGCCGCTGCCTGTTGACTCAAGACAATATCGCCAAAGCTTTCTACTCCCGAATAGTCAAATTGCCATCCGGTTGAGGTGAGAGACAACCCGACCTGGGCTGGACTGTTGCCCCCAACCGCCCCCAGTTCAACCCGACCATCCAGGGCTATGACAGTTCCGCCTGTCATTCTCAGTTCTCCCCCCAGGAAGCCCAGGGTTTGCCCTGAAACTGCCGTCATCAAGCCAGCCATCTCCATTCCTGGAATCGTTGGCCCAAAGACTGGGTTCTCAGCCAATAGACCCAAATGATGGCCATTGCCCTCCACCTGAATCGGGGCAGGATTCGCAGGCAAATTTAACCCGACGGGGGCGGTGATGGTGAGTAGGGGGTTGGGGGTGGTGTCGTCCGTGGCAAAGGTAGTGCCATCAGCAAACTCAAGACCTTCAGCAGTGCTGGCAATAAATGAGCCAGGAACATTCAAATGGGCATTAGGGCCAAAGATGATCCCGTTGGGATTGATTAAGAATAGATTCGGGGAACTCCCACCGGATACCTGAAGTAGGCCATCAATCCTAGAGGCGTTGTTGCCCGTGACGCGGCTGATGATGAGGCCGACTGCATCGGCACTGCCGTTATAACTCTCGTCTGTCAGATCAAAGTGAGCCGCCCAAGATTGGGGAGAGAAGGTGGTGAAGCTATGGAATAAATTCTCACCTTGGAGAGTACCTCCAGTAATCAGAACCCGATTGCTGTTAGGGGAACTGACGACGGTGTTGATGGTACCATCCGGAGTTACAGTTTGCCCTCTAGCAGTGCCAGACCATAACAGAACACTGAATAGACCGAGTCCCAGGAGATGAGAGGGGTGGAGAACCATGAGACTAACCTTCTAAGAATTAAGGATACTTTAGTGATTGACAGTGCAAGCCGTACGGGGAGATTCGGATCACTGGCGTAGAACTGATAACGATCAGTTCCATTTGCCCATCTGGAGTCTGCCGCCAACTATTGATTTCTACCAAGGCTCCTTCTGCGATGGGAGTGGTGGCGGGAGTGGCGATGGGAGTGGCGATCGCCCCTCCCATTGCCCTGGTATCCGTGCTATCTACGGTATCCATATAGGCCAACGGGTCACGCACATCTTGCCAGGTCCGCTCCGAGGCCAGCAGCGCCGTGGGAGTCGGGGGCACACCGCCCCGCCCAGTGACGATAAACTCATCACCTGCAAGCTGTGTCCCACAACTCTGGGCCACCATCGTACTGGGATCGACAAAATCTGTCGTCAGTTCCGCTGCGTCTGCCCTGGGGTCTACCTCTAAGTCGGTAATGGTCACGGTGCCACTGACTCCAAACTGGGAGCTAGCGGTGATATCGCTGTCCGGGGTCCGTTCTTCGCGAAACTCTAGGCCAAAGATCCCCTGGGTGGCAATTTGAATATTGCCGCCATTGCCGAAGACCGCGTTGGCGATCAGATCACTGTTATCAACCCCAATGATAAATGGGGCTTGCAAGGTGATATTGCCGCCATTGCCCGTCCCCCCGGCCTCGGCTGAAATCAGGCTCTCGTTCTGGAGTGCTAGCAGGTCTTGGACGTGCAAACCAATATTGCCGCCTTCACCTGACGTGGTGCTGGCCGTAATGCCCCCGCCAAGGTCGAGCAAGATCACCTCTGCTGCAATCTGCAAATTCCCAGAATCCCCGGTGCCCTGGTTTTGAACCGAGACTAACCCGTCCTGGCTCAGGGTTAACTGAGGGGTTTGAATGTCTACACTGCCTGAGTTTCCCGTGGGTTCGGAGGGAAAGCCAAAGGCTTCACTGACTTCTGGGCTGATGACGGCACTGGATGCAATTTGACTGTTTGAAATGCGTGGGCCTATTGGCAAGCTACCCGTGATTTCAACAAAGTCTGAAGCACGGATGATCACGTCACCCGCTGATCCGCTGGCGATCGCCTGAGTCCCAATTGATCCCCCCCCTCGCGCAACCACTTGGCGCGTGTTGACTGTAATCGAGTTAGCATTCCCCGATGAAATAGAGCTAGCATCCAAGCCGCTCGGTGCGAATGGGGAACCACCAATCACTTCTACCCGTTCAGACGCATTAATGAGAACGTTCCCCCCGTCTCCAGTTCCCAGAATCGTTGATGCTGACAGGCTGCCGCCCTCACGCAACGATAACGTCGCGGTGTCAATGGTGATGTCTCCGGCATTCCCAGTGCCAAAGGTCGCGGTTGTCAAAATGCTAAAGATGGTGGGTAAGATCGGAGAAAAACCGGTAATTTCAACAACATCTTCTGCCTGAATCGTGAGATTCCCACTCCCACCATCGGCAAAGCTGGAGGCTTCGACTCGACCTCCCACTTGGAGGCGCAAGTGAGGGGTCACAATGGAGATATCAGCCCCTTGCCCCGCTCCCAAAGACTCTGTGCGAATCTGGCTTCGGAGGAGATCGGTAGCAGTAGTGCCCATGACGGTGATCCCTTTGGAGGCGATCGCGTCCAATCCGCCTCCCGGCACTGGTCCCAAGGTTTGCAGCAAGGCCATCGAGCCATCCGCCAGAGTCATTTGCCGACCCACCAGTTGCATCGAGCCAGGGGTGGTGATCCCACTGGCATAAGCAGCAGCTCGTTCACTCAAGGTAATATCCCCAAAGCTTTCGACTCCAGCATAATCAAATTGCCATCCCAGAGGAGTGAACGACAATCCCACCTGAGTCGGGTCGCCATTGCCCACAGCCCCCAACTCAACCCGACCGTCGATCGCAGTGACAGTGCCCCCGGTTAACGTCAGATCGCCTCCCAGCAGACCCAAGGTTTGTCCCGGAGTCGCCGTCAATAATCCGGTTAAGTCCGTTCCTGGGATCGTGGGACTGAACAGGGAATCTGCCGCTGTCAAATTGTGACCATTGCCCTGCACTTCAATCGGAGCTGGACTGGCTCCCAGGTTTAAGCCGATGGGAGCGGTGATGGTCAGCAAGGGATTAACCGTGGTGTCGTTGGCGGCAAAGGTGGTGCCATCCGCAAACGCAAGGCTCTCAGCAGTACTGGCAATGAACGAACCGGGGACTGCTAGACGAGCATTGGGACCAAAGATGATGCCATTGGGGTTAATTAGAAATAGATCGGGCAAGTTACCGCCGGATACTTGCAGGAATCCATCAATATTGGAAGCATTACCACCTGTGACCCGGTTAATAATACGACTGATGGCAGCAGTGCGATCGCCATAGCTGCTATCGGTCAGATCAAACAGGGTGGCCCAATTCTGGGGGGAAAAGGTGTCGAAGCTGTGGAACAAATTATCGCCTTGGATGGTGCCCCCTGTAATGACAAACTGACCACTAACAGGGGTACTGACGACTGTGTTGACTGTGCTGTCGGGGGTCACCGTTTGTGCCGATGCCGATGTGGTACCAGCCAATAGCAAGGCACTGCCCAAACCCAATCCAACGACCCCACACCAGCGGAGAACCATGAACCCAACCTCCTGAGAGTTGACAATGCAGCATCACCTTCGTTTGCTAGGACACCCACCCTTGAATATGCCCTATGAGTTGGAGTATGGACTAAGTGAATATGCTGAAATCGACCCGAATAATACGGAGAAGTCCAAGTTCTAGCCCCCCGGCTTCTCGAAGAAGCCGGGGGCTAGAACCTGGGGAGTGACTGGACTCTCTGTCGTCTTGTGATATCGGGCGACATGCTTAACCGGGGCGATCGCTGCCAGATCCCCGATAGTCTATGATGCTTCAGGTAAGAACTGGAGGCCGTAGGTATGGGCGATCGCTGCAACCTGTTGACGGTCAAGGGGTTGGTCTTTCGGCAGCTGATCGATGTCCACAAAAAACTGCTCAAATCCACCGGGAGTCATGGTGTTCATGGTCACACCGGGTTGCTCCCCCATATTCCGAAAGCGGTGGGGAATCTGTCGGGGCAGATGCACCATGTCTCCCTGATTCGCCGTGACGGTTTCATCACCAAACTGAAATTCGTAGGTTCCCTCCAGGATATAAAACAGCTCATCCTCACGCTGATGGACATGCAAGGGTGGGCCACCGCCAGGAGGGGTAGTGGTGATGACTACCGCATATTTCCCATTGGTTTGGGCGCTCATGACCTTGCCTACAATTTGCAGCCCGAAAATGTTCCATACGGTCCCGGCATCAGCATCCACCCAAAATGGATCTTCAGGTGTGTTACTGAGACTCTGGAATGGATTGTCAGGAGGATTCGGTGGGCGATCGCCTACGGCTTCTGTCTGTTCTAGGGGATGGGAAAATGACCATGTGGGCGATCGCCAGCAGATAATTCCCACCGCAATCAGCAGGCTAAGCAGCACCATCCAAACCCATCGAAATCGTGACCAGATGGCCCGTTGCGTGAAATAAGGCTGGTCAAACAACTGATTCAATCTCATCATCGTCAATCCCTCAAAGAGAAATAGGAAAGGTCCGCTGGCCTGACGATCCGACACATTGAGGATCGGGACGACGCTCGTATATCTTCACCTGGTAGTGGCCACGGGCAAGGAAGATGGTGGTCCAACAATAGCCTTGCTGGACCAGCACCCACAATCACAATTTTCTGAAACATAGATATAACCTCATGCAGCAATGGGACATGCATCATAAACCGGAATTTGCAGTTGTTGACAGGGAATTCGCTCTGGTGCTCCGATACTGCTAAAAATCGCGGGTTGTACTTCTAAATAGCTCTCAGGGGTGGCTTCAAACCAAATGCGTTGCTGAGGTAAGACGGTGCGTTCAATGCATCCATGAGGCGTTTGCTCAACCCGAATAATTTGAATAGTAGAAGTGTTGTTGTGATACAGGTAAACAAAGGGAGTGGAGTTCATGGGGTATCTCCTTAATGTGTGAGGTAGGGAGTTATCAGGAAAAATGAAGCGATGACTTAGAACGTTTCTTGGATGGCTCAGGCTTTTGGCGACACCGCTTAAAAGCGCCATGTGCTGGGAGTGATATGAGAATTGATTTCCTGCTGTGCCTGATTCGTCCAAATTTCAGCCAATGTTGCGGTCACTGAAATCATCGAAAGACCGCTGATGACGACAAAGATGCTCACAAGCAATAGACCTAACCCATTGGCGACAGCCGTGTCATCTGTTTGGGGTTTCTGGTTTTCGGTCTTGGTGGGAGTTGATTCAATGAATTCACTGGGAACGTAAGCGCCGATAACGCTTTCAGATGTGCCGTAAGGAATGGAAGAGTGATTAATGTGGTTCATGGGTTTATTGGGGTAGGTAATTAACAAGGTTTGGTTACGATTTAGTAGAGAGTGCCGCGATATTGAAGAGTGGGAGTATTGCGCTGGGCAGGTTGTAATGACTTACGGATGGCATAAGAGCGACCCATAAAGGTTCCAGTCATTCCGGTTTCTACAGTCTCAGAAGTAGCAGAGGGTTGAGTAGACTGACCACGATAGATTAAAGACATGAGTGTGTTCTCCGTTGTGTTGGTGTGTTGAATCGAATCTCGGTCGTTGTTGAAGTGAAAGCGATTACTGTAGAACCCAGTGGCAGACAAGCTGACCATTTTCGGTTTTCCAATTGGCTGATAATCGAGCTGATTTCATCTGGGGCATACCACCTTTTGTTGAGGGAACTAGAGGCAGTTGAGTTTGGCGAGTCGCTTGAATGGTGTTGTTGATAGTCATGAATGTGTTCTCCGATGTGTTGATGTGTTGTGTTCGTTTCGATGCATCTACTATCGCCCATTCACATGAGGGAGAAAATACAGTAAAGTTCAGCTTTATTCAGTGAAAAGTTCAGGTTTGTTCAGGGCTTTGCCTTTGGAGTGGGATGAGTTATGTTCTAGAGTGACACCAATCACTAAAAATCAGATGGCACTGGAGTTTGCCCCCTGGTTGACTGACAAAAATTGGGGCTTGGGCGCGGAAACCGCTCCCCTACAAGGGATTGGGACACTGTAGGGGTCAGGTCTCCTGACCCAAGGCAGGGACAAGGTTTTAGGCAGTTTTGTCAGTCAATCAGGTTTGCCCCTAAAGCCAGTTCCCCACTAGAATAAATGCGGCCCAGACATAGGGATGTTGGCGAAACTTGGGTTCCTGAAGGATGCGGAGTTGCGCCTGACGCAGCGCTTCTGCCTTGGACACCTCCTTACTGGCTAATTCTTGGTAAAACGTTTCCATCAGAAGGGCGGTCGCCTCATCGTTCACTTGCCAGAGGGTTGCCACCGTACTGCGGGACCCAGCTCGTACTGCCATCCCTGCTAACCCCAAAGCGGCTTCTTTGTCTCCGGCAGCGGTTTGGCAAGCGCTGAGCACCAATAGCTCAATCGGTCCTTGCTGATTGAGAGCGGATACCCGTAGCACATCATTCAAAGAAGCGATGTCCAGCACACCATCCCAGGTTAGGAGAAACGTTTGGTCTTTATTCGATGAGAAGTTACCGTGGGTCGCTAAATGAACAATCGGCTCAGCCTCGGTTTGCAGGGCTGATTGAAATGATTCCTGGGTAAACGATTCGTCCAGCAAGACCTGGGAGGGTACAGTGGCCTGAATTTGTTCGACCTCTCGTAAGACGTTGGGGAGAGCAGAAAACCCTTGACGGGCTTCGCTCAATGCTCCGGTGAGAACCCGTAGGGACTGCTCTTGAATGGGGCGAGAGTTGACGAGCTGTAATCCCGGCGTGACAGCAATGCTGTAGTGCTCCACTAGAAAGGACTGGCCATCATAAAGCGCCGCCATCGGTACATTGCGTAACGACCCATCCAACACAAAGACAAGGGTATTGATTTGATGGGATTCCAAGTCAGCGATCGCCGGACGGATCATCCAGTCGTACAACTCCGACACCCCGGAGCGAAAGCGAGTACCAATTCGCAAGGTTAGATCCTGTCGCAACTGTCTGACTAACTCTTCGATACGATCTCTGGCAATGGGTGTGGCATAGTGACGTAGGTCTTGGTTGGGTAGACTGACGACCACTTCAAGGCGATCGCGCAACATAATCGGATAAATCACCGCCGCATTGGAATCGAGGGTGTCCACATCGGTCTCTTGCTTATCCAGACAGGCTTCTTTGAAAAAGTTATCCAGTTCCGCCAGTTGCAGCGATTCAATCACTTGACGAGCCTGCTCTATCTTTTCGGGTGTTACCGTTTGGCGTTCCTCGTCTAGCAATAGGCTGACCAAATCACGGTGAATTGGCTCGACACTCTCTTGAAATGACACCTGTACCTTGGCATTGATGCTAGCCAAATCAGTTCTGAGCACCTTTAGGGTTTCCACGGCATCGGTGTAGGCGTGGGTGGCTTTGTCATACTGCCGCTGTTTGAACAATAGATCGTTACTGTTATCCCCCAGAGCTTTGTAAATACGGCCTAGCTGCCACTGCCAGAGATAGGCTATATCGGTGGCGTTGCTGGTTTGGGTGATCTGGAGGGCGGTTTCGCTGAGTTGTTGGGCATCATCCCACTGCTGGTTTTGTTCGTAGAGTTTGCCCAGGGTGCCAATCGCATAGGATTCGGCGCGGCGATCGCCCAAGGCCCTAGCCTGACGAATGGTGATCGCCAACTGATGAGCCAAATCTGCCTGGGATGGCCCATTGGTTTCAGTGCTGGTGGAGCCAACTAACTTGAGAAAACTTTGGGCGACATTCACCCTCGTAAAAAGGGTGGACTGACTAATGGGAAGACGATCCAAGTGCGGGATAACCATTGACCATAATGGAGCAGCGGCGCTCATTTGATTACCATCTATCAATAGACGAATCTGATTACTCAAGGCTTGAGCACGAATATCCCCAGATGCAGTATCAATCAGCATTTGGTACCGATCACTAGCGCGATCGCTCTCTCCGTTGGCGTTAAAGGTATTGGCTAAACTGAGTTGGGCAGTGTGAACTAAATCCTGCCGCTGTAATCGCTGGGCCATCTCGATGCTGGTTTGCAGTGCCGTTTTCGATTGTTCAAAATTGCCCACCAAGCGCCAAGCATCTCCTAGACTGCGTAGAGCAATGGCACGGTGGGCAAAGTCAGGCTGCTCGGATACGTTGCTGGTAATGGGAACGAGGAGGGCGATCGCCTGACGGTAAAAGCCGAGATTTTGCAGAGCTTGCGCCTGATTAATCCGGTTTTGGAGAACATCTTGATCAGCACCTAACTCGTCATAGATTGCTTCAGCCTGTTGCCAGTTTTCCAGCGCTGTCTCTGGTTGGCCCTGAGCAAATTCGATACCCCCCTGGACATCTAATAGGGAAGCCCGGAGAGCGGATTGCTGGGGTGGACTGATGGCATCGAGGAATGGCAAGGCGGTGGCGATCGCATCTGCTGCTGCGTCAAATTGGCGCAACTGTTGGTAAATCAAGGCCAAATTTCGGTGTGCTGTAACCTGAGTGGAGAGATCACCGGATTGCTCTGCTGTGGTGATGGTTTGTTGAAGGAGGGCGATCGCAGCTTCGTATTGTCTGGCTTCGTATAGTTGTTGGCTTTGTTTTAGGAGGGAGTGGGGGAGTGGGGAGTGGGGAGTGGGGGAGTTTTGATTTCCGTCCTCCGCCCTCCGCCCTCTGTCCTCCGTCTTAAGGAGTGGGGGAGTGGGGGAGTGGGTGGCGGTGGTGGGTTGGATGGTGAGGCAGAAAGCGAAGGTAATCCAGGTCAATAGCGCGTAGATCAACCGTCGTCTGATTTTTTCGGGTTGCCAAGAACGTAAAACCGGGTGTGAAAAAAGCCGTTTGATCAATTTCATCTCTCCTGCGCCATCCTCAAGATCAACATTTTAATAGTCATCCAATCTGGTCTACTATTCCAGCTAAAAAAGGCGATAGCGTAGCGAAAAATACAAACCATCTTCTTGCAGCGTCCCCTCTCCTTGCACTACCTCCGTCAGGGGAATCCCCCAGGTGAACTGACCGGAAAAGCGATCGCCCTGCTGCCATAACACCCCTAGCCCCGTCCCCACAATGGTATTTGGAGTCGGATTCCCAGAATCATTGGCATTCCACCCCGTCCCCACATCCACAAAGGGCACAATTTGGACTAGGCTGTCGTGTTTGCGGTTGCGGTAAATGGGCAACCGCACCTCGGCACTGGCCAACACCCCGCTATCGGTCAACAGCAAATCTTGGCGATACCCCCGTACCGTCCGGCGACCTCCCAGGCCAAATCGCTCCAACGGCACCAGGCTATTCCCGGTTAGCTGAGCTTCGGCCCGTAGCAGCAGTAAGGTATCGTCTGCCAGCAAGTTCACCCACTGGGCTTGACCCTGCCAGGAGACAAACTGACTATCGGGGGCATCACTGTTGATGCTGGAGTCAAATACATCAAGACCGACGTTGAATTGCGATCGCACCGCTAGCACCTCTTCCCGTCCCTGGCGGGTCCACTCCTGGGCAAACCGCAATACAGACACCCGAATCCGTCCATCTTCATCCGCGCCCAAGGATGGAAACGGAATGGCTTCCCCGGCAATATTTTCTAGAAACAAGCTGCGACTTTCCTGACGAGAGGCGGTGAGGCTGAGGGCTAATTCTTGAGTTGGGGTCTCGATAATCGGTTGACGATAGGTAAGTTCGTAGTAGCGAGATTCCGAATCGATATCCAAGATATCAAAGGGGTCTTCAATTACATGACTATCAGTCAGGCCATAGCGCACATTGACGCTGCCGTTGCGAGGATTAACTGGAATCGTGTAACTAGCATTGATCTCGTTGCTGCCATTGGTATTGTTGTAGGCAAACTGAAAGGCATCGCCGCGCCCCGTTAAATTACCTTGAACTAAATCAAACCCGCGCTGCCAGGAACCGACCGTGGGAGTCCGATCATTGTCTGTCACCAGATCAACGGAGAAGCTATCGGCTTCCTCCACATTGACCTTGAGAATTCCAGTCCCCGGTTCCAAACCTGTTGCTAGTTCTCCCGAAATATTGTCAATCAGAGGATCAAGCTGCAAGAGTCGTAACTGTTCTACTAAATTGTCGAGATGAAGGGGAGGCCCGTCTGCCAAGGCAAGGCGATTAC
This sequence comes from Leptolyngbyaceae cyanobacterium, assembly GCA_051439365.1. GTDB lineage: Bacteria > Cyanobacteriota > Cyanobacteriia > CAKZMO01 > CAKZMO01 > JAAHGY01. Next base: position 20,597 of record JBFRWC010000013.1, read on the forward strand.
GGATATATTGCGATCGCAACCGCTGCTGGCCATTAATTTCAATGTCCGTTAGCCGCCCCTCAATCACCTGAATTTGAATCACGTTGTTTTCCGGTTCTTGAGGCGGAATGTAGGCCCCAGAAAGTACATATCCGGCCTCCAGGTAAAGCTGAGTGATGGCGGTACGAGCCGCATACAGTTCCGATAGAGATAGTTCCCGATGAGTAAAGGGAGCCAGGGCTGCATTGATCTCGGTCGCACTAAAAGCGGTGTTTCCCAATACTTCAAACCGTTTCACAAAGATGGTGAGGTTATCGTCGTCGTTGCTGTCATCGAAGCTTGGAATAGTAGAAGGATCGGGCGATCGCAACAGCTCATCGGGATCGGGCAAGGGGGGGGGAGGAGTGGTGGGGAGTGAGGGTGCGGGAGGGAGGCGTTGGGAGAGGGAAGTGGGGGCTGTCTCTTATACAC
>JBFRWC010000014.1:0-10536 GCA_051439365.1 Leptolyngbyaceae cyanobacterium
TGGTCAACCGCTTCCGCACCTGACACAGCACCGGGGTATTGACGCAAGCTCCAGCAATAATCACCTGACCCTTGGTTAACGCCGGTAACTCCTTGAGCAAATCCCGTCCCGCCGCTTCCACCCCATACTTGAGGCTGTCTTGGTCACTGGGATTGACAATTCGCATCAAAAACTGGCTCATGCACTGGGACAACACATCGGAATCCAGCTTGCCGGGACGCTGGGTAATCAAACCCACCCCCAGGCCGAACTTGCGACCCTCACTCAAAATCGTTCGCAAAATCATCTTACAGCGGGAGGGTTCGTGGGCCGGGGCAAAGCGGTGCGCTTCTTCAATCAGGATGAACACGGGGTAGGGCAAGTAATTCTCATCATCCGATTCAATTTTCTCCTTCTGGGTATCCATCCGAGCACTGGAGGCTTGCCGCAGCACCGCAGCACAAATCACCTGCTGCTCCTCCTGGCTAATCTCATTCATTTGCAGCACCGTCACCTGTCCCGGTTCAAATAAGTCTTTGGGGGACAAGTGTTGTTGGGGATGGAAGTAATCCGATCGCGCCAATTTTTCTAGCTTCCACTCAATTGCCGGGGCTGATGACCCTATTTTCTCGTTACCATCTTCGTCCTGGCTGCTGTCCGCTTCGTATACCGCCGAAATCAAGTCCTGCACGGCCCAGCGATACTCTCCCTTGCGATGCTTTTTGAGGATGGCGAAGGCTTTGTTGAGAATGGCCTGTTGGCGATCGCTCATACTCGGCAGCAACGTCAAAATATCGTAGTAATCCAAGGACGAAATCCTGATTCGCACGTCATCCGGAGTCAATACTTTCACCTGGGGTGAGTAACCATCATCTCCCTCAAAATCAGGATGGCCGCGCATATCGGACAAGGTGCCGTACTCCCCATGAGGATCAAAAATCAGCACCGCCGCTCGATTTTGAGGTCGCATAAATTCCTCCACCAATACCCCTGCCGTGTAGGATTTTCCCGATCCCGTGCCCGCCAAAATCGCCATGTGGGTACTGGCGACTTCCTTCACATCCAGGGCAATGGGCACCGCCCCCGTCTCCCGCAACAACAAGTGACCAATGTGCGCGGCCCCGGTTGCCCCCGGCACCCGCTTATTCAACACCTGCTCCAGCATGGCATCATCCGCCAGACAAACCTTAGTTCCCGGCTGGGGCGCTTGGCGGGGATTGACAAAGCCGAGATTTTTGTCGAAATACCCCACCACGTCCACCGTCACCTCATAGATGGCAGGATTGGGATCAGCAAAGCCAACAAGGGCGGCGATCGCCTCCGGATCAATTTCGGTATCCGCAAAAATTCGATCGGGCAGGTGGTCGATGAGGCGGCGATCGGAGATTTTACCGAGAATTTTCAGGACGGTGGGATGCTTGCCGTTGGTGGACACGGCCTCTTGCGGGGCCACCTGATAGAAGACAAATTCGCCAATTTTGACATAGCGATTATCTGAAGTAATAAACACATATTGGTTGCCATTTTCACCAGGGCCTTTGACCGTACCAATGGCATTAAGAGTGAGGGAATGGGACGGGGTGGGCATAGCAGCAGACAGTCCGTGACGGCAACCTAAATTCAAAAAAGTACAAAGGTACAATATTTTGCATCATATCGTTCCTAGAGACAAATGGACAGGCGACTCAGGAATTTCTTCAGATGCGGCTCCTGCATGATTGGGAATCTGGGAAAGGTATCGTCCTAATAGGGAACGGAGCTAAGGCCATTTCTTGTAAAAAAATTACCAACTGCGGTGCGTTACGCTGGCGCTAACAGCACCCTACAGCGGTATATTTTTTCTTGGAAATCACCTAACTGATCACGATTGTTTTGTGTAGCCTTTTGGACACTGTATTTCTGTCTCTGCCGTGATGGGGGGCGCTGGTAATTCAAACGTGGGGGGCGGTGCTGAGGTGCGTTGATCGCTGATACACAGCAGCGATTGAGAGACAAGATTGCCGGCTGTGGCTGAGCCATCTGGTAACGTTGCTCCTTCTGTGCCTGTTTGGGGTGACGCTGACTCAGGAACCACCCACACAAGCCCGGTGTAGCCGTAGAAAGACAAAGATTCTTGCTTAGAGGTGCCGCTATGCTGGATTGCCCAGTCACTCAGCACCGTGGCTTGATACCTGAACAATTGGGTTTCATCGTCGATGCCAGCATCTAGAGCTGTGATATTGGTCGTGAATCGCTTGTTTTCTAGATAGTATGCTTGTTGGGCACGGTTTAAGACTGCAACATAGTTTCTGACTTCCAGTTGGGCGTGATAGTTGCGGTTGCCAATGCGCTGGAAAGGGAATAACCGCCACCACCAAGCCCCTCCCCCCAACAGCAGTAAGATGATGAGCAGGAACCCACAGCCAGAATAGGAGTGATGATTAGCGTTATTCATGGTTATTCATGAGTATTCCTAAGGTTGGGTAGAAACCGCCTCAATAGGGGCCAAGGTGGGTTGTCGTTCCGCCATCATCTTGGGCTGGAGATAGAGATTTTCTAACAACACCGCAGCTCCTGCCACCCAAGGGGGAATAATTATTGCTCCAATAATTCCCAACAACTGAGTCCCACCGATCACGGCCAGCAGTTGATACAGCGGGTGTACGCCGACGGAACTGCCCACTAAGACCGGATCAAGGACGTAGGTTTCCAAATTCTGAATTACCACAAATAGAATAAAGACCCACAGCACCATCCACCAGCCTTGGGAAATGGCGACGATTAGGGCGGGGATGGCTCCTAGGATGGGGCCAATGAAGGGAATCAGATTCGTGAGACCTGCGATCGCCCCCAAGGCAACGGCAAAATCAGGGAGTCCCAAAATCCGTAAACTGGTGGTTGTAGCAACACTGAGAATGGCCGACACTAAAATGCGACCCCGCACATAACTACCAATACGGCGACTGATGGGGGAAGCTTGAGCCATAAGACGATCGTCCCAAGGTTGAGGAAAGAGACGGGTGAGGCTACGGACTAACTTGCGGCTGTCGGAGACCATGTAGCCGGAGATAAATAGGGCTAAGATCAGGCTGAGCACTCCGCCCACGATATCGGTGGTGACGCTGACCGATCGGGCGAGTAACTGCTGGGTTGAGCGAATTCCCCAAGAGGCTAGTCCCTGGACATCTAACACTTGCCCAAATAAGCGGTTGATCACATCGGCTTGCTCATCATTTTGGGTCAGCATCCATTGTTTAATTGTGATGATTAAACTTTTGATCCCTTCTGGTACCTGGAAAAGTAGCCGCTGAAGCTGATCAAACACAGTCGGCCCAATCAGCAGAATGACCCCTGTGAGGCCACTAATTAATCCTAGATAAATCAAAATAACGCTCAGCCAACGGGGAACCCGCCACCGTTCTGCCCAAGCAACGATGGGGGCGATCGCGGCTGCCAGTACCACAGAGATCAGCAACAGCACAATCAGTCGCCGTAGTTGCCACAATACCACTAGCGCAAAAAATAGCACTGGGACCAAGAACAACGTGGTCAACGAAATCGAAATGCGCTGGTTAGACAGTTGGTTCAAGGGAAACACCTCTGTGGACGCTACCGTAGATTATCGTAAACCCATCGGGAGCGCAAAACCCCCTACTGATATCTTGTAGCGTCCAATTCCAGTTCTGCCAAGTAATTTGTTCGCGTAAGTTGTTTCCTAAGGAGAGCGATCGGATTGCTAATTGTGCTAATCGTGGTGATTCTTAGCCATGTCTGCGGATTCAAGATAGTAGAGGAAATCTGCGTCCACAATCCCATCCATCGGTAGGGCGAAGAGACGTTGAAAACGCTTCACTTCAGCCGCCGTTTTCGTGCCAAAAACACCGTCAAGGGCTAAATACTGGTAGGACGTTGTTGGCTGTGGGGTGAAATAGCTGTTCAACCGTGCCTGGATATACTTCACTGCACTGCCTGTGCTACCAAGGCTAAGTCTGACGGTTAACAAGCCCACGTAGGGTGTCAATTCATTCAAATAAGTCCAAGTCTTTTCCCCTACAATGCCATCGGTCGTCAACTGACAGGCGGATTGGAAGGTCCAGACGAATGCTTCTGTTTTTGCGTCAAACACTCCATTGACTTGCAACGGTGAACCATAAAACTGGTTGAGTTGGGTCTGGAGCTGGCTGACAGCGGCGCCCTTGCTACCATTGGTTAGGAGTGCAACTGATGTCGAGGGCTGGGGATTTGGGAGGGTTGTGAACATTATTTTTTCCTTTTAATTAGAGGGCTGGCTTTTATCGCAATGGGCAACTTCAGGTAGGACAGAAACATCCTTGGTGGGAACTCGAAGCATTCCCACAAGCACGTCCTAGCTAAGATTGGCTATCGCGATAAAGGTTGGATGATCTCAATCGCGAAGATTGGCATAATTCTCTTATCCCCAGCCCTACGTGAATATCCGGAGATTTTTAGGTAATTTCCCTTAAGTAGGGCTAGGTTCCCCGACCATCTTGGGCTAAAAAGGCGCGATCGCCCGGAATGGAGGCAACAGGTTTAGCCAGCCGAAACTCCCCAGCTTCAATCCACTGCTTTAATTCCACTGCCACCTGTCGAGAAAGGGAAATACTGGCAAGGGGAGCCGTGCGAACTTTGCGCCCTTCCAGGGTGATGGAGCCGGATTTGAGTTGGGCGTAGCTGACTAGACCAAAGGTGGGGCGGATTCGGCGGGGGATGGCTAAATCCACCACCGGAGCGACAATATCTTGATCTTGAATGGTGCAGCGTTCCACGACGGTTTCGTTCAAGACAGGTAAGGGGATACCGACTCCTAGCATAATGGAGGGACCAAAGCCTTTGAAGTAGCAGCCCCGGACCCATTCTGGGGTCATTTGTTTGGCATCCCCAATCAGGGCCAGGGTGGCGGCGGGGCCAATGGGGGTGTGATTGGGCAAGCGCCGTTGTAGGGGAAAATGTTGGGTGCCTTCCCAGGCCACATAGCCGATGCCACCGCCCAGAAAAATGCGACTGCCGATGCCCACTAGCTGTAAGTCGGGGTCATTCCAGAGGGGAGAGAGGGCACCGGGATTAGAATAAACCGCATTGCCAAGGCGAGGCTGGAGGGGACCGCAGTAGGTCCACAAGGGGCGATCGCCGCCATTCACCACGACAATGAAATTCTGATAGAGATTACGGGGATTAAATAAATAAAACTGGTTAATGGTATCCCGATCAATGATGGTTTCAAAAGATGAGCGAGGATAGCAATCGGAGGGATGGCCCAGGGCACGGAAGGGAATGGATTTTCCGGCAATCAAATCAGCGATGACGTGGCCACCGCCCCGCTCCCGCACCTCTTCTCCTTCCATGATTTCACCCAGTCCGGCATAGTCGGCGGGTTGGGTCGCGCCCAAATATAAGTCCACGGCCCCAAAGCCAGAGTAGGCCAGCACCCCATCCAGCCAACAACGGCGAATATTCAGGGGCGGATCGGTGTGTCCCAGATTCAAAATCGCCCCGGAGGACTCCATTGGCTCAAAGGTGCCCGTGGTAATCACATCCACTTGCTGGGCGATCGCCTCGATTCCCAGTTCCCCCACCTTGGCTTTGACATCTTCCACCGTCCAGACCACCGCTCGTTGATCCGCGATCTTGGTGTTGATGTCATCAATGGTGCGCGTAATTCCCATCAGTTGGTCCGGTTAGTCAGACGCGATCGCCAACCCAACAGCACCAGCATGATCAGGGAGGGCAACAACACGATCCCTAGGGCCACCGCATCGGTAGCAGGGATGGTCAAAAATGGCAGTAGGTACTTAATCGCTAGGGAGATCAGCAGCGAGAGACCCATCACTTTTCCAATTAATCCAACGGACTGAGGCATGATTGCCATCACCCTACTAACGCTTGCTCAACATCATCACTTTTCCTGTAACCCATGTCCCCAGGAGATCCTCGGTTTCTTCAAGAAACCGGGGATCTGAATCTTGAATCTGGGGCGTTTACTTTGCAGTGGTGTCGAGGCTGACGGTTTCAACGGGGGTGGGGGCGATCGCCGCTCTCAACATCTCGGTACGGCTGACGGAGTTGTTGGCCAATGTGAACAAGGGATTAGACAAGATTCCTGCTAACGAGGTGGTGACAAGGGTAAACACAATCGCCACCTGGATTGGCCGCATTCCTGGCAAATTCCAACGAGTCTCTGGGTAATTCTTCACCGCATCGGACATTTCGTGGGGTTCTTTTACCACCATCATCTTGACGACGCGAATGTAGTAGTAGATGGACACGACGCTAGTGAGCAAACCAATAATCACCAAGCCGTAGGCTCCCGCTTGCCAACCTGCCCAGAACAGGTAGATTTTGCCGAAGAAACCAGCCAGGGGCGGAATCCCACCCAGGGACAACAGACAAATACTCAAGGCCAAGGTAATGAGGGGATCTTTCTGGTACAAACCGCTGTACTCGGAAATCTCATCGGTGCCCGTATTCAGGGAGAACAGAATAATGCAGGTGAACCCACCCAAGTTCATAAACAGATACACCAGCAGATAGAACAGCATACTGGCGTAACCCGCTTCGGTGCCAATCACCAATCCAATCATCACAAATCCGGCTTGACCGATGGACGAGTAGGCCAACATCCGCTTCATGCTGGTTTGGGCTAGGGCCACTACGTTGCCCAACACCATACTCAAGATTGCTAGGGCAGAGAGGACGAATTGCCATTGGTCAGCCACCAGCGGGAATGCCGTCACGAGCAAGCGAATCGCTAAGGCAAAGCCAGCCGCTTTGGACCCAACGGACAAAAAGGCGACCACCGGGGTGGGAGAGCCTTCGTACACGTCAGGAGTCCACTGGTGGAAGGGGACGGCGGCAATTTTGAAGGCAATGCCTGCAATCACGAATACTAGAGCAATAATCAAGCTCAAATCTTCGACGCTGTTGATATTGGCGGCGATCGCCCCCAATCTCGTTTCCCCACCGGACAGACCGTAGAGCAAGGAAGAACCGTAGAGGAAGATGGCGGAACTGGCGGCCCCAATTAGCAAATACTTGAGCGCGGCCTCGTTGGAACGGGGGTCACGCTTCATATACCCCGTCAGCAAGTAAGAGGAAATACTCAAGGTTTCCAAGGCCACAAAAATCATCACCAACTCATTGGCCCCAGAGAGGAACATCGCCCCCACCGTCGCCGTGAGCATAATCGCGAGAAACTCTGCCAGTGCGGTTCCAGCTTGTTCCACGTACCGAGCAGACATCAACACCGTCACCGCTGAGGACAGGGCGATAATCCCCCGAAATAAAACACTGAGGGCATCGGAGTTGAACCCACCCAGGAAGGCGATCGGGTCCGCCACATCCCACTGGAAAAATAATGATGTCACTGAGGCCAAAAGACCAGCGATCGCCACATAAGGCGACCAACGAACCGAGGAAGAGCGCCCCAAAATCAAATCGCCAACCAGGATCGTCAGGATGGTCAAAACAACGATCCCCTCAGGGATAATCGTGGATGCATTGAGCTGAGCGGATAGGGTAGTGAAATCCATGTCTTGATTAGGGATGGGTAACAGACCACTACAAAGGATAACATTACACCGATACGGAGACACCAGAGTCGGGGTGAAAACCAACACTTTTCCTCGCTGCGTTTCTGGTATTTCTAAAACTCAGGCTGGAATGCGGTTGTTAAGAACTCCGGTTTCTTGGAGAACTTGGGGTTCTAATTTGCTAGATAGGCCAACGAAACCTTGGCGAAGTTACGTAACTTAATAAAACGTATCGAATTTAAAAAAAGGCGGAACCCAGATTAAATGGAATCTTCTGAAGATGTGGGTGTGGGTTTGGGAGGGCGATCGCCCCCTTTTCCGCAAGATAGCATTTGCCACTCTTTCATCAATGTGCTTACTTGAAAATGGAGTGAGTAGTCCCGTTCTGTTCTATTGCGATTCATTGCAGTCATAGGCTGTAACCCAAGAATGGCAAGGTGTAGGGCATTGGCAATTCCCCACTCTGACATCATCTTTTGGGATGTCACCCCTTCTCTCTCGCTGAACTTGTGCTAGATCAGAGATAAGAGAACCCGTATTAAGGTTCTATCTGGGTAACGCACCCACCGCTTATTAATTCCAAGACCCGAACTAAGAACGCTCATGTCAACCCTTGTCATTGTCGAATCTCCCACCAAAGCGAAAACGATCCGTGGCTATCTGCCTGCTGGCTACCATGTGGAGGCATCGATGGGCCATGTGCGCGATTTACCCCAATCGGCCAGCGATATCCCAGCAGCGGTGAAGGGGCAAGAATGGGCCAAACTGGGAGTGAATGTGGACGCGGATTTCGAGCCGCTGTACATTGTGCCCAAGGATAAGAAGAAGGTGGTCAAGGGGTTGAAGGATGCCTTAAAGACAGCGGATGAGTTGGTCTTGGCCACTGACGAAGATCGGGAAGGGGAAAGTATTAGTTGGCACTTGTTGCAATTGTTGAAGCCCAAGGTGCCCACCAAGCGCATGGTGTTTCACGAAATTACCGAAGAGGCGATTCAAGCAGCTCTGAGCAACTGCCGCGATATTGATGACCAATTGGTTCACGCCCAGGAAACCCGCCGCATCCTGGATCGGTTGGTAGGCTACACCTTGTCACCGCTGCTGTGGAAGAAAATTGCCTTTGGCTTATCAGCGGGACGAGTGCAGTCGGTGTCCGTGCGGTTGCTAGTGCGGCGGGAGCGGGAACGACGGGCCTTCCGCAAGGGGAGCTATTGGGATTTGAAGGCGACGCTGCTTCAGGACAAGGCCGCGTTTGAGGCCAAGTTAGTCGCGCTCGGCGGGGTGAAGTTGGCCACCGGGAGTGATTTTGATGAATCCACTGGCCAGATTGCCGCAGGTCGCACGGTGGTGTTGCTAGGGGAAACGGAAGCCCAAGCGTTGCAGGAGCGGCTGGTGGCCCAGCCCTGGAACGTGAGCAACTTGGAGGAACGGTCGTCAACTCGCAAACCGTCGCCGCCGTTTACCACCTCTACTTTGCAACAGGAATCGAACCGCAAGCTGAAGATGTCGGCACGGGATACGATGCGGACGGCCCAAGGGTTGTATGAGCGGGGCTTTATCACCTATATGCGGACGGACTCGGTGCATTTGTCCCAACAGGCGATCGCCGCTGCTCGATCCTGCGTCGAGGAAAAATACGGCACCGACTACCTCAGTCCCAAACCCCGCCAGTATTCCACCAAAGCTAAAGGTGCCCAGGAAGCCCACGAAGCCATCCGTCCCGCTGGCAGCAGCTTTCGCACCCCTCAAGATACGGGATTGAGCGGTCGGGATTTGCAACTGTATGATTTGATCTGGAAACGGACGGTGGCCTGTCAGATGGCTGAAGCCCGTCAAACCCACATCACCGTGACCATTCAAGTGGAGGATGCGGAATTTAAGGCGACGGGGAAGCGGATTGATTTTCCTGGTTTCTTTCGAGCTTATGTGGAAGGGTCCGATGATCCCGATGCGGCGCTAGAAAATCAGGAAGTGGTGTTGCCGCCCTTGAAAGTAGGCGATCGCCTCGATTGCCAAGACCTCAACCCCATCGGTCACGAAACCCAGCCCCCGGCTCGATATACAGAAGCTTCCCTGGTGAAAATGTTGGAAAGCGAAGGCATTGGTCGGCCCAGCACCTACGCCAGCATCATCGGCACCATCATCGACCGGGGTTACGCTCAACTCAACAACAATTCCTTGACTCCGACCTTTACCGCCTTTGCCGTCACCGGACTGCTAGAGCAGCACTTCCCCGATTTGGTGGACACCAGCTTTACCGCCAAAATGGAGGAAACTCTGGACCACATTTCCACCGGGGAAGCGGACTGGTTGCCCTACCTGCGCCAGTTTTACTCTGGGGACACGGGGCTGGATGGTCAAGTGAAGCAGCGCCAGGATCAAATCGATCCCAACGAAGCACGGGCCATTACCTTGGAAGGGCTAGAAGCAGTGATTCGGGTGGGGCGTTACGGCGCTTATTTGGAAGTCGAGGGCGAAGAGGGGCCAGTGAAAGCCTCCATTCCCCATGACCTGACTCCGGCAGATTTGGATGCGGAGCAGGTGGAATTGCTGCTGAAGCAGAAAACCGAAGGCCCGGAAAAGCTAGGCTTCCATTCCGAAACTGCCGAACCCATTTACATTTTGCTTGGTCCCTACGGTCCCTACGTGCAGTTGGGGGATGAATCAGAGGAAAACAAAAAGCCCAAACGGGCCTCCTTGCCCAAGGGTAAGGATATGAAAACCATTACGGTGGAAGAGGCCGAGGGCTTGCTGGCCTTGCCGCGCTTACTGGGAGTTCATCCCGAAACCGAGGGCAAAATTCAGGCCGGATTGGGCCGCTTTGGTCCCTATGTGGTTCACACCAACGGTAAAGAAAAAGATTACCGATCGCTGAAAAAAGAAGACGATGTTCTCACCGTCACCCTAGAACGAGCGCTGGAGTTGCTGGCTCAACCCAAGCGCGGGCGGGGTCGCAAAGCCGCCAAACCCTTGCGGGAAATTGGTCCTCACCCCGATGATGAAGAATTGGTGGCGATTTACGACGGTCCCTACG
>JBFRWC010000015.1:0-7130 GCA_051439365.1 Leptolyngbyaceae cyanobacterium
AAGCACACCATCGAGGTCATTTCCGCCATCACCGGATTGTATTTCCCAGGCATAATCGATGATCCGGGCTGCACTGCCGGTAATTGGATTTCCTTGAACCCCGTCTTGGGACCAGAGTCCAGCAACCGCAGATCGTGGGAAATCTTTGCCATATCCTGGGCCAAATTGCGAATCGTGCCCGACACGTGGACAAAAGGAGCCATACTTTGCATCGCCGCCATTGGATGGGCCGCAGGCATGATCGGCTTATTCATTAATTCGCCCAAAATTTCGGCCACCCGCTGGCGATATTGGGGATGAGTGTTGAGTCCTGTGCCTGTAGCGCTGCCCCCTAATCCCAACATCATCAGAAAGTCTGATCCTCGTCGAATCCGCTGGAGATGGTCCTGCAAAATGATGCTCCAAGCCCGAAATCCCTCCCCAACCCTCACGGGGACTGCATCCTGGAGGTGAGTCCGACCGGATTTGACCACGTCTTGAAATTCGTCGGCTTTGGCGTTGAGAGTGGCGATCGCCCCTTCCAGAGCCGGATATAGCGTATGCTCCAGCGCCAGCAATCCCCCAATCCGAATCGCCGTGGGAATCACATCATTCGTAGACTGACCGTAATTGACGTGATCATTGGGACTCACCCGCTGGTAATTGCCCTTCTCCTCCCCCAGCAATTCCAGCGCCCGATTCGCCAGCACCTCATTCACATTCATATGGTGGGACGTTCCCGCCCCCGCCTGATACACATCCACCACAAACTGGTCTCGCAGTTCTCCCCGCAACACCTCATCGGCAGCCTTGACGATCACCTCACTCAACTCCGGCGAAATGCAACCCAGTTCACCATTGGCGATCGCCGTCGCTTTCTTGATCAGCACACAGGCATCTATATAGGTCGGCAACGGCTTCAGGCCACTGATGGGGAAATTTTCCGTCGCTCGCAGGGTCTGAATGCCGTAGTAAGCCGATGTGGGGATGGAGCGATCGCCCATCGAATCCGTCTCAATCCGAACTGGTGTCTGGTCTGCTGGTGTCTGGTCCGCTGGTGTGTGATCTGTCATGCCCTTGCCGTGCCTCATCGTAATGACTGGAATGATTTCGCTGCGATTTGGTATTGTACCGCACTTATTCTTGGAATCACGCCGATGAGGTCAGGACAGAGGGTGACACTAGAGTTTAGACCGTTAACCAATGGGACAGATCGCGCTGAAGCATGGTCTGCAATTGGAGGGTATCGTCGTGGTAGATGGCTAATAGTTTTTGGCGATCGCTCTCCGACAACAAAGATGCCTTTTTCTTATCTTGGGAATTTAGCGAGAGGAGAGCTGAGCGCAAATTTTGGCGAGATTGTTCCGGCAGAATTTGTTTCATCATGGCTGATGCTGTCTCTCGAATGGGATTGCGAGTGCGTAATAATCGATTGACCCAACGGCTTTTTGGGACCTGAGCCACTTGTTTCCGCTGGGAGACATCTGTTTGAAATGTGGGATCAACCCCAATAAATTGGTAAAGATCTTGCAGCATTCCCGCTGGATTGGCGCAAAGGTCATCGTATAGATAAATCTTGATTTTTTCGGCCTCAAAATGTTGGAAAAATAGACTCAGTTGCTGAGAGTAAAATCCTTTACGAATTGTAAAAGAGGGGATGTCTGGAAAGTGAGCAATTTGATCAGCCAAGGTGTGGCCCCCCGTCTCTTCGCGCACATGCATCAAGTAATCAGAGTAGGCGCGATCGACGGGATTCCGCAAAATCGCAATTAGTTTCACGTCAGGGACATAGCGCTTAATTTGAGGAATGCTTGTATCTGCGTGAAATAAATAGTTGGGTGACGCTTCACCAATGGCGATTTCGGTGGTTACTCCATCAAAAAGCTGCTGATACTTGTCAAATGAATCAATACACTCGTGCCGTCCCCTTGCCCGTCGTTCTGCATTAATTTGCCGCTGCCGCTCCTGATCCACCAGATCCCAATTCTTTTCGAGAAAATTAGTCTCTTTAATTGGACTCATGTAGACTTGGGGATGTTGCTTGATATAGTCATAAATTGAGCTAGTTCCTGCTTTTTGGACACCAAAAATAAGAAAATTGGGCAACGGCATGGGATCTCTCCAAGCGAATGCTAATAAGGGTCAACTGTGCTACTGAGCATCCCTAGTATTCCCAGAATGAGCCGTTGCCCACCATTTTTGCTGCCTATTATTGGGGAGTAAGGATTACTATTCCTGTTCCACGAGGGCGACAACTCCGTAGGAATCAAGGAAAAAGCTGAGGGAGCGATCGCTCACATCAACCGTTTCAGGATTGCGATCTTGGCCGCCATATGGGGGGCGATCCGTATCCAAGGCAATGCGGTAAGTGCCTGCCTCTGGGTAAACCGGGATGGAGTAGTCCGCGATCGCCTGATCCGCCAAATTCACCGTCACATAGACCCGCTTCCCCGTCTCAAAATCAATTCGCTCGTAGGTAATCACCTTATTGGCATTGTCAATCCAGTGAACCATGTTGCCGTGGATGTTGTAGGGAGCGAACGCAGGTTCGGAGTGGAAGAACTTTTTCAGGTCACTTTGAAACGCCACAATCCGAGCGGTGACGGGATTAGCGAGCCGATCCCACTCGATCGCCGCATTGGTGCTAAAGCCTCCGGTTTGCAAGGTCCACTGCTGGAACATATCGAGGAAATACGATCCCGCAAACATAGCCATTGCGGACCAAGAGCGGATCTTCTGGTTATGGAAATCGCCACCATCGATCGCCTGCACCAAGTAGCGTCCCCGTGCCTGAAAAGGATTCCCAGGATTGGCGAACTCGTCATGGTTGCCGGAATAGTAGACCAAGGTGCGGGGCCAGTCCAAATTGAGCAGCGTATCCAGTTTCCAAATGTCAATCTCGACCCGACTGCGAATAATCTCATGGGTAAACCAGAGATAAAACTCATCGCTGTAAGTCGTGGTTAATCCGCCGCCATACACCGACAGGGCGTGATTCAAGTACCAGTCACCAAAATAACCCTCCCCAATCAAAAGACTTTGGGGCGAATATTGCTGCACGGCAGCGGAGATTTCCCGAATCAGCTCCCGGCCATAGGGTTCCCGGTCGATGCCGTTAATATTGTCAATCCGTAATCCGTCAAACCCATAGCGCAGAAGGTTAATCAAGGCCGCATCGACCAGATAGCGCCGCACTTCTGGTGCATAGCGAAAGCGACGAGTCCCCCATTCGGTCCAACCGCCACTGTACAGGTCGCTGCCATCCGATCGCTTAAATTGGGTAAATCCAGAAATATCAAACTCTCTGGGGGGGTTGTTGGCCTCGTTGGGGAAGTGGCCATACACCACGTCCAGCACCACGCCCATGTTGGCTTTGTGAAAGGCGTTAATCATGAACCGGAGTTCGTCAGGACTGCCAAAGTCGGCGTGTTTGCCAAAGAAGTTGATGCTTTGGTAGCTGTAGCGCCAATCAGGGAAGTAGGGGGCATCCGGTTCCCAAGAATCTACATGGGTGTCCAAGGGCATGAACTCCACCACGTTGTAGCCCAGATCGGCCATCTTTTCGGGGAGCCCACACTGCCCCACAAACAAAAAGAGTTGCTCAATATTATTGGCCCCGGTCTGACCGTAAAATGGCGAGTCTGCCACTGGACAGATCCAATTCAGGGCCAGGGAAATCATATCGATCTCGGCAATAACCAAGGATTGTCCCCGGAAATCCGGTTGGGGTGCGAGGTCTGCCGCTGGGATGGGGGTAGGCTGCCAAATAACGGCGTTGAGGGTATCTTGGCGGCGATCGCCCTCATAAAACCGATTGTTAAAGGCCGGAGTCGAAAACACATCTGCACTCAAATGCAAGCGTTGGTTGCCATTTTGATCCATCAAGCGATACTGCATCAAGTGATAATCCCCTGGTGGCAGGGTAATGGCCTGAATTTCTGGATCATCGGCGGTGGGGTACAAACGATACGGCTCTAGATTACCTCCTTGGCCCCACTGATTAAAATCGCCAATTAGGGTCAACTGCTCATTGCGATCGCCCGTCAAGACCTTAATCGTCACCGAGCCATCTTCGTGGAATTGCACCCCCGTGGTTGGCTCAAACTGGTCAGGAGTCAGGACAGGCTCCCGTTCCAAGTTATCAGTGGTGGCGAGGTCGTACTTCAGGATGTCCCAACTGACCACATGGTCTAATTGCTGCTGCAACGCGGGAATATTGGCCCCACCCAGAGAGTATTCGTCGGGGGTGATCGCCTCGTTACCCGCCCCTACTATCACATTTGCTTCGGCCTCTACCTCAGTCCTGACTTCAGGATCTACCTTGGTTTTCTCTTTGGTGTCCACTGTCGTATCCACGGCGACCTCTCCACTGGGTAGGAGATGATCGAACGTATCCGTTAAGGTGCGGAATGTGGTTTTAGCCCGTTCTCCCAAGGTTGGCTGGGCTAGAGTGGGTTCGGTTACGAATGCGGGTTGAGGGGATGTGGGTTCAACCTGCATCATGACTTGAGGCTCAGGAATCCCTGCCTCAAATGATGGCATTCCGATGGCTAGTTGGTAACTCAAAAAAACGGACAGCAAGATTTCCATACCGTTGCTCTTCGCTCCTCACACACTTGAAACTCAACCTGTCACTAAACCTGGCAGTGGTTATTGCTTTATCTGATGCTCAACCGGGGCGATTAGGCCAATCCCATGATGTGACAACTAACAGTTCTTAATAACACTTCATATTACTCTTGACGATGTCAAAACACTAGAATTTAGTCAAGCGATCGCATTTGGGGTGAGATGAGCCTGGGAAAATGGTAATCTTATCCTATAAGCTAGAACTATCGATAAGATTCAAATTTTAAACCAATGGTGTTGTTATCGTCCTCGACCGTTGCCGCTGTCTCCACTCCTGTTTCCTCTACGGCTCTGCCACAGTTGCCGGAGTTACCTAGCATGGTGAATGGCCTGCCCCACATTTCAGGCTGGGAGACGGAGGTGGAGGCGGTAACGGGTCTAAGTCGGCCAGTGGCCCTACCCTACACCAATCTGAAGTTGCGCCAAGTGTCGGCAGCGTTTGCGATCGCCCTCCACATGCATCAGCCCACCATTCCTGCTGGACCAGAGGGAGCGCTGATCAATAATCTCCAGTACATGTTCGAGCATCCCTACGAGCAGGACAACCACAACGCTGGGTCGTTTGCCTACTGCTATAGCCGCATGGCGGATTTTATTCGAGATTTGGTCCATCAAGGCTGCAATCCCCGAATTATGCTGGACTATTCCGGTAACTTGCTTTGGGGATTGGAGCAAATGGGTCGCCACGACATCCTCGATAACCTGCGCCACATCACCTGTGATGCCACTTACTATCCCCATGTGGAATGGTTGGGAACGATGTGGGGCCATGCAGTGCTTCCATCAACTCCAATAGCCGATGTGCGACTCCACATCCGAGCATGGCAACATCATTTTGCCAGCTTGTTTGGCTGGGAAGCTTTAGCACGAGTCAAGGGGTTTTCCCTCCCCGAAATGCATTTACCCAATCATCCTGATCAGCTTTATCAGTTGATTACCACCCTTCAAGCCTGCGGCTATCGCTGGTTGTTGGTGCAGGCTGATTCGCTTGAAACCCTGACCGGGGAGGCGATCGCTTATCCCCATATTCCCCATCAGCTCATCGCTCGGAACGGCCACGGGGACACCACATCCATGACCGTCTTGATTAAAACTCAGGCATCCGATGGCAAACTAGTGGGCCAAATGCAACCCTACGCTGCGGCCAAGCATGAAGCAACATGGCTGACCTCAGACTCTGGACAACAGCATTCCCCTTGCATCATTGCGGGGAAAGAAATTCCGCCATTAATAACCCAAATTAGTGACGGGGAAAATGGTGGGGTGATGATGAATGAATTTCCGGGAGCGTTCCGTAATGCCTGGTATGAAGTTCGAGAGCAAGGGTTGTCCAGCGGTGTGATGGGGCTGAACGGCAGCGAATATTTAGAGTTGTTGGAAGCGAAGGGAATTGAGCCAACGGATTATCCCCAGTGCCAAGCCAAAGGGCAACATCTCATTTGGCAACAGGTAGACCCGGATACGGTGACTCCAGAGATCCTAAAAGGGGCGATCGCCACCCTCAAAGCGGAACATCCCGATTTTCACCTACAGGGCAACTCTTGGACCAACTATATTAATTGGGAACAGGGCTACGATAACGTCCTCAAAGTGATGCAAACCCTCAGCCATCGCTTTCATGCCAAAATCAATCAGGCCCGATCTAAGCATCACTCAACCCCCTTAACCCAGCAACACCGATATCGCAACGCCCTCGTGCATCATCTGCTGTTGCAAACCAGTTGCCTCCGCTACTGGGGCCAAGGAACCTGGACGGACTACGCCCAAGAACTTTATCGTCGGGGCGAGGCCATTTTGCGCTACGATTTTCGAGACTAGTTTTGCTCAGAATTGTTCAGCAACAGTAATTGTGATTAACCCGCCGGATAAGGGAGGCTACACCGATGACAACGAATGAGGAGTCAACATTCCAAGCAACTGCTCCAGAGGAGAATCCTCGCTCAGAGGAACAAGCTCAAGCGTCAGCGGTTGAACCCTTAACGCAGCCTGAACCCGCTTTTGGTTGGACAGCCTATGCTGAACAAATCAATGGTCGCTTTGCCATGATTGGTTTCGTGCTGTTGTTAATTTTGGAAGTCGTCACCGGGCAGACGTTTTTCACCTGGCTAGGACTAGGCTAACCCGGTGATAAGTAGGGTGTGTGATAACGCACCTAAAACATTTGATGAGGTGCGTGGCCTATCACACCGACAATAAATCTCGTACAGGGCGAGTAATCCAGTTCAGGCCCACTTTGACTTGATGATCTAGGGTTGGCATTCGGTAGAGGTAGGCCAAGCGACGAGCAATGTGGGCCAACGGACCATCCAGGGTGATGCCGAGTCCCGTGAGAGTAGCATTATCAAGGCCGAGGGCCATCATTTCTCCCAAGTGCTGGTACCGGAAGGGCAAAAGAGGACGTTTGGCTCCGCTGTGCCCCTGTTCGTTCCCCACAGTGGCCCAAATGTTCCAGGCAGCAAATTGGGCTTGCTGAAAGGTCGATTGGGCAGTGGTGGGCACCCGTTGTCCGGTTGCGTCAAAAC
>JBFRWC010000016.1:0-7755 GCA_051439365.1 Leptolyngbyaceae cyanobacterium
GCAATTCTCCAAGAAATTCAGATGAAACCTTGATTTGATCCTGATCAATTTAGATAGCGGTACTCCTCTCAGAGTGGCGTTGCGCGATCGCATAATTGATCGATGATGGATTAGGTTAGGCGATCGCATTATAGGGTTGGGCTGGTGGGGAAGGGTGGGCGATCGCACATAGAGTTAGGCGATCGCAAACTCCGTATACTGGCGCAACTCCGGCAACTGAAAGCCCAAAACAATGTCACCTTTGGCAATCCCTCGGCTGACCAACTCATGAGCCACTCGCAACTCCGTCGTATTTTGTTGTAGCCACACCTTCCCGTCCTTAATATCCAAATGGATCACACAACCGTAGACTCGTCGTGTACCATCCCAACCCACATTCATTGCCTGATAATGATCCTGCTCTTGGTCAAACACCGTATAGGACTCGATCTCCCCATTCGAGATAGGTGTAGCCACATATTCTGAAAGGAACTGCTGAATAATTTCACGATATTGCTTTAACTGATCCATTGAGAAATTACCTCATTCCGATGATGCCAAACAGGATAGCAAGAACACGATCTAAATCATTTGGAACCCCGTAAGTATTAATATCTTGCTGGACATATCGTTCCTGACGATGGAATAACCCAAACTTCCAGACATCTCCAGTTGTGACTGCACCGTACAACACCGGAGTTTCCAAATCAGTCCACAGATCAAGGGCAATGAGTTCTACCGCTAGCTGCACAAACCCTTTCGCTAAATCCGCGTTTTTGGCTTCAATCACCAATAGATGACGGGGAGACGGAATAAAATAATCAAAGCTCCCTTTTAGCTGGGCATTAACCCGCACAGGATATTCAATCTTAAGCGGAACCTGTCTTGCCTTGCATACAGTTCGCAAAACCGGAAAAATCAGTGCTTCCCGTCGTGCCATTTCTGAGCTGGGGTTGACCAATGCTAGATTTTCTTGAAGTTCGATTTGCAAGGATTCAGCCAAAGATTCAGCCAAAGATTCAGCCAAAGATTCAGTGGAGGTGGGGAGATGGAGTTCAATCGATAATAGAGTCGTGCGTAAGGTAACATCAAATTCAGCCAGAATATCCTCAATATCAAACGCGAGTTCTCCATATTTACTGAAGGTATAGCTGACATTGGGGTCAAGAATAGAGGGTCTAGCCATTTTCATCCATGAGAGTAATTGATTAATCAGATAACTCAAATCTATTTACAGGATAGTCGGTCCTATCATATTTGAGCTATAGAAACCGGGGATCTTTAAGGGGCTAGCTGCATCAAACCAGACTGAATCAACAATAACGGAACACCATGCACTCCCGTGGGCGAGGACCGCAATTACTCCACTCACCCTCCAAGACCTGCATCCGAGTAGCGATTTCCTGCCAAGTCCCCAGTAACGCCCAAACCGCCTCCGTGATCTCAATCGGTAGATCATCAGGCAACGAGGAGTACACTTGCCAGATCTTGAACGTTGGGGGCACATCCCAAAGAATCAAATGAATTTCGGACCAGCGATGGAGCGGTGTCGGGTCAACCAGCGAACCGATGATGCCGACCCCACCAACCCCATGCACGGTCTTGAGTTGGGTTGCAATCTCCCTGGTGCGCTGCCACCAAACGTCTCGTTGTTGGACCTCAAATTGCCGCTGTCGAGCAATGCTCCGTAAAACCCGCACCCACTCATATCCTGCCACCAGTTTCACCGTTTCCACCAACCCCAAGCTCATCAGCAGGAGAGCGATCGCATTTCTTGTCCCTTTTTCACCTCCCAACAGCGGAAAGGGTGGTCCCTCCAGCTTCGTTTCAGGACACCAAGAAACAAACTGTTCAATGCTAATCGGTTGCGGCTCCAAGCCCACCCCAGGGACAAAAGGCTCCGTGCCGTAACTCAATTCAATCCCCGGTTCTCGTTCCAGCCTCCATCGACGCGGCTGGGGGATGCAGGTAAACGCCGGAAGTGTCTGATCATAGGGAGAAAGGTGCTGCTCATATCGTAACCAAAATAGCTCAGGACTAGCGCTGAGGTTGGGCACCCCCCGATAACATCCATCTTGGTCCAGCTCACCGGGCCGATAGCCCTCCGCTGTCCATTGCCAAAAAACAAACTGACGCGCTATCGGGTCCACCGTCCAATAGTGGGAAATGTGGGCTTGCTCATAAAGCGATCGCCGTACCTGTTCATCTACCCACCGCTCTGGCATCACAGTTTCGATCACTAGATGAGCCGCTGTTTCCGCGTAATAGTCATGGACGACATTCTGCTCTAGTTGCTCCGTGGTCAACAGCAACACATCTGGAGTCAGCATATGTTGACCCAACTGCATCCCATAATTCGGCCCCAAGCAATGCCCCAGGTTCGCTCGGCTCACTGCGGCCCCCAACAACTGGCGTAAATGCTCCCGAACCCGGCGATGTTCTCCTGTATATTGCGATCCCAGCAAAGGACGGGGATGATGACGATAGTCAGTAGACAAGGGCAACGACTCCGCCCACTCTAACCACGCCGCCTCACTCTGATAGGAAAGACCGTGAGCTTGTCGGAGTGCTTCCCACCAGTGTTCCGGCGGGGCAAAGGCGATCGCCGCTTCCAATCCCCAACCCAGCAGCGCTTCCTTCAGTAACCAACGGCTTCCCTCAATCGTTCCACCCACTAAAAACTGACCATTGACCAACTCAAACCGGACCTCCGGCCATTGACAAAACTGCAAGTCAATCTCCTGGGACGCACAATCGTTCTGCAATGCCTGGTGAGGATCAATCGGAAGGTGGGAAGACATGGATATTGCCGCAGCGAAAGTAGATTCAAATTCTACCGTAGGTTGGGTAAAGCCCAAAGGGCATACCAGAAAAGCGATAGCGTAACCCAACAAAACGCTCACTGGACACTCACGGGTGTTGGGTTTTGTTACCTCGACCAACCTACAAACTGATCTTCTGCCAGTTAATTAGGCCAGTGAGTCATCCGAGATTTTCCAAGTTACGGTCTGTGTCGAAAGAAGCAGGAACGAATCCAGTTTTCCATCAGTCTGGCACCATGACTATTAACGGGTTCAAGTTAGCGGGTTCACGCTAAAACTTCCTATGGCAAATCCATCTCCCCACGAACAGTTAGCCCCGATTCTAAACCAGCGAAACTCTGGCCATGTAGACGAGGCGATCGCCCAACTCCAGATCCTCCTCCAAGCCCACCCCAAATTTGTCAAAGGCTGGATGGAACTGGGCCATAGCTGGCGGATGAAAGGCGATCGCCCCCAAGCCTACACCTGTTACCGCACGGCTCTGGAATTTGCCCCCAATCATCTATCGGCCCATCTACAACTGGCACAAGAGTTATCCCATTTGGGTGACGAGGAAAGCGCCCAATCTTATCTCAAAACCGCTGCTGAAAAACATCCCAAAAGTCCATTACCCCTGGTTAAATTGGGAGAATTGGCCCTCAACGGTCAGGAACTCGACACCGCCCTCCACTGGTTTGATCAAGCCATCCAACGTGATCCCACCCATCCCGCCGCATACGTATCACAAGCCAGAGCACTACGGCTTGCCGAAGACTTTACCGCTGCCGCCGCCACTTTGGATCGGCTCTTTCACCACCATCCCCAACATTTCTGGGGTTGCTTTCACCGGGGCAAAATTTTCCAACAGCAGGGCAAGCCTGACCAAGCCCTCCCCTGGTTTCGCCAAGCTCACGACGTGGCCGCGAACCCAACCCAGCAGCGCGATGCCCAACTGTGGATCTTGGAAATCCTGCAAATCTTGAAGCATTGGGATGAGGCCAAACCGATCGCTTCAGAACTGGCAAATCAATGGCCTCACCATTTGCCGACCCAACAGCGCTATGCCGCCATCCTGCGCAATACGGGAGAGACTCTAGAGGCGATCGCCCTTTACGAAACCCTGCTGGATCAGCAGCCCGATCGGCAAAAATTACTCGCTCCACTGGCAGACTGCGCCAGAAACTTGGGTCAGACGCTGCCGGAACGAGAGGCGCTAAAGCGGGTTGAGCAGCGAGTTGAGACGCTTTGGCACGATCGTGACCCTCTTGCGCCGCTAATCCACTGTCTATTGCGACTAGGGGAACGCTACCAGCAGGACAACGACTGGCCAACGGCGCTCAGCTATTTTGATCGAATTCTAGTGCTCGATCCCGATCATTTCTGGGCTAACTTGAAAGGGGCGATCGCCACCCGTAATGCTGGAGACTTAGACAGTTCCGCCACCCGCCTCCAGCAAACTCTGAAACACCATCCCCATCATCCTCAACAGGTTGAAGTTCTCATCCACCTGGGCCAAACAGAACGGCAACGCCAGAAATTTGAGGTGGCGCTTGATTACTTGCAGCACGCCGCTGAACTCAAACCCGATCGCCTGGATATTCAGCTCAAAATCGTAGAAGTATGCCGCGAATCGCAACAGTGGGAGCAAGCCCAAACCCACTTGCAAACCCTCCAAGAGCACTATGCCAATGACCCTCGCTTACTGATTCAGCAAGGATGGTTGAGCCGACAACGGGGCCAGCGGCACCAAGCTCTTAGCCAGTTTCGGCTGGCCCATGACATGGCGCTTCAGAATGGAAACAATCCTGCCATCAGCCAGCAAGCACACTGGTTACTGATTGAAGAGTTGCGGGAATTGGGGCAACTGGATGTAGCCCAACAGGAAATCGAGACGGCGTCCCCGGAATTTCAGCAGCATCTCCGCACCCAGCTACTACTGGGCAGCATTTTGCAACGGCAGCAGGAACTCGCTCCAGCCGCGACTATTTATCAGCAAGTCTTGCAAGAACAGCCCGGTCATGTCCCCGCTACCCTGGAACTAGCCCGATGTTGGAGTCAATCAGGGCAAGTCTCAGAGGCGATCGCCCTTCTACAAAACCACACCGCTCAGGCTGATCCCCATGCGGGTATCCCTCACCTCCTCGGTAGCCTCCACCAAGCCCAGCAAGAATTTGACCCAGCCCAGCAAGCCTACGACCGCGCCCTCACCTTAAATCCGCGCCACCCAGGAGCTTACTGTGGCCTAGCAGAATGTTTGCTCCAGCAAGGCCACTACCCGCAAGCTATTGCTCTGCTCACCCAAGCTCAACAAACCCTCCCTCATACTGCCCAACTCTGGTTAAAACAGGTCCAACTCGCCCAACGCTACGGAGACATTGACCAAAGTTTTCAGATCCTGGATCGAGCACAAGAGCGGTTTCCGCATCATGTACCGTTACGGCTAGAACACATCCAGCTACAGATCCGCTGTGGTCAGTATCAGGAGGCGATCGCCCTGCTCGACACCCTCTCCACTGATCACCAGGGCTGGCGCAAACGAATGCTGAATCAACGGGGCGAAATTGCGCTACTCCAGTTCAATCTAGACCAGGCGGAGAAATATTATGAGGAGGCGATCGCCCTTCACCCTCCCCAGCAAAACGAACGCATGCAACTCGCTCGAATACATTTGCTCCAAGGTGATCTGGATGCAGCCTATCACCAACTTGATCAGGCGACCCAAGATTTGGAGAAAAAGCGCCCCCCCGCTCAAGTTGGCTTACCCATCAAAAATCACATCGGTTTCATCATCAACGAGTTTTGGATTAACCCCATACAGTTGGCCAAGCTAGAGGCAATCCAGCCATCTTCAGAAGAGGGCCAAATGCGTCTGCTGGCGATCGCCGCCATCATCCTTGAGGAACCGACTTATCTGGGAGCCATGATCCTCCTTGCCAAAGAATTGCGCCTACAAGGAATCTGGTCAGAGGTTCGCACAGCCTTATCGATTCGGCAACCTCGTAGAGCAGCCATTCCTAAACGGATGATTCAATTTTGGGACGACCCCGAACCGCCTGCCGAAGTTCAACAACTCGGTCAAACCTGGCTGGACCATAATCCTGACTATGAATACCAGCGATTTTCTTTAAACGAGGCGATCGCTTTCCTCCAAGAACACTACGATTCCGACATCATCAACGCCTTCTACCTCTGTAACCATCCTGCGGCTCAAGCCGACTTCTTCCGCCTCGCCTACCTCAACTGCTACGGCGGCTTCTACGCCGATGCCGACGATCGCTGCCGCCATTCCCTCGATCCCCTGCGTCAGAGCAACGCCGACCTCGTGCTGTACCACGAGGACTTCGCCTGCTTCGGCAACAACTTCCTCGGTAGCATTCCCCATCACCCGATGATCCGTACTGCCCTCTACCAAGCTGCCGCCAATTTACTCGACTATTCTGCGGAATCGGCCTGGTCTCAAACTGGCCCCGGTCTCCTCACTACCGCAGTTTGTAGTGGTCTCCTCCCCTACCTTGCTTACGACGACTATCGCCTCTGGCCAAACCTCCTTGTTCTCAGTCGCGGTGAACTCTCACACTATGTTTGGAGCCACATCCCGTTATCCTATAAAAAAACAGAAAAAAGTTGGCAAAATCAAGCCTATCCCAAAACCCAATTCGACAATATCTCAACGGTTAAAACTATGACCAAGATGTAATCAAGCCTGAGAATGGGCGATCGCTCCTCTCTCTAATCTTGCCTTGTTGTACAGTACTAGCTGACTCCAATTTAGCGCATCCATGTAAAACAGAATTAAGCAATATCCTTGGTTTAACTCAGGATGATTTAGCCATGTAACCCGTAGAACCCCATCACAATTTTTATGGAGTGTTGCTAATAATTCATTGCAATGATCTTCAGCGAAAAGAGTGCATAAATCAGTCCAAGTTCCCATGGGTTGATGGAATAAACGGACCAAAACTGACTCATTTTGACGTAGGGATAATAAATCAGCCGTAAAATCTACCAATTCATCTTCAAGGTCAATTACTTCTGATTTTTCCTTGGAAGAAACGATTTCTGAAGTCATTTAAAAATCTCCTGAAATTGCTCAAACTGTTGGTCAGTAATGGGTTTCCTTTCCCCTCGCTTAACCTTACGTAGGTGCAGCTTTTTAGCACGAATTAGGCTTGTGACCAGTTCACCTGTTGGTTCAAAAATATGCTCCCGTCCACCAGCCCCACGGACAACATATCGCTCATCCGGTTGGATAAAAAATCTGATGGTCGCGCCCGTTGAGCATCGTTGAATGCAATTTGAACAAAATTCGTCGCACTCTCCATCCTCGCGGCAGCAGGGTGGAGTCAAGACGAGGTCAAGCCAAGGGCATTGAACCCTTGGCTTGACCCATTCGAGTCGACCTGAGACCCGGATAGAGGATACAATGGACCCATGTTACTGAAAAAGGCACCCCAACTCATTCGCACCGATCGATGGACGCTGACACCCACTGCCGAACAGCGGATGCTGTTGTTGGCCACGGTGGAGGAGTACCGGAGACTGTGCCGATGGTTGGTGACGGTGGTGAACACGCACTGGGCGACATTGGGTCCGTTGTCGAGCCAATCGGTCATTCCAGCGGTCGAACGGTTGATGCATCTCACCGCCAAGAACCCCGTGGTCAAGTACCCCATCTTTCGCCATGCCTTCTATAAGTTCCCGTCCTACGATCGTCGAGCGGCGATCGCATTCGCGGTGGGTCAAGTCTCCAGTTTTCACACCCGGTATCGGGAGTGGGTGAGTGGTCAGTCCCGCCAACGCACCGATGCCAATCCGCCGATCCTGAACCCGGATGCAGGGTGTTACCCCACCTTGTACAAAGGCCAGTGCTATAAATTGCATGGGTTTGATGCAGTAGAGATGAAGGTGTTCACGGGAGGTGATTGGATTTGGATACGAGTTGGGATTTGTGGAATGGGTCATCGCCACCAGGTTG
>JBFRWC010000017.1:0-6741 GCA_051439365.1 Leptolyngbyaceae cyanobacterium
CCTCGTCGAGTCCAGTTACTCCCGAAACCGCAATAAACGTTTCCAACAAACTCAAATCACAATAGTCTGGGGAGGGATCAATGCCTTGATTGCCGTAATGTTGGGAGTGATAGGTGAAATCGAGAACCGCTTTGAGCTGATTGAGGGTGATTGACTCGCCAGTATACTCTCTGGTGGATCGACGCTTGAGAATGGTTTGCTCCAACTCCTGCAAATCTTGGCTCCAGTCAATGGGATCGCTGGCTACACAAACTTTGTAGCAAAAGGAGAAATTATATTTATCCCCACTGGTGATTTCAGGGAGAAAATCCGATGGGCCGGATGGGGTCGAATCAGTTGGATCTTTTGGGTCTTCTGTAGCTTCGTGATCCCCGTTGTGATGTCCTGAGTTATTGCCGTCATGATCATGAGAGACGCTAGAAGCGATCGCCCTATCGTCTTGGCTTTCAGACTGAGGTGTAGGCTCAGCGGTGACACTTTCATCAGCAGGGGGACTGGTTGGGTTCTCGGTGGCCCGATCGTAGCGAGGAGTCGTCCGCCAGTTGAGATCCTGGGACTGGGTAATTTGGCTGGCCTGATGCAAATACGCCAGCAACTCATCATCGGCGATCGCCCCGTAATCGGTATCTTGCCCCGAAGCTGCCGCCGTAGGATACAAAGGCAAGTTTTGTTGCACCTCTAGTAAATCCGCTAGGGGCAGGAGGGTCATCACTCCTTCCTGGGTGGGGTCCAGATACAACAGTTCATTCAGGGCTTGGTCACAAAACCCACTAATCAGATGCGGACGATAGTCATTGACTGCGCAGGCCAACTCAACATTGCCCAACAAATGCCCTGTATCCAGGCAAATACGGCGGTAGCCCCTGGCCTGGTAGCGCCAAGCGGACCGAAAGAAAATAGCTGTGGTGACGACAGCAAGGTGGGTATTTTCCAGCGCCGGGTGCCAAAAACAGGCCCGTTTCAATTCGCTCCACACTGGACTGTCCCAGAAATGAATGAGGGAGTGAGTGTCCACTTGGTAATGATACAGACCAGGAGCCAAGTGAGAGGTTCCCCTAGAAATCAAGTAAATTTCTGCTGGATATAGCCCTCCCGCCGAAGGCACCGAGCGAAAGTAGACTGGGGTCCGAGCGGTGGTGAGTAATTTGGCCGTCAATCCATAACTGAAGAGTAACAACCGGGAGAGGCGTTTCCAGTATTGAGCCTGCTGTGAGTCAGGCCCAATGTCAGTGGAATTAGGTTGGCCTGAGCTTGACGAGAATGGCCCTGTCATAAACTCTTTTAAGGAGTAGGTTGCACCGACTTTGTACTCTTTGAACACAGGGGGCTGAGAGTCCCAATCGAGTGGTTTAGCGGTTTGGGCCAGGGTGTCCGGATGATACTTGGTCCGTTGATGATAGTGATGGGCGACCGATGGGCGCTGATCTGCCATAGCAAATACCAGAGATTTACTTTATCTTGACATTTCTACTCGAAAGTGGAAAGGGTAAACACTCCCCAAATAGAGTCCCAATCTCATATTAATTCATCGCTGGTTGGGATCAATCCCCATTTCTCGGAGTTTGGTTGCAAGGTGAACAAATCTCGATCTGGGCTGGGTCTAGTACCAAAGTCAGGCGATCGCCATAGTGCAGAGTATCAATCCGGGGTGCTAGCACTTCCAGAATCCCCGCATCTTGAAAATGCTCTGGCTTCGTTTCAGGATGGGGATAGTAAATTAGCCCTTCAATCGGAGGCAATCTCCCTGCTAATTGTAAACGACAGTTAAAGAAGGAAAAGTCTTCAGCAGGACAGTGTTCTGCCCATTTCACATTGCGAAATGTGTGAAGCGATCGCTTGACCATATAGGTTCGGGGGCTGATGGACAGGTTAATGGTGCCAGGGAAATACACCGTCAGGTCCAACCCCCGCTCAGCGAAGGCGGGTATTTGCATCCGTAACGTGCCCCCCGGAAAACGAGGGTTATGATTCTGCCCAGAGGCAACCCGATGTCCCTGAACCACGGTCCCTTCCACCTGAATCCATGTGTTCATGGCTCGATCCTAAATATCCAAGTCAGTGAGATTCAGCTTAGAGCCGTAGGTTTCGATGAATTCCCGCCGGGGAGCGACGCGATCGCCCATCAGCACGGTGAAAATGCGGTCAGCTTCCACCGCATCTTCGATCTCGATTCGCTTTAAAGAGCGGTTTTCCGGGTCCATCGTCGTATCCCAAAGCTGTTGGGGCATCATTTCTCCCAGCCCCTTAAATCGCTGAATGGTGTAGTTGGCGTTGGCCGGAAATTGTTCTTGGGTGAGTCGATTCAGTTCGCTATCACTGTAGCAATAGTAATGCTGGCGACCCCGCTCCACTTTGTACAACGGCGGACAAGCCACATAGACATAGCCCTGCTCCACGATGTCTCGCTGATAGCGATAGAAAAAGGTCAGCAGCAAGGTCCGAATGTGGGCACCATCTACGTCTGCGTCCGTCATGATGATGATGCGGTGATAGCGCAGTTGGCTGGCATCAAATTCTTCCCCTTTGATCCCCAACCCCAAGGCTGTGATCAGGGATTGAATTTCAGTGTTCTTGTAGATTTTGGAATCATCTGTCTTTTCAATGTTGAGGATTTTACCTCGCAGCGGCAAGATGGCTTGGAAACGGCGATCGCGCCCTTGCTTCGCACTGTTATGGACAAATACACCACTCGCCAAGGCAAAATTATGACTGTGGGGAACTTCAATGTCATACACATCAAACTGCTCAGTTATGGGTTCGACAGACACGACGCGATGGTTGTAGTTTGCCACTGCTTCTTGGGCCAACGTGGTATTGCCGTCAAAGTAGCGATCGCAAAATGTCTCAAACTTGAGCAAAGACTTATCTTTTGTCTGAAGTCGATAGGCTCGGTAAGCCTCTAGATCAAGACAGCCTTGCTGGATTTCAATCTGCTTCAAGGCCGCTACTGTCTTTCGATAGTAGGGCTTAATATTCGTTGGATCATTATTACGCTTATTGAAATCAAGGTAATGACAATGTTCACCTGCTTCCTTGAAATCTAGCCCCTGCCAGCGATTCCACCAATCTGCCAAGGTATGGGTAAACATCCAGCTATCTGAGGCCGAACTCCACACCATCTCATAGCCATCAATGGTAATCCCCGACTCTTGCCGATCCGAGACCTTGCGGTAGAGCGGCATCAGCGAATCATCAGGCTTGAGATCAGCAGCTTGCCGATAGCTACCATCCCTCAACATAAACCGATGGTCCGGCGTACAGATAATCTCCTCTCCATTATCCAGGGTGACTTTGACCACTTCAGCGTTTGCCTTGGTCATCCGGGGATGGAGGATGCGCTCTAGGCCAATCTTGCCATCGTGACGAATGGTGTAACAGAAATGCTCTTTCCCTTCGGCTTGTTCAGCCACAATATCTTTGAAGCTGAGGTTACGACCATCAGCCAAAGCAATTTGGGTGTCTCCATGAAAACAACCCCCAGCAGAGTCCCCCTCTATGATATAAATTTCGGATTCAGCGGGATCACGACTACTGCAATCCGCTAACTTTCCAGGCAGTGTGGACGACTCCAACACCGATTTCCGTCGCACCAGTTCCCGCGCCCGTCGCGCCGCTTCTGCCGCATTAAACGCCTCGATCGCCTTATCAAGGACCAAATCGCCCACATTGGGATGAAAATCCAAGTATTCCGTTAAGGTTTCGCCCACAACGGAATCAACAATGCCCCGCACTTCTGTGTTCCCCAGTTTCGTCTTCGTCTGACCTTCAAATTCTGGTTCTGGCACTTTGACGGAAATCACTGCGGTCAGCCCTTCCCGCACATTTTCCCCAGCCAAGTTAGAGTCGCTATCTTTGAGCTTCTTGCGCTTTCGGGCCACACTATTCATAGTGCGAGTCAATACGGTTTTCAACCCCTCCAAATGGGTGCCCCCGTCCACTGTACGAATATTGTTGGCAAATCCCAGGAGGTTGTCGGAATAGGCATCAATACACCACTGCATCGCCACTTCGACGTAAACGCCCTTCTTTTCACTTTGGACGAAAATAATGTCTTCGTGGAGTGCTTGCTTTTCATGGTTCATATAGCTGACGTACTCTTTAATTCCACCAGCATAGTGGTAAGTTTCGCTGTGGGGCTCTTCACTTTTGAGTAAGTCCAGCCGATAATCCGTGAAGACAATTTCCACTCCTGCATTCAGGTACGCCAGTTCTCGCAAGCGCCCAGAGAGGGTGGTGTAATCAAACTGAATTCCTGTGGTCTTAAAGATCTCGATGTCGGGCTTAAAGCAAACTGATGTGCCTGTGCGGGTTTTATCGTCAGATGGGTTAACTTGCAATTCTCCCTGGGGAATCCCTTGGGCATAGCGCTGCACATGGGTATTGCCATTGCGCCAGACGGTGACTTCGACCCATTCCGACAGAGCGTTAACGACCGAGACACCGACCCCGTGCAATCCACCAGACACTTTGTATCCGCCGCCGCCAAATTTGCCACCGGCATGGAGGACCGTCATCACAGTTTCCAGGGCTGATTTCCCGGTGGTAGGATGAACATCGGTGGGAATTCCCCGGCCATCGTCGGTAATCAGAGCGCTACCGTCAGCGTTCAAGTCTACGCGAATGGTACGACAATGCCCTGCGAGAGCTTCATCAACGGAATTATCGACAACTTCATAGACGAGGTGATGGAGTCCCCGTGGCCCGGTGCTGCCAATGTACATTCCCGGACGTTTGCGGACAGGTTCCAACCCTTCGAGAACTTGAATCTGTTCAGCACCGTATTCCGCTGCCATGCAATGTTACTCCTATTCGCAAGGTCCAGGGTCCGAAATAGACCGGGAGACCAAATTACCTCAGAATTTTAGCACAAAAGGCTTACTGACGCTTCTAGCCTATTTTGAAGTGTTATTTCGATGGGGGATGCATCATCCTTGGCGATCGCTCCCTGTTCGCTCCCTGTTCACTCCCTTGATCCCTCTTGCGTCGTCTAGTACGTTAGCACGTTTTATGCCAAACACCCACTGATTTTAAGCAGGTTGTTGTGCCCGTCCAGAAAAGTGTCCCAACAGCACAGAAAAAAAGGAGCACGATTATCATGCCCCTCCAAAGTACAGAAAATTCCTAGTACAGAAAATATGGTTCGCCTCAGGATCACCTCAATACAGAAGTCAAACCTACAGAACCCCTGCGCTAGCCAAGCCCAAAATCATGCCTGCGCCTATAATATGCCCCAAGCTCGTGGTGCCCAATACGGCCCCTAGACCCATACCACCAAACATGGCAGGGGCGGGCATAGCTGGACCGACATCCTGTTGGGCAATGGTGAATTTGCCGATGGCGATCGCCACAATATTACAAATGATCATAACAAGGGCCACCTTGGGGCTCCATGCGACAGAAGTAGGAGCAGCGGCCAGTAAAGTCAGATGAGTCATGTCAATTCTCCTCGATAGTCTAAAGTCTAAATCCAGGTTTTTATGCCCTTATCATTTCGCAATCCTTGACCAAGACAAACACCTTTGTTGCAACAATTAACATTTCTCCTAATATTTCTTTGCAACACCGTTTGTAATACCGTATTTGCTCAGAGCCGTGGCGATCGCGTCTTCCCCCCGTTATCCCAGCCTTTCCTGGCATTTCTGTGTTGTCATCCCCCGAACCGTCAAGCCAAGAAAACCGATGGGTTCCCTCACTGACCGACCCTGAAGAATCTTCTAGAATTAGAAAAAGCAGGTAAGGTGACATAGGGGCGAATCGACACAGCCCTGCTAGGCAAAGGTCTTGCCCCGTTTGCACCGTATCCTACAGATCTCACTGCAAGTGCAGTGCTAGCTGCAACCGTTACGATCAATTGGATTGGAGGCAGAATGTTTTTTCCCTACTTTTGGATTGTCATTCCTGGCATGTTGCTGATGTTCTGGGCACAGAGCCAGGTGAAAGGTACCTATAAGCGCTATTCCCAAGTTTCTTCCACGATGGGGATGACCGGGGCACAAGTAGCCAAAACGATCTTGGACAGAATGGGAGTTTACGATGTCACGGTAGAACCTGTTGCTGGAGAGTTGACAGACCACTATGATCCCTCAGCCAAAACAGTACGGCTCTCCGAAGGCATTTACAACTCGACCTCGTTGGCGGCTGCGGCGGTGGCAGCCCACGAATGCGGCCACGTTTTACAGGATGTGCAAGCGTACAAGTTCATGAATCTACGGGCCAGCCTGGTTCCAGCGGCAAATCTGGGTTCTCAGTTGGGTCCAATGTTAGTGATGGCGAGCTTCTTCTTTGCTGCCTTGCCTCAATTAGCAACGTTGGGATTGATTTTGTTTGGGGCGGCGATCGCCTTCCACATTGTCACTCTCCCGGTGGAATTTGATGCGTCCCATCGGGCACTCAAGTTGATTGACGAATTTGGCATCTTGCAGGGTGAGGAAAATAGGGGCGCACGGGCAGTGTTACAGGCAGCAGCTTGGACCTATGTGGCCACAGCTTTGTATGCCGTCCTCAACTTCATTCAGCTTTTCTTAATGAGCCAGCGGGATTAGTCTTTCGTGTGACTAATCTTCAGTGTGATTAGACTTTAGTATGGCGGGGCTGAAAAGGGCGATCGCCATCTAACTCTCAATGGTAAGCTAAAACCATTTTAGTTTGCGTATTTTGGTGGGTGGAACCCCCCCGCGGCGGGGTTCAGCCACCGCAATTTAAAGGCCAAGATGATAGATAGTTAATGAAGAGTTGTATACC
>JBFRWC010000018.1:0-16736 GCA_051439365.1 Leptolyngbyaceae cyanobacterium
AAAATTTCCCAAATCAATTTAAATAATTTATAAACATAAAAATTTTTTTTTTTGCTTTTTTTGGGGGCTCACCCCCGCCGGTGGGGGGTAACCGCCACGCAAATTAAATGGCAATCAGCTTATCCCAAACGATATTGGTATAATTCCCGGTAGACTTCATTACATTGGGCCAATAAATCCGAGAACTGGTCAGGAACTTTTTCAGTTTTAGGAGTATAAGTCTGAAACGTGGTTGACTGCCTTACTGTGTCATACCATTGGTATTGGGACCAAATATCGTCTGTTGGGTCTCCTGGGGGCCAATGCAACATATCCTCGGTAAATTCAACCCCAACAGCTGCACAAAGCAAGGATAATGTTTGTCGTGGATTGCTTTGGAGATCACGAGCATCAATAACAGGTGGAATGGTGCCTAACGTATCACGAACGGTATAAAATAATTGGCGCAGTCTTAAGGTTCCTAAGTTTTCCAATGTTGGGTTCGGCCAGAGTTTGAGATAGGACAAAATCATCTCTTGGGGTTCACGAATGAGAAAGCAATTGGTTAACTCAGCAACCCAGTCAAGATCAATATGGGGGAAGAGACGACACACTATAAATTTTTGATAATAAATGGACTTTTGATCCGGAATTTCTCCATGAATCAACTGCTCCACAATCTTCTTCCAGTCAGTTTCATAGTGCTTAAGGACCGCCTCTCTACCTGGATCTTGGCGATCGGAAACCGTGAGAAAATGAGGGTAAAAGGGTTCATCTTGAACAAACGTATCAGGACGATTACTCCAAGAGCGCAATAAAACCGTTGAAAGACAACGTGGACAGGTCCACATCCCGATACGTTTGGTGGGAATAGCCATTCGCGAACCTCCTTTTCTGTGGTTCCGAGAGGATAAATTCAAATTTAAAATAGCCACAAGCATCCTACTCGAAAACTGGAGCAGCAAAGACGATAAAGAAGAAACGTTACGGAGTCAAGATTAAACAATGGTTTTATCTTGAGGAAAAAGCAGAAATTGGCTCAAAGTTTCCGCATCTACTCCCAGTTCCCCTCGCTGCTGACTGGCGTTGATCCCAGCTTGAGCGTGCCACCACACCGCTGTTGCCACCATCAGTTCAATTGATAATGTGTGGCTGTTGGCATTCCCAGAGGTGGAGCGACGGGCGATTCCCTGGGCGATCGCCTGGGCCATTAATCCCACCATCACTCCCGTCAACACATCACCACTCCCCCCCCGAGCCAAGGCTGGACTACTCTCTGGATTAATCCACACCCGATCCCTCGGAGACGCAATCACCGTCCGTGCTCCTTTTAACACCAGAATGGCTCCACTTTGCTGAGCTGCAGTTTGAGCGATAGTGATGCGATCGCCCCCCTGCCCTAATTCCTCGCCCAATGCTGGAAATAACCGCCGAAATTCCCCCAAGTGTGGCGTAATCACAGTAGGTGCCGGACGCTTGGCGATCGCCTCCACCCCAATTGTCGCCAACCCATTCAAGCCATCGGCATCCAGTAACAGGGGAGCCGAGCTATCTAAGACGGTCTGGACCACGGGAGTCGCTTCCAGAGTTAGCCCCGGACCACAGGCGATCGCATCATATTTCCCTAACGCCACAAAATCCGGCAACTGGGCGATCGCGCCGGACTCGGTTTCAGGACAGGCAATGATCACCGCATCAGGAATCCGGAGAGCGATCGCCAATTTTAATTCTGCGGGAACCGCAATGGAGAGCATCCCTACTCCGCTGGCCCGTGCCGCCAATCCGGCTAGAATTGCCGCCCCCATGTACCGTTGTGAGCCACAGATCAGCAGAGCATGACCTTCCTTGTATTTGTGGGTGATGGGCGATCGCGGCAAGGGTAGATTTTGAGTCGCCATTGCAGGAGTGAGTCGCCGAATCGCCGGATCAGTTCCCAGGACCGCCGTAATATCTGCCAAGGGAATATCAAAATCAATTAAGTGGGCCTGACCAACATGGGGCAACGCCTGATCCTGTAAAAACGCCCGTTTCCATAGCCCCAGACAAAGGGTGTGAGTGGCATTCACCGCTATGCCCATCACCGCTCCAGTGTCGGTGTGGATGCCAGAGGGTAGGTCAATGCTGACGATCGGGATCTGCCATTGGTTAAGGGTGGCGATCGCCACCAATACTGCCCCCCCCAGATCCCGACTCAGGCCAAAACCAAACAATCCATCAATCAGCAGATCACAATCACCCAGGCTGGTAATCTCCTCAACAAACGGCATCCCCAAACTAGCCGCATACTGACCATGAGTCGCCGTCAACTCCTTCACTTTCTGGAACGGCTGATAGCAGCAGACTTCGTATCCTCGAAAATACAGTTCACGGGCCACCACCAGCGCATCCCCGCCATTGTGCCCCGGTCCCACCAACACCCCGACCCGTTGACACTCCGCTGACAATGGATAGAGGTGACAAATTTTAGTGGTAATTCGCCCCGCCACTTTCTCCATCAAAGCGGTGACGGGCATTCCCGCTGCAAAGATACGAGACTCGATCGCTTGCATTTCTTCAGCAGTGACGACGGTTTGTTGAATGAGGGGCGATCGCTGTTGGGGTTTCATAAGTGCTTAGTGATGAGTGCCTGGTTTTGAGTGCTTAGTTTTGAGTGCTTAGTTTTGAGTTAAGTTCCTGCAAACTTTTGAACACCGTCCCCCATAACCCTTCCCCATATTCAAAATTCAACGCTCTCTAACTCCCCCACTCCATTACCCCATCACTCCATCACAATTCTTCGGGGTCAATGCCGAGTTCTCGTAGTTTGGCAAAGGCGCGATCGCGTTCCTGTTGGGCCAAATCCCGTTCTTGAGCCAATTGATCCCGCTCATCCATATAATCTTCCATCAGCTTAAATTCTTCGCCATTGGGATAGAACACTGCTAAGCCATCGTCAAACAGTTCAAGTAGAATGCTTGCTTTTCCATCATCCGAATGGAGGTATTGCTGGGCGAGAGAATCTCAAACACGACTTGGGGGGCAATGTTGTCCTCTTGCCACTGCTTGTAGCTGCCGCGATCGCCCGGAGGCCGACCAAACACCACCATCGCATCCGGAGCTTGAGCCGGAGCCGGGGGCTGGTTCACCTTCACCGGATACCAAAGTAAATCCCCCGCCACAAAAACCGTTTGCCCCTTAAACAGTTGCCTCAGAGTCCCAACCAAGCGCACAATCCAGTCATATTGCAGCGTATGATCAGCCATCGGCATCCCATCAGAATCAGGGTATAAAATGTCATCTGCGATCGCCAGCTCTTGAACCATTACCTCACCGTATGTTGAAAAGAACGAAGAACGAGAAACGAAGAACGAGGAAAGCAACGCCCCCGATCCATCACACTCCTACTCCATCACTATCGCTTGTAGTACACCCGTGCGTCCATATCAAAATCTCGGAAAAATTCATTCCAGCGAGAGGCTGCTGATTGATCCACAAAAGGGCCGACCAGTAGATGGGGACCAATGGGGCGATCGCGGGGCATTACAGCGGTGGGGATAGCTCCTAGCAACATCACCTGTTCACGCATCGCCGCCAAGGTGGATCTGCGGCCCGGAATCACCACATAGTAAGCCCCATCACTGTCAGAATCATCACTTAGCACGGCAGTTTGTACCAAAGAGGCAGATGGAGGCGCAGGTTCAGGAATTAGGGCTGGGGGAGCCGAATTCATGGCTGGCGGCAAGGTGACAGTGGGAACGGCAGGAACCGGATTAGGACTGGCAGGGGGTAAGGCGGTCAAGGGGTCAGCAGGGGGTAAGGGAACTGAAGCCACGGCGGGAGGGTTGGGGCTAGGAGTCAGGACCACACGGGATACGGAGGCGACATCCGCTTGAATCCCCCGCACCTCCAACTGCTCGACTTGCTGATTAGCGGCGCTGGAGCGATCGAACATTCCCACCAAAATCACGGTTTGTCCCTCAAAAGGCTGAATGGTAGCTGAGGGTTCCACCTGCTGCACTTGCTCCAGCAACAGGGGACTATCACCATTGACATATACCATGTAGAGTTCTCCCCCCTCCTCGTCAGTGGCCCCGCTTCCCATCGGGACCGTGTCTTGCGGAGAGGGCGATCGCTACTCTGGAATCATCGGGGGCGGAGGTAATCGATCGACGACTCGCTGGGCTAAGACCTGATTCGAGGTGGGGTTCTCGGTGACATTGGATGATCGAGTCATACCGAAAGCTGGAGCTACCGTCAACACCACCAAGCTGCCCACCCCCCAACTCAGCAACCGGGGTCGCAAAAACGGGCGCGATCGCGTTGAAATTAGGGGCTGACGTGCTATCTTCGATCGGGGACTTTGGCTAAAAAAGGCTTGAGTCAACATAAGTTTGATTGAGGTAAATAGAGAGCAATCAGTATTTTGAACCTCAGGATAACCGCAAAACTCGCTAGACCGGCCCCAAGGCTTTGACCGTAAATGTTACCCTGGAGATGCAGAGAAGCCCAGAAATTGCACGTCTTCTTCAAGTCTCTTCATGCAGAGCCAATGGAGTGTCTTGTCGCTGATGTCGCTGAGCCAAAAGTCAGATATGAACAAAATCGTTGTGGGACTGTCGGGTGGTGTCGATAGCTCCGTTACTGCCGCTACCCTCCATCACCAAGGGTATGACGTTGTGGGCTTAACCCTTTGGCTGATGAAGGGTAAGGGCCAGTGTTGCTCAGAAGGGATGGTGGATGCGGCCAAGCTATGTGAAGACCTCGGTATTCCCTATCACGTTGTCGATAGTCGAGAGGTGTTCCAGAGTCAGATTGTGGATTATCTAGTGGAGGGCTATGGCACAGGAATCACGCCGTTGCCTTGTTCCCAGTGCAACCGAGCGGTTAAATTTGGGCCGATGCTCCACCATGCCCGCACTGAATTGGGAATTGACACCATTGCTACGGGCCACTATGCCCGAATTCAGTACGATGAGTCGAGCGATCGCTACCATCTCCTGCGAGCGGTCGATCGCCACAAAGATCAGTCTTATTTTCTCTACGACCTCACCCAAGCGGTCTTGGCCCATACCCAATTTCCCTTGGGCAATCAAACCAAGGACGAAACGCGGCGAGTGGCCAGTCAGCTTAATTTACACACCGCCGAGAAGCCAGAAAGCCAAGACCTTTGCCTGGTGGAAGCACACGGCACCATGCAAGATTTTTTGCAGCAATATCTAGCTCCCAAACCAGGGGATATCGTGGATACCGCTGGCACCATCTTGGGCCAACACAACGGCATTCACAATTACACCATCGGTCAGCGGCGGGGCTTGGGCATTGCTGCGCCCCATCCCCTTTATGTCATCAAATTGGATGTGGGTCGGAATCAGGTGGTAGTGGGCGATCGCCAAAGTGCCTTTTATCCCGAATGCACCGCTCACCGGGTTAACTGGGTCTCAATGGCCCCACCCACAGCTCCCATCCAAGCCGAAGTCCAAATTCGCTACCGTTCCGCTCCTGCTCCCGCCACAGTGATTCCCCTGGACGAATCTGCCCGACGGGTCAAGATTCAATTTGATGAACCGCAATTTAGTATTACCCCCGGCCAAGCTGCCGTGTGGTACGAGGGCGATCGTTTACTCGGTGGTGGACTGATCGAACCGTTGACTCCGGAGGCTTAACTCAAAACCCTACGTCGCGCCAAGGAAACTTATCCAGGCTTTAGAATCAAGAATGAAAAAATAAAGAAAGTATGATGCTATAAAGGGGAAAGATGGCTCCATGTCGAGGACGTACTAGGATGTGGTCGAGAACCTGGTTATCACCCGTGTTTCTCGGATCCAGTGTAGGTGACTCTACAGCAGCCACTTATTGTAGCTATCTAGACACAAATATTATTTTTAGGAGACAGCTTTGACTAAAGTATCAGAACTCATTGCCCCTCATGGCGGCACCTTGATCAATCGGATTGCAACCCCTGAGCAGAAGGCCGAGTTTTTGTCGAAAGCAGACAGCCTCCCCCGGTTGACTCTGGATCAACGCGCCACCTCAGACCTAGAGATGATTGCCATCGGTGGCTTCAGCCCCCTCACAGGCTTCATGGAAAAGGCTGATTATCTCTCAGTCGTGGAATCGATGCACCTGTCCAATGGTCTACCTTGGGCCGTCCCTGTCACCCTCTCTGTGACCGAAGAAGAAGCCGCTGCTCTGACTGAAGGCAGCTTGATTCGCCTGGATGATCAAAATGGCGAATTCGTGGGCGTGCTGGAACTGACCGAAAAGTACGACTACGACAAGAAGAAAGAGGCCATCAACGTCTATCGCACCGACGAAGAAGCTCACCCTGGTGTAAAAGTCGTCTACGACCAAGGAGCAATCAACTTAGCAGGTCCAGTGTACTTGCTAGAACGCCAGCCTCACCCGTTGTTCCCCAAGTATCAAATTGATCCCGCTGCCTCCCGCGCCCTCTTCGCAGAGCGAGGGTGGAAAACCGTCGTTGGCTTCCAAACCCGTAACCCGATCCACCGTGCCCACGAGTACATTCAGAAGTGTGCCCTAGAGACTGTGGATGGCCTGTTCTTGCATCCTTTGGTTGGGGCCACCAAGAGCGATGATATCCCCGCCGATGTACGGATGCGGTGTTATGAAATCATGATGGAAAATTACTTTCCCCAAGATCGGGTAATTTTAGCCATTAATCCGTCCGCAATGCGGTACGCTGGTCCTCGTGAGGCCATTTTCCATGCGCTCATCCGGAAGAACTATGGTTGTACTCATTTCATTGTGGGTCGTGACCATGCGGGTGTCGGTGATTACTACGGCACCTATGATGCTCAGTACATCTTTGATGAGTTTGATCCCGCTACCCTTGGGATTACACCGATGAAGTTTGAGCACGCCTTCTACTGTAAGAAGACCGAAGGCATGGCCACCAGCAAAACGAGTCCCAGTGGCCCCGAAGACCGAATTCATTTGTCCGGCACTAAGGTCCGCGCCATGTTGCGCCAAGGTGAACTTCCACCCCCTCAGTTTTCTCGGCCTGAGGTAGCGGCTGAATTGGCACGGGCGATGAAACAATCGTAGCGATCGTCACTGTGGAGGTAGGGAGTATTCGGTGAGTTTAACGCGACGAGCACTCTTGCAGCAGGCATCACTGGCCTTAACCAGTGTGAGTCTGAGTCAAATGGGGTTATCACTGTTGACACGCCGCTCTCAACGAGTGCTTGCGACCCCTACCTCCCGCAAACTAGCGTTACTGATCGGCATTAATCATTACCCTGACAATGTGTTTGGGCGATCGCCTCAGCACAATCCCGATCTATCTGGGGCAATTACAGATGTTGAACTGGTCAAGGAGTTATTGGTCGCTCGTTTCGGGTTTAATCGCAGCAATATTCTGGTTTTACAAGATAAACAAGCAACCCGTAGCGCCATTGAAGCCGCCTTTCAGGAGCACTTGTTAGGGCAGGTTAGTCACCACGATGTGGTCTTGTTCCATTGCAGTGGCCTGGGGAGTTATATTCAACTCGACCCCGAAACCCAAGCGGCCTTTCCAACTCTTGGCCTGAGTGAGATCCAACCGACGTTCGTGCCGATCGATGGGCAAGTCAACCAATCGCGCAATGAGACGACCGCTAGCGATGACCTCCTACTATCAACGATTGCCTTACTCTTAGGGGCGTTACCAACCCGCCAAATCGTCTCTCTTCTTGATTTTGGGTATAGTGCCCCAACAGCATTTCTCGGTAACTTCCGGGTGCGATCGCGCCTCACGATTCCCCAAGGCATCCTCCCTGATCACGTCTTTGAGCAATTTGAATACCAGCAGTCTAGCCATAATAGCCAAAGTGGAGACGCAAGCCAGCTTTCCTCTCTTGGTGCGTGGCCAGGATTGCTAATTACTGCAGCAGATGGTCATGGCGTGGCAACCGAGGCCCCACTAGGGGGGTTCACGGCTGGATTGCTAACCCATAGCTTTACTCAACGGCTCTGGTGGGAAACACCAGCGTTAGCCGTGAATAAGGAAATAGGCCAGGTCGTGGGGCATGTGGAAAAGCTAATCGGCAGTCAGTACCGCCCCTTAATGACCGGATCAGACATCACCACTCTTGGTGCGTCCACGAAAAAATTTAATCTCCTATCCCCGACCAACACCGACCAGAGTGCAGAGGGAGTGATTTGTAACGTCGATACCCAGCAACGGCATCTGGACCTGTGGATGGGTGGTCTTCCTGCATTGGTCTTGCAGCACTGCCTCTCTTTTTCCTACGTCAGGTTTCTATCAGCGACCGGAATCCCATCCGAGAATTGGGGCCAAGTGCGATCGCACGCTGGGTTAGTTGCCAAAGCCGACGCTTTCGTCCCCGCTAATACCCAACCCCTAGAACACACCACTGACCCGGTGACACCAGGAATGCTCGTCCATGAGGTCGTGCGGGTGATTCCACAGGACATGGACTTGGTTGTGGCCTTAGGCAATGAATTAGAGCGGATTGAGCGAGTTGATGCGACCAGTGCGCTGTCCTCCATCGCAGATATCCGATCCACAGGAACTGGAGAACAGCAGGTTGATTGCATCTTCGATAAAATCAGAGCTACCGATAGTTCAACGCTGCCGTTTCCCTCGGCACCCGCATCGGATCGCGGCTCTGAGGCAGGTAGGGTCGGCTCTTTGGGCAGCGAGATGGCGATGTCACAAATGTATGGTTTATTCCACCCCGGTCGTAACTTGATTCCTGGAACTGTCAGCCCAACTGAGGAAGCCGTCAAAACCGCCATTCGACGGGTGTCCCCTCAGTTTTCACACTTATTGGCTGAGAAGTGGTTACAGCTTACGGTTAATCACGGTAGCTCACGGCTAGGAAGTCGAGTGACGTTAGAAACCGTTGCTCCCTCTGCTCGTCAGGTGGGCCAACAGTATACTGCCCGTGCAATTTGGAACGTACCCACTTTCTTGCCCATTGCCCCCCAGCAGGAAGAGGCAGACCGCCCGACGCTTTTGGTAGGGGATCAAATTCAATGCCGGCTGCAAAATTACAGCGATCGCCCCCTCTACGGGATCTTACTCAATATTGATAGCCGAGGAACCCTGACTGTTTTACACCCGTCAGGCACGGAAAATCCAGATGAGTCATCTGCTCTGAATGGGGTTATTTCCGCCCAAACGATTACAACCGTCCCATCCCCCAGCACCAACTTTCCCTGGACAGTGAGTAATTCTTTGGGAGTAGCGACTGTTTACGCGGTCATGAGCTGTGCACCATTCACGACAACAATGGCCGCGCTATCGAAGCTCGTCCCATCTGTAGACATGATGAATCGCCCTCAGACCTTATCGTCTCCACTGCCGATTGTACAAGCCATCGTGACAGACCTGCACAATGCTAGCCAACCCGCTCTGGCTGATTTGGGTCTCGATATTCCGGGCGATCGCTACCACCTCAGCGTTGAGTGCTGGGCGACCTTTAGCTTTACTTACAACGTTGCCACTGAGGGTTCCCTGGAATCCAGCGATAATTTCTAGTCTTCCTGTTGTGAGTTTTTCTGACTAACTATGGACACGAGGTTCAGGATGCAGCGTCGCTAAAATGTGGCTTTCCACAGTAGCAAGTTCGTCTAAGCGCTGATTAACGGTTTTCTGGCCAAAGTCATCAATGGCTAATGTCCAGTAAACTCCGTAGTGACGGGCCTCCGAGGCCATCAATCCTCGATAAAATGTTGCGAGTTCTGGGTCGGGACAGTGTAACCCCAGCAACCCCAGTCGCTCATGGCTACGAGCTTCAATGAGCGCACACATTAACAAGGAATCCAAGAATCGCTCTGGTTCTTGACGACGGACTTCGGCTTTGAGTCCTGCTCCATAGGGAGGGGCATTGAGGGGAGCGAGGGGAATTCCCCGGCGCTCTAGCCATTGGTTGACCAATTCAAAGTGCTCTAATTCCTCTTTGGCGATCGCCGTTAATTGCCGCACCAATTTAGTGTGGGCTGGATAGCGAAACATGAAATTGAGTGCCGCACTAGCAGCCTTACGCTCACAGTGGGAATGGTCCAATAATACGGTGTCGAGATTGGCGATCGCCTGCTCGACCCACGCCATCGAGGTCGGCTGTTTCAGAAATTTGATCGTGGGCAACGTTGATGGAGTCACAGGCTTCCTACCGGGTGTTCTTCAAATTAAGTCAGTGTTTTTTGGGGTTATTTAAGTTTACCGTCCACGTACGATGGCTTGCTCAATGCGCTGAAAATCTTGCTTCACCTCCGTCCACAAGCGACGGTTATGGGGGTTCGCTTTCAGAGCTTTCTTGAGGTAAATCCGCGCTTTGTGATAGTCCTTCTGCTCGGCAAGATACCGTGCCCACTGCTGATAGGTAATTGCCTGCCACTGCTGCACTTCTGGATCATCGGGAATCCGTTGGGCCAGGCCTTCCACCAAGGCGATCGCTCTGGGAAACCGCTGATCTTTGAGAAATACCTGAAGCTGGCTATAGGACTGCTGCTTGAGCCGATTGTCCATTTCCGATAGCTGGGGATTGGATTGCACCGTGGGCGGCGGACGATGCACCTTAACTCGGACAGGCTGGGATGGCGACGGAGTTGGAGAGGATGCTGGAGCGCGATCGCGTTTGAGCTTCTTGGCGGCAGCAGCCTCACCGAGCTGGAAAATAAATTGGTACGCTTCCGTGACCTCAATAAAATGTTGATTGGCCCACTCCACGTTATCCGGATTGACATCGGGATGGTAGTGACGCGCCAAACGACGATAAGCCGCCTTCACGTCTGCAAAGGAAGCTCCCGGTTGTAATCCCAACACATGGTAACAGTTGACCAAGTCCATTCCAGTCTGATTCACCGTGCCATTGCCACCACCGTCGTCAAACGGTTAACCCTGCCTCGACACCGATAAAAATGGCAGAACTTGCTTCATTCTGCCATCAAGCGATTTAGCTGAATCGGGTAATTCTATTAAAGTTTGCGATCACAACTCTAGCTAGCATCAAAGTCACGACCACACGGTACGCGATCGCAACGGTGCGCGATCGCAACGACCTTCATGGCATCTTATTTGACGATGGGCTAGGTAACCGCGTGGCTCTCAATCACTTGGTCAATCAGACCGTACTCCATCGCTTCCTGAGCCGACATAAAGTTGTCACGGTCAGTGTCTTTCTCGATTTGCTCTACCGCTTGGCCTGTATGTTCCGCCATCAGTTCATTCAACTCCCGTCGAATTCGCAAAATGTGATTGGCTTCAATTTCGATATCGGTGGCCTGACTCCGGCCTACACCACCTAATGGCTGGTGAATCATGATCCGAGAGTGGGGCAGGGCAAGCCGCTTACCCTTAGTTCCAGCCGTCAGCAAGAAAGCACCCATAGACGCAGCCAAGCCAACACAAATAGTCACCACTTCTGACTTGATGTGCCGCATGGTGTCGTACATAGCCATCCCCGCTGTGACGGAACCACCAGGAGAGTTGATATACAAGTAAATCGGCTTACCCGGGTCTTCGGAGTCGAGGTAGAGCATGTAAGCTACGATGGCATTGGCGATCGCATCATTCACCTCTTCAGCTAAGAAGATGATCCGCTCACGGAACAACCGCTCATAAATATTAATCCACTGTTCGTACTGACCACCGGGCAAACGATAGGGAACACTGGGAGTACCAATAGGCATAGAGCAATACCGTTAATCTAAACGACAGAAATCAAACAACAAAGAAAATAAATTGATACCACGGTTGAAATACGGGCTGGGGAGTCTCAACGGGCAACCGTCGCCGTTGGTGCCGTCGCTTTGCCCAATACCTGATCCACTAGGCCATAGTCCAACGCTTCTTGAGCCGTCATATAGAACGTCCGACCCATGTCTTGAGCTAACTTTTCCACCGTCTGCCCCGTATTCTGAGACAGAATCTCCAGCACGGTCGTTCGCTTGGCGACCATTTCTTGGGCACCCACCTGAATATCCGTGGCTTGCCCTTGCGTGAGATTCGGAGGCTGATTCAGCGCGATGGACGCATGGGGCAGACTGGCACGCTTTCCCTTCGTCCCTGACGATAACAACATGGCTGAGATACCCACCGCTTGCCCTAGACAAATGGTCACCATCTCCGACTTGATGTGCCGCATCGTGTCATAGATTGACAGCCCAGACATGATAGAGGTCATACCCGATGACATATTAGCCATACCCAACTCCACTGGGTCACCGAAGGAATTGACATACATGTAGATGGGCTTGCTGGG
Organism: Leptolyngbyaceae cyanobacterium; assembly: GCA_051439365.1. Lineage (GTDB taxonomy): Bacteria > Cyanobacteriota > Cyanobacteriia > CAKZMO01 > CAKZMO01 > JAAHGY01. Next base: position 12,189 of record JBFRWC010000018.1, read on the forward strand.
ATCTTCAGCATCGAGATAAAGAAGCCGAGAGACAATGGAATTGGCAACTCCCATCGTCAACGGTTGATTCAGGAAGATAATCCGCTCCTGGCTTAAACGGGTGTAAATGTTCACCCATTGCCAGTTAGGACTGCCGGGAATGTTGTACGGAACCCGGAGAAGAGGATCAACGGACATAGGCTTGGCAACTGGATGATAAGGTTTACGTCAAGGCGGCAATGGGTTGGGGCAGATCCTTAGTGCTTTCCAAGACGCGATCGATGAGGCCGTATTCTTTGGCTTCTTCGGGATTCATATAGAACATGCGATCGCTATCTTTCATCAGCTTTTCCACAGGCTGTCCCGTCGTATCGGAGAAAATATCGAACATCGCCCGTCGGTTATCCAGCACCTCTTTAGCACGAATCTGGATGTCGGTGGCCTGTCCTTGGGCACCACTCTTGGGCTGATTCAACACAATGGTGGCATGGGGCAGACTAGCCCGGTAGCCTTTTGTTCCTGAGGCCAAAATCATCGCTGCTGTCCCCATCGCCTGCCCGATACAAATGGTATGAACGGGAGGCTTGATGTAATTGATGGTATCGCAGATGGCAAAAGCCTCCGTTTCATAGCCCACCGCATCCCCGGTATACCAGGACGTTCCAGTGGAGTTGATATAAAAGAAGATCGGCTTTTCTGCGCTATCAAACTGGAGATAGAGAAGCTGGGCAATGATCAGCTTGGTTACATCCAAGCCCAGTTGACGCTTAGCATCATCCGATGAGAAGAGGGGAAGTCCCAGATAAACGATCCGCTCCTTGAGTAGCAACGAGGGAAGGTCAGGCGGGGGAGTGCGATAGAAAGCATCTCCGCCACCGCCATAGGGAGCTTGGATAGCTTTGATGGGTGAAGTCATAGTCTCCTTACAGCCTCGCTTGTAAAAAAACAGGTCTGCTAGGTCGCAGCCTGCCCGATATCACGGCAATATGTTCAGAATAGTATCTTTTAACAGAGTAGCGCGAGTGTGGGAAGAAAACATGGTCAAACGATGGCGAGTTTTCCCTACTCTGCATGTCTAAATCCCTTGGTTGCCTATCGTCATAGCTGTAGACACGGCTGCACCTCACAAATAGCAGGGTGCAGGCACCGAAACCAACAATGTCATTGCACAGTGATGTGAATTGGCTCAGACAACACAGGTTGCTGATGGGGTACATGAACGTAGTTCCCAAGTAGGAGTTGTAAGGTGTGAGGACCGGGAGGGAGAGTTAACGTTGTTTCAGTTTGCCCACCACCAAAGTGCTTAATGTTCTGAGTAGCTGGGAGGGGTTGAGTTAGATTGGGTAGTTCATCTAAGTCAATCAGCAAGTGATGATGTCCTGTGCCATCAACATTCACTCCGGCAGGCGCAACACCCATTCCAGACAACCCAAACTTGACGGCAAAGGTTTGGGGCACGGTATCACCCTCCGTGGGTTGGACGATATAAGCGTAAGCATCCTCTGGAGCCGAGGACTGGGGTGCAGCCCAAGCTGTAGGTGTAGTGAACAACCCCCAGCCCAGGACAAATAAAAGGCTGATTAAACCGATCACATATTTCATGGAACATCCTCTCTAGATTTAGACGGTAGGTACGCTGAAGTGCCAATCTCGATTGACAAGTTTACAAAAAGTAAGCCTGATCTAATTTTACGGTCCTCTTGGCCAAATATGGGTTCCCAAATCAACCCAAACCGCAGCCACTGCGATCGCTACCTTTGAAACCCTGTAGTTTGTCGCCAGTCATGGAGTTCTGCTTCGGTGTAGCACCGCTGATGTCCAGGATCAATCCAACCCAGCACCCAGTCACACAACTGACAAACGAGAAAATCCCGGCATCAATCCAAGATAATGACTCACCCTCCAGAGTTCAAGATCCGCCTCATTGCGGTTAACACCCAATCGGGGTGGTCAAAAGAATGAAACGCATAAACGATCCAGATCGCCATGCTGACTTTAGCACCTGATTGACTGACAAAACTGCCTAAAACCTTGTCCCTGCCTTGGGTCAGGAGACCTGCCTCCTACATTATCCCAATCCCTTGTAGGGGAGCGGTTTCCGCGCCCAAGCCCCAATTTTTGTCAGTCAACCAGCTTTAGCACCTCGACTTCTTGAAGCCGGGGTGCTGGACAACAACTTACCGTTAAGCAAGTACCATTGATAGCTGATCAGCTTGCCGCATCACAACCCAAATCCCACGAAGACACTGGGCAACCTTTTATTCAATTTCGCTCTTGTTGAAGGCGTTGGACTTCCTCCTGAACACTCAGACCAAGTTGGAGTGCCTCATCAAATAGTCGCCCATAATCACTTGACTCTTCGCTCAGTTGGGTAAGCTTTAGAGGGTCTAACTCAAGGGGAAAGCTGTTCGCACTAAAACTACTGGTGCTTAAATTAGGATTCTCCCTGAAAACTTTGTCAATCTTGAAAGCACAAAGTAAATCAGCTCTCACAACTGTTAACAGATCCATCAGTTTTTCCCGACTTTGTAATCTGTTTCTACTACCTGAGCGTTGTGCCTCATCTAAAGCAGCAATCCCTTCCAGCAACGAGTTAAAATTTTGTACTGCTTGCTTAAGCCTGATTACATGCTTGAACATCTTCTCCCTGCCCTGAACACTTTTCTCGTTCACCCGGAAAAGAAAAGCCATTGTGATAAAATACAATATGGTGGCACACAGGATTGAGAGCACTAGCAAGATAAGGGAAGAGCGATTGAACCCAAAGGCTGCTATTAGCACAGGGACAATTCCTGCGAAGATGCTACCTGAAAATCCCAATGCGAGAAATTCCTCTACCTTATTGCGTGGACGAGTTATATACGTTAGAGATGTTTTGTCCAAGTTACAAGCGCGTGTAACTTCATCAATACTTATTTGTAAACTCAGAAAGTCAGAATGGGGCATTTCTTCCTCCACTTCTTTAGTGTTTCATCTCAAGATAAGACAAAGTTTTGTCAGAGAAACACAGGTTAACCAAATATTACACTAGTAGAGTGAATCAGTTGGCGCCTATAGATGATGCCAGTGATGGCACTCAGACCAAGGGGATTGGGATAGTGGGGCGCACGGGGGCCAAGTACCTCGTTTCACCTTAGGACCACGGGGAGGCTGTACCGTAGGATTCCAGTACTTGTTGGAATGAAGCCAAGTAATCACCCAGATGCGATCGAATCCTTCCAGATCCTTCAGGGCGATCGCGGCCACGATGTCGGAGAAGAGTTCGAGGTAGGCGATCGCCCTACAGTACCTTTGGTACGGGGTTAGACGTAGTGGCCCCCGGTGGTGAAACCAGCTTGACTGCCAACCAAGGCATTTTGACCACAGGCGGTACCGGGATCTCCGCTCTCTGGTCTGGGTTGGATATCCCTGATACTCGCTGGGGATACGCCGTCGATCCCCTTGGGGACTACGTACAGGTACAGGGTCCTTCCTTTGCCGCCCCTGCTATCTCTGGCGTTGTCGCCTTGATGAAAGGCGAGGGCCCCCACCGCCGCCTCAGTCGTGACAACTGGTCCACTTGTTAGAACAGTCCGCCACCCATGAGAGCCTGTTGGTGTCTCAGGCTGATGGAAATCAGTATCGGCTGCAAGCAGCGATCGGGTTTGGTACGGCTGGTGATTTTCCCTTCCTGAGACCCACAGGTGTATTTCCCATTGCTGACCCGGTTTCCGCAGAAGCTTATTTCTTTGGGCGGGGTCTGGTGAATGCGAGGGCCGCAGTGGAAGCGGTGCAGGGTAAGCGATAGTAAGATTTGTGTATCAAGTGGTGATGTTCTTACGAGAAACCGTGTCTGAACAAGTGTTGGTCTCCCAGTGTAAGGATGGCGGTACCCGGCATCCCTACCAAGTGGCGAATCGCGTTTGGCACCTGTCTGCCTGACAAAACTCCTGAAAAGCCCAACCTAGGCAACTTTCGATGTCTAACGTCGATTGATTTGAATATGATTGTTTCTCAGCTACAACCGCTTCAGTAATTTATCGTATTCACTATGAGAGCCAATCCAAAACCAGACAATTGTGTCATCGTTTTTCACGGCACCAACAGCACGCCAGCCAATTCCTGCTCTAACTGAATAAACCGTTTCTCTAGTTTTCAGCTTCTTAAACTCCAGGCTGGGATGAGAAGGATCTTGCTTCCATAGCTTATAGTTCTTTCGGGCTGTTTGCTGCACTCGCTCTGGTAATTTGGTAAAGCACTTAATAAAACTATCAGTGAGTTCGGATTTCATAGCTCATCGAATCCACTTATCGTAGTTTTGCTATCCTGAGATTCCTGTAATGCTTGTCGTGCTAGTTCGTCTAATAATGAGGGTTGGGGTTGAGTGAGGGTCTGCTGCCATTGGCTCTCACTTTCAATGTCTTCAAGCAGTTGTTGGGCAATTTCATCCTGAAGGTGTTCGGGTAAGGTCTGTGCTTTCTTGAATGCTTCTGCGAGTAATGCAGTCATGGTTTATCCGTAAGCTAATGCTGCTGCCTAATGTAGATTGTGCGATCGCCTCTATTATAGGAGATATCATTAGATTCAAGA
>JBFRWC010000019.1:0-5091 GCA_051439365.1 Leptolyngbyaceae cyanobacterium
GTGTATAAGAGACAGGACTTACGGGAGGAGCCTGTCCCCACCACATCCCCCACATAGGCGACGGGATGGCCTTTTTCCTTGAGTTGGGCAATGGTGGTGTGAGCATCGGCCATTTTCGATTCCAGCATCACGAGGGAGTGGAGGGGAATATCCGGGCGGGTGGTGGCGTGGGGGGCGGGGGAGAGATCATCGGTGTTGGTTTCTCCCGGCACTTTGAAGACTGTAACGGTAATCGCTTCCGGCACGGCGGGGCGACTGGTGAACCACTCAGCATTGGCCCAAGCGTCTACCACTTGCTTGGCATAGGTGTTCGTCTTGGCCAACTCCATCACATCGTTGAAGGCATCGTAGACCAAGAGGGTTTTGCTGAGGCCAGCAGCGGCGAGACTGGCCAATTCTTGGGAGTCCGATTGCAGTAGGTCAATGAGGGACTGGACATTGTAGCCGCCCATCATCGTCCCCAGCAGGTCCACAGCATCTGTGGCGGATACGAGAGGGCTGGTGGCCTCACCCTTGGCGATCGCCGTCAAAAACGATGCTTTCACATAAGAAGCCGGGTCCACCCCAGGGGGAACGCGATCGCGCAACAGATGCAGTAAGGTTTCCCCTGCCCCCGCAGGTGGTGATTTTAGTAACTCACACAGAGCCGCCGTTTGCTCCGCATCCAGAGGCAGGGGCGGAATCCCCAACGCTTCCCGCTCAGCAACATGTTGATGATAGGCTTTCAACATAGTTTTATCCCCTTGGCGCTCAGTACGCCCTTGATGTTAGCAATTGTAGAGTTGACTTACGGCTCTACATCCTACCGCACCTGAAAGAAAGAGGTTTTTTTATTTGCTGACATTACAGAATTGTCTGTCCCGTACCCTCATCATGGTCGCCCCTCCAGTTCATTCCCGATTCATGAGGCCAACAGCAGCACCAAGCGCCTCAATGCAACCCAGAGTGCAAACAACTAGTGCAAACAACTTAAGGTGGAAACATGGAAGAGACACTGACAAGCATTAAAAACTGGCTAGCAACCCATTCTCCCCAGACCCTGGCCCATCTGAATCCTCCAGCCTCCGAGGATCAGATCAACGCTGTTGAGGCTGAGATCGGCTTGCCGCTCCCCCCTGACGTTCAGCAATTTCTCCGATTTCATGATGGAGAGGACGGAGAAACATGGCTAGCGTTCCTCGGAGATGGCAACCAATTGCTCTCCTGCCAAGCCATCATTGACCAATATCAACTCGACCAAGAAATCGGGCAGGCGGTGTATGACCCGGAAATGGAGGCGATCGCCTTTTGGCAAGACCGAGTGGCCAATCATGTCATCTATATCGAAGGCACCGTCAAACCACTCATGCTTCATCCTCAATGGATTCCACTAACCTGCATGAATGGTGATGTCTTTCGATACATTGACTTGGACCCAGCCCCCGGAGGTACTCCTGGTCAAATCATTGAAGTTGATCCAGAGGGCTGTTGCTATCAAGTGTTGGCCCCTAGTTTTGCGGAACTCTTGGAAAAGTATCTAACTCAGCTATTGGGCGGAACCTTTAATGTTGAAGAGGACGGATTTATCGCGTCTCGTGGAGAAAATAACCTGGAGTGGCATATGCCAGAATGGCTGCGCCATGCCCAATGAGCTAGCTTGGAATCCTAGGGATCAAACTCTCCAGCTAGTGCCCGTTGGGTCCGTTCCAGATCCCATTTCAACACCAGAACTCCTAAAGGTGGCAAACACAAATCAATGGAATAGGGCTGATTGTGAAAGACCCACTCATCGGACCACTTGCCCCCCAAATTTCCCATATTGCTGCCGCCAAATTCTCCGGCGTCACTGTTCAGAATTTCTCCATAAAAGCCGTGATGGGGGACCCCGACGCGGTAGTGGGCATGGGGTTGGGGCGTGAAATTGCACACCACCACCACATAGTTATTCTCTGGGTCAACGATAGAACGGCGCAAGAACGAGACGACGCTGTGGCGGTGGTCGTTGCAGTCAATCCACTGGAAACCATTTTCAGAAAAATCCTGACTGTGGAGGGCTGGTTCGATGCGATAGATGGCGTTGAGCTTACCGATAAAGGCTTTTAACTGCTGATGGGGGGTGTACTGCAGCAGGTGCCACTCCAAATCCGCCCATACATTCCACTCACTCCACTGGCCAAATTCCATGCCCATAAACAATGTCTTCTTGCCGGGATGGGCATACATATAGGCATACAAACAGCGCAGTCCCGCAAATTTTTGCCATTCGTCCCCATGCATTTTGCCAATCATGTGGCTCTTGCCGTGAACCACCTCATCATGGGACAGGGCCAGCATAAAGTTTTCGCTAAAAGCGTACATCAAGCTAAACGTAATATTGTTTTGGTGAAACTGGCGAAACCAAGCATCCATGCTGAAGTAGTCGAGCATATCGTGCATCCAGCCCATGTTCCACTTGAGGTTGAAGCCTAAACCCCCAACGTAAGTGGGCCAAGACACCATTGGCCAAGAGGTAGACTCTTCAGCAATGCTGAGGGTCCCGGGAAAGTAGCTAAAAACCAGGTGATTGGTTTGCCGCAAGAAATCCGCTGCTTCGATATTTTCGGCCCCTCCGTGCTTGTTGGGCACCCACTCCCCCTCTTTGCGGTTGTAGTTGAGGTAGAGCATGGAGGCCACTGCGTCTACGCGAATGCCGTCAATGTGGTATTTGTCAAAGAAGAAGAGCGCATTGGCGTAGAGAAAATTACGGACTTCGTTGCGGCCATAGTTAAAGACGTAGGTACCCCATTCCTTGTGTTCGCCTTTGCGCGGATCGGCATGTTCGTACAAGTGGCTCCCGTCAAATAAACCGAGACCGTGGGGGTCTTTGGCAAAGTGACCCGGTACCCAGTCCATAATGACGCCAATGCCGTTGGCATGGCACTGATCGACGAAATACATGAAATCTTCCGGGTTGCCGTAGCGACTGGTGCAGGCGTAATATCCGGTGACTTGATAGCCCCAAGAGCCATCGAAGGGATGCTCGGTGATGGGTAGAAGTTCGATGTAGTTAAAGCCCAAGTCTTTGACATAGGGAATGAGGCGATCGCTCAATTCCCGATAGGTGAGATACCGCGACCCTACATCCAGCCCAGACGGATGCACCACCGGAGCCAAGCTGCCATCAGGCTGTACCGCTGGTTCCAACGCGGCATCGTGGAGCCATGACCCCAAATGCACCTCATAAACCGACACCGGTTGGGTCAACATATCCCCTCTGCGGCGGCGTTCCAACCAATCTTGATCGTCCCAGGTGTAGGTATTCAGATCCACCACAATCGACGCATTTTTGGGGCGAATTTCCTGCTGGAAACCAAACGGATCTGACTTCTCGTGGACCTGACCATCCGTATCTTTGATTTCGTACTTATAAATCGTGCCCACAGTCAGTTCCGGCACAAATAACTCCCAGATGCCACCTGTTGTCCGTCGCATCTGGGTTTGGCAACTATCCCAACCATTAAAATCGCCAATAATACTAATACTGTCAGCATTGGGTGCCCACACTGCAAAATAGACCCCCGCCACCCCGTCGATTTCGGCCAGATGTGCCCCCAATTTCTCATAAATGCGGTGGTGGCTGCCTTCGGAATACAGGTGAATATCAAACTCAGTGAGCTTGGGCGATCGAAATGCATAAGGGTCGTAGAATACCCGCTCATGGCCCTCTTCTTTCACCCGCAGTTGATAGTTACTGAGTTCGACCACCTTAATCTGACATTCAAAAAAGTGGGGATGATGGACTGATTCCATCGGGTACTCTTCCCGTTCCCCTGGCCGAATCACCCAAGCCGCCTCAGCATCGGGCAAGTAAGCCCGAATCACCCAAGTGACAATGCCATTTTGCTCAATTTGATGCGGTCCCAACACCTCAAAGGGGTCTTGATGTTGATTCCCAATCACCCGGTCGATCAAATCGGGCGCAATGGTTGTCGATGACATAAGCTACCTGCCTATTCTAAAGAAATCCATCCACGGAAGTTCGGTCTACTGAAACATATTGAGGAACGTATTGAGAGTTCATACGGGGCCACGAATAACAACCATCAGACAGAACTAAGAGAATTCATGGATGTCCATCACTATAACGCTTTGAACAAAATTCGTCGCACTCTCCATCCTCACGGTAGCAGGGTGGAGTCAAGACGAGGGCAAGCAAAGGGTTCAATGCCCTTGGCTTGCCCCATTCGAGTCAACCTGAGGCCAGGATAGAGGATACAATAGACCCATGTTACTGAAAAAGGCACCCAAACTCATTCGCACCGATCGCTGGACGCTGACTCCCACAGCCGAACAGCGGGTGCTGTTATCGGTCACAGTGGAGGAGTACCGGAGGTTGTGTCGATGGTTGGTGACGGTGGTGAATACGCACTGGGTCACATTGGGTCCGTTGTCCAATCAATCGGTGATTCCAGCGGTTGAGCGGTTGATACACATCACCGCCAAGAACCCCGTGGTCAAGTACCCCATCTTTCGCCATGCCTTCTATAAGTTCCCGTCCTACTATCGTCGAGCGGCGATCGCATTTGCGGTGGGTCAAGTCTCCAGTTTTCACACCCGGTATCGGGAGTGGGTGAGTGGTCAGTCCCGCAAACGCAAAGATGCGAAGCCACCGATCCTGAACCCAGATGCCGGGTGTTACCCAACCCTGTACAAGGGCCAGTGCTACAAGCTGCATGGGTTTGATGCAGTGGAGATTAAAGTGTTCACGGGAGGTGATTGGATTTGGATACGGTTAGGGATCAAGGGAATGGGTCATCGCCACCAAGTTGCCACCAACCAGATGGCCAGCCCTTCACTCATCCTCAATTCAAAATCCTGTCACTTATCGGTCCCCTTCCACTGCCAGCCTACTCAACGCACGGGTGATGGGTGCGTGGTTGGGGTGGATTTAGGCATCAATACCACGGCAACGGTTTCGGTGGTCTCGCATGACGGCACTGTAATGTATCGGGAGTTTATTCATCCCGGCAGAGACATAGACCGTCGAGACCAGCGGCTCCAGTCGATTCGTCGAAAGGCATCGAAAACGATGGGCAAGGGAGGTAAACTCCACAAAGGGTTTTGCTCAAAAAT
>JBFRWC010000020.1:0-3524 GCA_051439365.1 Leptolyngbyaceae cyanobacterium
GACACAATCATCGCCAATAATACTGCTGGTAATACAAACCCTGATTTAATCTATGACAATGATTTTGATGAATTTGAAAAGTTGGATGTCGTTAGTAGCCTGATTGAGACTGGTGCAGACCAAATTAGTGGTGTTAACGAAAACAATATTTTTGGAGTTGATCCACGGCTGGACCCCGATGGTTTAAAGGATAACGGTGGCCCCACCCAAACGATCGCCCTTCTACCTGATTCTCCTGCCATCGACGCTGGTGATCCGAACTTTGTGACTCCACCCGATACCGATCAACGAGGAGAGCCTCGCATCTTCGATGGGAATGGTGACGGGATTGCTCGGATTGATATCGGTGCCTTTGAGTCTCAAACAGCATCAACTCCACCTTCTCCCCCAGCTAGCGACAATACGATCGCTGGTACGAATGCTGATGATACCCTCAAAGGGACAAAACAAGATGACCTATTGCTGGGTTTAGCAGGGGACGATCGCATGTTGGGTGAAAACGGTGATGACACCTTTGATGGTGGCTTAGGTCAAGACAAGTACATCGGTGGAAAAGGAGCCGATTCCTTTATCTTGAAGCTAGGTGAAGGGTTAGATACCATTCGTGATTTCCGTCTGTGGCAAGGGGACCAAATTGTCTTGGGTAGTGGGCTAACGTTTGACGACCTCACCATTCGTCGCTTTGGCAAAGATGGGGCGCGCTTGAGTGTAAACGGTGAAGATCTGGCGATCGTCCAATCGACTCGTTTTGGTGCAATTAATACTGAAGCGGCATTCACGACTCTCTAGAATCTGCATCAACTCTCACGATCAAGCGCTTGTTCAACGATTGTGGTGATCCGGTGTCTGGTGCAGTGGCTGTAACCCGCTGTACCAGACAAGGAAGGATACCTTGCCCTGTGGTAGTCTTTGTTATACACCGCTTACGACAGTCGCCCAAGAATACCCTATGAGTCAGTCACCCCCATCCTCCTCCCCTGTCAGCACCGAGTTGCTGGCCACCGATGTTTTGATCGTTGGAGCGGGGCCAGCAGGAGCAACCACCTCGCTATTTCTGGCGAAAGCCCAGATTCCTCATACCATCGTAGACAAAGCTAGATTTCCCCGTGGCAAGGTGGACGGCAATGTGTATGGTCGCAAAGTGATGGACGTGTTGAATCAACTGGACCCTGATTATGGCCCAGAACTATTGGGCCAAACCGATCAGGTCTTAGGTTGTCAGGCGGCTGAGATTTTTACCCCCAATGGCGGTAGCTTCCGCCTGCGATTTTCTCAACCGTTGTTATCACAGACTAGGCAGACTGACGACCACAACGGGAGGGTGGCCAAAGAGCCGTTTTTCACAATGAAGCGTCCTCAGTTTGATGCGTTTCTGGTGAGCAAGTTCGATACCCAGTATGCCCATCTTCATTGGGAAAGCGAGTTAACGGCACTTGAGCGTACGTCTCAGGGATGGTCGGTCATACTGAAACAGGGAAACCAACAACAAACACTGTCACCCAAACTGATCATTGCTGCTGATGGAGCTAATTCGGTGGTGGTGCAGATGTTGGGACTGAAACGGTCAGGTGACCGCTATTATGAAACGATTCAGGGCTATTTCAAGGGGGTTTCTGGTTTTGAGCGCGATCGCCATATAGAGGGGCATTTCTTACCACAGGTGAATCCGGGCTTTTTATTTTTAGCGCCCTTGGCGGATGGGACCGTCAACGTTGGAATTGGTAAGCTTCGTTCTCTCCAACAGCGGGACCAGACTGATTTGCATCAAGTGTTGCAAACCGCGATCGCCCAACATCCGAATCTCGCCCCCAGGTTTGCCCATAGCGAACTCGTCGAAGCACTACAGGACTGGCCAGAGGTGATTGGGACCCAGCAGCCGTTGTCTTTATCCGGAGATGGCTATTTACTGACAGGAGATGCAGCGGGATTGTGTAATCCACTGACTAGATTTGGCACAGGTAACGCGATGATGTCAGGTCAAGCCGCCGCCCAACAAGCGATTCGGGCCGTGCAGAGTGGGTTATTTAATGGCCCTAGTCTCGTGGATTATGATCGGGCGGTGTATCAACAGCTCCAATCCGAATTCACGGTTAGCCAGAAGCTTGAACAATTGCTCGGCTTTCCCATGATTTTTAATCAGTTGGGAGGAGGTCCATTCAAGTGGCTGATTAAAACTTTGATTAAAACACCCCTACGAGGCCCACTAACAATGTTGAAGCGGATGTAGGTTTTTTAGGATGAATCAGGACCACACGCAAACCTTGCGATCGCTCATGCAGCGGTGCAATATCCCTAGTTTCCGGGCACTGGCTCAACAAGCCCAGGTTTCAGACTGGCAAATCCGCCAACTCAGACAGGGCAAGCTAGAGCAGATGCGCCTGGAAATGCTGCAACGGATTAGTGCAACCCTTCAACTACCTTTAATAGACTTGTTGAACCAATTCGACCAAGAATCAGCTTCTCCTAAACCATCAGAGACCCCCAAACTCCCCACTCCCCCACTCCCCACTCCCGAACTCGACCAACTACGGCAGCAACTCACAGTACTCCAACAGGAATATGAGCGATCGCAAGCCCAACTGACTGAGCAGCAGCAAACCCTTCAACAGCAATTTCAGCGTAATAGCCTAAATACCCTGGAATCCTGGCTCTTGTATTGGCCAGCCGCTGTATTTGCTGCCAGCCAAAATCCAGAATTTCCGGCGACTCGTCTGATTCCGCTAGTCAAGCCTGTGGAGCAGTTATTGGCTCAATGGGGGGTGGAGGCGATCGCCCCCGTTGGCGCAAATGTTTCCTATGATCCCCAATTGCATCAGTTAATCAAGGGCACCGCGAATCCTGGAGATTTTGTCCGTATCCGCAATCCGGGATATCGGCATCATGGCGTGTTGTTGCATCGGGCGAAGGTGGAGGGCGTTGGAGGGTTGGAGGGTTAGGATGTTGGAGGGTTGGGGCGTTGAAGGGGGATAATATACGTTTTTAGCCGTTACGGTTGCATATACTTAAAATTTACAGACATCATAGCGAATGGCATCTTCCGCTTGGCGATCGCGCCTCCAGTCTCTTGCGTCTCCCCAATTTATCGTCCCGTTGTTTGCCACTTTGGGGTTGATTGGCATCCTTCATCACGATATGTGGCGGGATGAAATGAACACTTGGCTGATTGTGCGGGATAGCGGCTCCTTGGGGGAAATGTTGGGTTATGTCAACTATCAAGGGCATCCGGCATTGTGGGCCTTGCTGGTGTCGTTGGTGCAACAGGTGTGGGACCATCCGGTGATAATGCAACTGTTGCATTGGGGATTGGGAGTGGGGGCGATCGCCCTCTTTTGGGGTTACAGCCAGTTTCCCCGCTGGCAAAAAGGGTTATTTACCTTTGGCTATATCCCCTTTTATGAATACTTTTTAATTAGCCGCCCCTACGTGTTAGGAATGCTGTGTTTATTTCTCTTTTGTGCGGTTTATCCAACTCGGAAACGGACCTACATTTGGGTGGCGATCGCCCTAGGATTAATGGCCAATAG
>JBFRWC010000021.1:0-6529 GCA_051439365.1 Leptolyngbyaceae cyanobacterium
AGGGACGGGACTAAATCAGCCGCAGGATAGGTCAGAGTGGTATTCGTTTTTAGCTCTTGGCAAGCATCTAGCAGACACTCATGAACATCTTTGTGTTGGGCCAGACTCTTGGCAAAATGAATAAAGAACAATTCTGCGACGCTGTTGTGAATCGGTTCGCGCATGATAATCACCTGGTTCAAGCCCAAGTCAATCAGGGATTCAGCCAAGTTCAAGCCATTGCAAGAGTTAAATAAAGCAAACTGGAGGCCATTTTGTTGGGCGATCGCCAACAGGGGTTTAATATCGGCCATCCGCACATAACCATTGGGTGCCACTCCCAACTCACCGCCTTGGCCTTGCTTTTCGTTACTATGTCCGGCAAAAAACAACGCATCCCATCCGTTTGGATCAACCAAATGAGTTTGAATCTCGTGTTTGACGTGAGAGCCTGATTGACCCGGTTCCCAACCAATGAACTGGACCTCGGCCAATTTGCGGAGGGGCGCGATCGCCTCTTTCTCTTTTTGAAAATTAAGGCCGCTGTCGTCGCCCAAAATCACCAGAATCCGGGGCCGTCGTCGGGTTTTAAGGGCAGGAGCAATGGCCGCTGCCTGAATAGTCAGAGGAGTACGGGCAATCCGAATGCGATCGCGCAGATCCACCTCTGCACCAATTTCCCAGGTTTCCCAAGGCAACCGAACTAAATCAAGAGGGGTACAGGTGATCAGCACATCTACCACTGTATGTTGTTTTTCGGCAGTACGAGCGGCTTTAACTAATTCCTGGCGGATCGGTTCCAGGTCAGGGTGACGGAGCCAGCGGTGTAACTCAAGTTGGAGACGATGCTGAAAGTCAGACAAGTCAGCTTGCCAGTCGGCATTCGCAGCTGTCCCGGCCCCACTGGATATGATACGCCCCCGCAGTTCCGTGCTGGGTCCGGAGAACGACGTTGGCGATAAGGGAAGGGGTGATAAGGGAAGCTGACGGTAAAAATTGAGATAGGCCCGTTGCCAATCCTGGTAGAGCCGATCGAGGAGGAGCGGGTAAGGAAGGGTAACATGCAATCGCTGTCCTTGCCCCCAAGTGAGATGGATGCTACAGGTGGTTTCGACCCGTTCGAGGGTGATTTGGTAGAGAAGGGCAGAAGCAGGCATCGCAACTAGAGAGAGGTAAAGGTGATCGGGGGAACAGCAACGCAAACACCGTTGGGCGATCGCACACTAATCACAAAGCGTTCGTCCTGTGCCCCAGCCACTTGAGCATAGAGGAAGGTGTTACTGGAGTCATGCAAGGTGGTTTCTGATAGCAGCTCCTGAGCATCTCGCAGTTGTAAGGTTAGCCCCAATGGCAGGAGGGTATTCGCTTGGGGACTGAGAATCGCCAACAGCATCCAATCGGAGCGATCGCCAGCGGTGGGCAGTTCCCAGGTAGTGAGATAAAGGCACAAATCAGCCCCGTCGACTTGAAAATCAAAAGCGACCGAACGAGCCGCCGCCGGAATAGTGACGGACTGATAGCGAGTTAGGTCGGAGACGATACCATCCAGTTGCGCGACCGGAGAACGGAGCGATCGCAGGGCCGGACTGTAGGAGAAGGCAGGCAACAGGGTCCAAGCGGCCTCTTGCGCCACTTGATCCAATTGATTCCCCAGCCAAGTGGCTGCATTGAGTGCGGGACGAGCGATCGCCTCGGCAATCTGTTGAGGATTGAAATCCAGATCTACTGAAAATAGGAGCGATCGCCCAGGTAACTGATTTGAACATTCGACCATCACCAAAAAGCGATCGGGATTGAGGTCAAACCAGGTGACTGGAACCGGATAGGTTGCCTCAGTCGTAGGCTGGAGGGCAGCAGATTGAATGGCTTGCACCAAAGCGTCATGGGGCAAGAATCCCCGCATTTGAACTTGATCAATTTCTTCTAACACTTCTATTAGCAAATGCAGTTGGGGCGGAAACTCACGGGTGAGGACTGATTGAGGGACATCGACGATCCCGTCTTCCAAACAGTCCGTGGCAGCGATCGCGACCGTAACCGCGCCAATGGGCAAGGGTTGCATACTCAGAACAGCAACGTCTACCTGTTCACTGAGATGGGGAATGCGAAACCGCAACCATTTGCGGAGACCTAACCGAGCCAATAGATGAATGTATCGTGACCAGGGATCAGGTAACCACAAATTAATGTCAGAGTCGGTTGACTGGCTTTGTGCTGCTGCCCAACGGATGCCATCAGGATCGAGAGCGATCGCGTCTGCTGGTAAAAATCTTTCGCCTAAGGCTTCGTCCGATTCAGGTAGATTGGACACGAATGAGAAGCTACTCATGATGGTCACTCCAGTGTATGAGAATAGAATAGAGGCGTTGATTAAGAAGGCAACGGTTGGAAGCGTGAGCCGTGAAAGACTCTGCTTCCGATTCCGCAACTAGACGTTCCAGTTCTCGGTCTAGCACTTGTTCTAGAAGCTGATCGAGTCGATCGGCCTCTGCATATTGATGGGCTAGATCCTGGATACGCTGAACCAGGGCAAGTTGAACCTGACGGCGAATATCCGCACGCAACGCCTTGATGTTGAGTAACCGTGTGACTTGGTACTGATGCTTTAGCCCAACTTGTGGAGCGATCGCCCCCATGGATTCTCCCTTACAAATAAAGCGGTAGAGACCATCGGCAAACGCTTTGTCCTTGGGAGGATTGCTCTGGGCGAGATGGGCGATGCGCTGTTCCAAGACTTGGGCGATCGCCTCATCCAGTGTGTCTAAAAGCACCTTGCGATAATCTTGCAAAAACTGCTGTTGTTGAGCCTCGTCTTCTTGGTCAGCCCGCTGATCGGCCTCGTCTGAGGCAACAGTGGCGATCGCCCGCTGCAATCTTGGCTCTTCTAAGGACACCGTTGGCGGACAGCGTTTCTGACGAATCATCTGCGCCCACGCTTCTAGCTCAGCTAACACGGCTTCTGGGTCTAAATCGTCAATGCCTTTATCCTGAAGGAATTCAACGATCCGCACTAATTGGTCTGATGTCGGGGCTTCACAACGGCTGCGGTTGACCGCCCCATTTCCCCCATCTCCTTTCTGGGCACGGGCCAAGAGGCGATCGCGCCGATAAACTGAACGATAGCCCTCTAAGAGCGTGACGGCCCGATCCAAATCAGCCTCACTAGCCTTCAAAGACTCCGTTAGCAACCGCCGTAGCTTGCTTTCAGAAAGGCTATTGAGCAAGCTCCAATCACTGTCAAGATAAACACCATGCTCCTGCAAATACTGATTGAGGGGGCGATCGGACATCACCATTCGCTTTGTCCAGGTCGTCAGTTGGGCCTTCTCAGCCTTGAAGCAACGCAACACCTTGCCTGCACAAGATGGATCTTGTTCTAAGGTTGGGGTCGTCGGTCGCTGTCGCAGTGGATCAACATCTGTCAGCACAAACACCAGCAACTCTTCCACATTGGCCAGCCCCGCCTTGCGGCCAAACCGGGTGAATAGATCTTGGCAGGTGCGATCGATAGCATGGGAGATAAAACAACGGAGACAACCTTCAGCAGGTTGAGGGGCGGACGGCAATATGGCCATGAGCCGTTGCTGGATGGAGCGATCGCTCACCACCCCAGCGTCCGACTCAAGCCCCTGCGTCTGTAACCAGTCATGGCAGGACTGTAATTCCTGCACCTGTCGCTGGCCATCCAAGGTCAACCGTACCCATCGCCAATAGCGCCAGGGTGTTTTCATTGTAGTTCCTCCCATTTCACCAATCGCCATTGACAATATTGCTGTTCACCATTGCTGTTCACCGTAGCTCAGTTTACTCAGCCACTGCTGCAATGCAATGGATGCTGATATCCACCCGTGTTTCTTGCATTTGCTTGCTTGGAGTTTCCAACGCCACATGGATAGCCTGAAGATCGTCAAGAGCTGTTTCTAGCACTTGCTCCTAGGCATCGGTGGTAGCGTTAGTCTGCGCAGCCTCACCTGCGTCAACAATGGCAGCATACATTTCCACTGCTTTTTGTGACTCATTAATGTATGTTTCCAGGGCTGAAACATAGGTTTGATAATATTCCCCCATCTCCGGATCAGTCACATTAATCCCCTGTAATTTCGACAACATCTCCTGTGCCAAAGGTAACTCTGCTTGAGTAGACTCACTTGCTCCCTCAATCAGAACATTTGCAAGATAAATGGGAGTTCCATCGTTAGCCATCTTTGACGCGACAGAAGCTTCTGTTGACACAAGGACTCCTTCCTGGAAGTCGCTATTATCCAGAATTGATTCTACTCGTTTGCATTGTTGGCCGAGAGAATTCTGATTGCTACATCCGACCAGCAACATCAGGGATAAAGAAGCAAGGAGTGCTGAAGGTTTGCGATATTTCATGACCGTACTATCCTGTTTGTAAAATTTATGGTTAATAGATAACGATTCCTCTTGAGCAACATATTGGGTGACAAATCGCACATATCTTTCAAATCACACATATCTTTCAAATAGAGGAAACATTCAAAAGTATATAGTCTACAAGTCTGGAGAGGGTATGCACCTATGTCTGCTTGTTATTGTGAATAATCCGTTTGTGAATGATCCGTCTGTCCCACAACAGTAAACGCCGCCCAATTGATCGGATCAGAATGCTCATTCATAGCCATTGTGGCCAGCATGGCTTGGCGCAGCGCTTGGACGCGATCGGGATTTGTCTGCCAGTTTTGGTAGAACTGCTCCATCAGAAAAGCGGTCGGCTCATCGGGTACCTTCCAAAGAGACACCATGAGGCTGGGAACGCCTGCTTGCATGAAGGCACGAGAAAGTCCGACGACTCCATCTTCCGTGATGCGTCCACGCCCAGTATCACAGGCACTCAGCACCACTAGATCGGCACTCAGATCCATCTGTAAAATTTCAGCGGCAGTTAATAATCCATCCTCGCCATTTCCAGGGGTCAGAGCGACTGCCCCTGGAAAATCCAGCACTCCAGTTTCTGCTCGATTGCCGTAGTCGAGCAGTCCGTGGGTCGCCAAGTGGATGACTCTCGCGTTGGGCATTTGAGCACGAACAGTCGCTTCAGTCGCAGTTTCCCCCAGCAGGGGAGACACCCCAAACAAATCTTGGATAGCAAACACTTCTGCTTCTGTCCCCGGTAAGCTGGCCAACTGTTCCGACTGCCCACTCGCCGGGTTCCATAAACTGGGCATGATGGGATTCCCCACAACCAACATCTCTTGCGGATCAAGGGTTGCCACATTGAGCGGATTATCCCGACGAATCAGATCCAGCACTTGAATAGAGGGTGCCGTGAGCATCGTGTGACGCTCAATCAGATAGTCACCATTGGTATCCATCAGGGCTGGGAAGGGGGCCAGATAAAGCGACTGGTGGGGAATAAAGATAATCTGATCTTCCGGGTTATTGGGCAAATATGCCGCAATGGGATCAATGAGCAATCGATGGAGCGTTTGCAGAGCCTCCTGCTGACGCTGACGCTGTCTGGATTGAGCTTCAGGAGTAGGAGAAATAATAGCTTCAGCATCGTTGGGGCTACGGACGTTGAGCGTCTGATGGGTAGAAGCAACAAGACTTCCAAGGGTCTGATCCAACTCGATTGAGTCAATATTCAAATCCCAGTCGATCAAATCCCAGAGATTAACCGCCTTCGTTAAATATTCTGTGATGGGGTCAACGAGCAATCGATGGAGCGTTTGAAAAGCGTTCTGCTGACGCTGACGCGGCATGGATTGAGCTTCAGGGGTAGGGGAAGTAATAGCCTCGGCATCGTTGCGGCTACGGACATTGAGCGTCTGACGGGTAGAAGCAATAAGACCATCAAGGGTCCGATCCAACTCGATTGAGTCAATATCTGAGTCCCAGTCGATCAAATCCCTGAGATTAACCGTTTCAAAGTAAATCGTCCCGTTCGGTTGCACCACCCAAACGTAAAGCGTCCAGTCATTAATCACTGAGTAGTTGACGACTGTAGCATTTTGCTGCTGGGCAATCTGGCGAATGGCCGCAATGGTGGGGGCTTCCACAATAATTTCGCGACCGGATTGATCAGATATTTCGCCAGTAAGCAGATCCACCATCGCTCTAGCCCGTCCACGCTCAGCAATTTCGAGAGCCTCATCTGTTTTACCCTGAGCCACCAAGACCTCTTGCAACACCTTGTAGTCTCGATCGCGAGTTATACCGCCTTCACCAAAGGCAATTTTATTTTCGTCATCCAGATTAGTGCGCTGGGATTCCTGAATGGCGATCGCCTCCCGCAGCGCATCTTCTGCCTCTCCATAACGCTCCAAGGTGGAAAGTGTTAAACCTAGCTCTCCTAAGAGATAACGAGCTTCCCCCACATATTGTTGTTGTCGGGCGATCGCGATTGCCTCTTGATAGTATGGGATTGCCTGTTCTGCTGCTTCCTGTCTTGCTGCTTCTATTTCTTTGTGGGCTTCTTCGTAGGCTTCTTCGTAGGCTTCAGCAGCTTCTATCCACGTATCGAATTGATTTCGATATTGTGTGATATCGGGATATTGCATGATATTAGGTCCTGTCTCTTATACAC
>JBFRWC010000022.1:0-6293 GCA_051439365.1 Leptolyngbyaceae cyanobacterium
CTACGGTGTACACACATCTCATTTTGAAGTCCAAAACTCGGCTTTACCCCCCTTAGTCCCCCCTTGCAAAGGAGGGAAACTCCGGTCCTCCCCCTTAGCAAGGGGGAGTTAGAGGGGGTGGTTCGACTTGTGTGTACACGGTAGCCCAATTTGGGGGATGGGAGGCTTAGCCAGTCGTCTTGATCCTTAGTCAAAATCACCGCCTGCCCGACGCTTGGCTTGGATATTCTTGAGATGCTTCTTCACGGTGTTCTCGCTGACATAAAGAGTTTGAGCGATCGCCCGATAGCTGTAGCCCCGTCGCTTCAACCGCCACACCTCGGTTTCTCTAGGGGTAAGCTTATACTTCCAGCGATCGCCATTCACCTGATTCACCGCCGTTTGCAGTAGATCCTCAACACTCACAATCAGGCAAGGCTCATCATCAAGCGTATTGTGCATCCACCGGACCCGAATCCGGAAGGATCGCTGCGGTAACGACACTTCTGAATCCAACACAATATCCTGTTGGGGAAATATTGTACGACTATCAATGACCGCCAAACACACGCGCCAGATTTCATCCAGCAGGGCTTGGAGAGGATGGGAGATGTTCGACGAGTTGGGATGGCCTACATCGGATTGCGGCTCCAGGAATGGTGAGCCTAGAGCTTGCGACTCCGGGCAGCATGTCGCTGGAATATTGTGGTTTAAGAGCACTTGAGCGTTGTGATTGGTCCGAATAATATCGCCGTGGACATTGACAATCAACACCCCGTCAAACAAGTTATCGAGCGCAGCCTGCACAAGCAATGATTCAAAGGCGTTAACCCATTGATCGTCCGGTTGAAGTCCCGTGAGCACTTCTGCTGGGTTGGAGGGGGGAAGGTTGCGATCGCCATTCGTTGCAGAATTGACGGCGGCAGCAGCCTGATGAGCTGCCTGACGAGTCAATTGATCAGTCGATTGACGGTCTGTATTGGCATGGACAACAGATAAATTAGATCGGGGGGCAGCCATTACCATAATGATTCTCCTGGGTAGTTGCAATGTGGATGTGTTCTCAAGCAACGCTCTGTGTTCAGAACATGCCATCAGTATGCGGGTCGTGTCCTGATATCCACAATCGACATTGTGTAACCTGGTGAAGTGGGGTGGAGTTTTGGGAAATCGTCGGGAGATAGCAGGGAGCGATCGCACAACCAAAAGTAGACAAAATCCAATGCGTAGGTTCTGGGCCAAGCCCCATTATTCAAGGAATTCTGGCCATATCAGGATTATTCTGCGCCCAATTTGCCGCCTACCAAGCCCCCCCAGCGTTGGCTAGACACTTGAAGAACTGGCTATCGTTTTCCGATATCGATGGCCATCAATGGGTTTCATCTATCCCCCAAGGAACATCGGCACACATCAGGAAATGTAACGTTCACTAAACTTTGGTAAAAAGCCATTGGACTCAGTGAGAGTTAACGCTACATTAAGAGTACGCACACAGAACGACCGTCCATCAAGAAGGGCGCTTAAATCAATTGTTGAGTAGAGCCTGTGTGTTGTCCGCTCTTTACTCAAAACCAGTTTCACCCATGTAAGACCTTTGTCCTGCATATCATAGGTAGAAAATACTCTAGGCCGTTTGATTCGGTACCCTTATCTTCAGGGTGTTCGGCGCGGTTTTCCTTCTAGAGGGTGCCTTAGCTCTCTAGTCTCCTTAGAGACTGACGGAGGTTTTCATTCTGTGGATCTGGCTTCTGTCAACCCTTAGTTAAGTTGTCCGAATTGTTTACGTTACATACGGCTTAGTTAGTTTGACCGAGTAAATTTAGTTAGTCTCACTTCGTTTCGATAGATAGTTAGTTAGGTTAACGTTCAGGTCTGGCACCCCTTGGTGTCAGACCTTCACTATTTTAGCCCTGTAGTTTAGCTCCGTAGGTTAGCGCTGTACGAATTGTAGACCTGTACGAATAGAGTGTTCAGCCTCAGGCATTATCGCCTAAAATATGGCATCACGATTCTTCTTTTCCCTCTCTGATGGTCCAACTTATTTTTGTCATCTTTGCCGTTATCTTAGGCTCTGCTGTTTGTTCCGGGATAGAAACGGCGCTGCTGTCCGTCCCCATGATGCGAGTGCGGCAATTGGCTCAATCCCGAAAACCTGCAGCGATCGCGCTTTTGGCCATACGAGAGAAAATCAGCCGCCCCATTGCCAGCATTGTCATCCTCAACAATATCTTCAACATCGTGGGCAGTATCGTCGTAGGACAGGTGACGGCAGCTCAGTTAGGGGATGCGGCGCTGGGTCTTGTTTCAGGGATTCTGACGTTTCTGATTATCATCTTCGCTGAAATTGTGCCGAAGACCCTGGGGGAACGCTTTGCCGAACCTATTTCCCTGGTGGTGGCGTTTCCGCTCAGAACGTTAACCACGATTCTCTCGCCCTTTATCTGGGTGGTGGAAAAGGTGACGGCTCCGATTACTAAGGGACGCACCATGCCCGTGACCAATGAAGCTGAGATCCAATTTCTGGCCAAGATCGGCCGGCAAGCTGGCATCATTGAAGACGATGAAGCGGAATTAATCCAACGAGTGTTCCATCTCAATGATGTGACAGCGGCAGATTTGATGACTCCCCGCGTGGCGCTGACTGCCTTGAAGGGCGATCGCACCTTAGCAGAAGCGAAAGCCGACATTATTGCCTCACCCCACAGCCGGATTGTGATCTACAAAGAATCGGTTGATGAGGTGATTGGCATTGCTCTCAAAGATAAATTGCTGACCGCATTGATTGATGACCAAGGGGAACAAGCGATCGCCAACCTGACCCGGCGGGTCCAGTTTGTGCCGGAAAGTATTCGTGCCGATCGGTTACTGCACCAATTTCAGTCCACTCGCGAACATCTGGTGATTGTCTCTGATGAATATGGCGGCGTTTCCGGGGTGGTCACGTTGGAGGATGTGTTGGAAGAACTGATTGATGAAATTGTGGATGAAACGGATACTGCCGTTGATCTGCAAGCAACCGCTCGTCGTAAACGGGCCAAACTGTTGCAGTCTTCTGGTGTGGAGGTGAATGCTCATGAGCCGCCCACCGAAAATGCAGCGATCGCGGGGCCTCCCAATTCCCAACAACATTCCCAACAACATTCCCAACAAAGTTTCCAGCAAGATTCTCAACAACATTAGAACTTAGAAAAAACCCCAGCTTTGCGACAAAACTGGGGTTCACCTGAACTTAAACTTGCAAACTTAAACTTGCAAACTTAAACTTGCAAACAATTTAGTAGAGTAACTGTATTGCCTAGGCTGCGACGGCTTCGGGGCGCTTGCTGTTACGAATCCCCTCAATGGCAGCGGCATAGTCATCCGCTTTGAATACGGCAGAGCCTGCCACAATAGCATTAGCGCCTGCTTCCAAAACTTCCCAGGTGTTATGGGTCTTCAATCCGCCGTCTACCTCAATCCAGGGATCAAGACCGCGAGCCTCACACATGGCCCGTAGTTTCTTGATTTTGGGTACCACCTCAGGAATAAAGCTTTGGCCCCCAAACCCAGGGTTAACACTCATAATCAAAATCAAATCGCACACATCTAAGACATATTCAATGATGTCTAGAGAGGTGGAGGGGTTGAGAACTACACCGGATTTCTTACCTAATTCCCGAATCTGACAGAGGGTGCGGTGCAAGTGGGGAGAAGCATTGTGCTCGGCGTGAACAGAGATAATGTCGGCGCCAGCCTTGGCAAAGTCCTCGACGTACTTTTCTGGCTCCACAATCATCAAGTGAACATCCAAGGGCTTTTCGGTCAACGGACGGATTGCTTTGACAATCATTGGCCCAATGGTGATGTTGGGAACAAAACGACCGTCCATAACATCAACGTGAATCCAATCGGCTCCAGCGGCATCAACTTTTTTGATCTCTTCTCCGAGACGGCTAAAATCTGCCGAGAGGATGGAGGGAGAAATGACAATTGGTTTATCTGACTGACCCATAATTTACCTTCCTAAATCTACCTTCCTAACTGCGTCCTGCTTTTAAACCTATCTTAAGTCAAAGTGTGTTTATTTTTTTTAATTTTGTGACCAAGCGTACAGCAATATGTTGTGAATGCCTGACGATCGCTCATTTTCCCCAAAGAAATGGGAAGTAGCCCCCGCAATCCACAGGAGTCTAAAGTATTTCGTTAAACTCAGTGCTGAATCGCCAATCTTTCGGCATGATTAGGAAACAGTCAGAGCAAGTGGAGAAAAAGTGGTGGTGACGAAGCGACAAGGGTTGATGGTTGGGGGTGGGATAGCGGGAGGATTGGCGATCGCCCTTCTCTCATCCCCCGTATTCTCATTGGCAACCTCGGTAGCAGAAGCGGGAATTGATGCCCTGCGGTTACATGATGCTCCGTATAACTTGCAGGGACGCAAGATTGGTCTGGGCCAAGTCGAAATTGGCCGTCCCCCCCAATATCGGTTGGACATTGGCGCAGCCCCACCGCCAGGTTACGCCGTGCAGGTTCATCGGGTTTTATTTCGGGATGAAGCCGCCACCACCGATGATTATGTGGACCCCCACGCCGCCAATGTGGCTAGTGTGATGATTAGCCGGGACAAGAATTTGACCGGGGTCGCTCCAGCGGCTCGATTGTTTGCTTCCGCCATTGGATTTGCCGATCGCGATCGCCAACCGTTAGAGTGTTTGGCTTCGCAAGCGGTGGCGATGCAAAATGGCGGTGATGTCCGGGCCACCAATTTTAGCTTTGGCGAATCCCTCCGCAATGATCCTCGGCCCAATGCTCGATTAGATGGTAATGCCTTGTTGACCCTATGTATCGATTGGTCCTCCGTGACCCATGATGTGCTTTATGTGATTGCAGGTAACCAAGGAGCTGGAGGCATCGCCATTCCCACCGATCACTTCAACGGCCTCACCGTGACCAACTCGACTCAGGTGGACGGTCGATTTGTGAAAGTGGATTATTCCAGTCTGGGCAGCGAACCCGAGATCATTATCAATGGCAATCCGGAGTTGGAGACCAATGTGGGCAGTCGGCGGTCAGTGAATATTGTGGCTCCTGGGACTCGTCTACGGATGTTTAACCCTAATGGCCGGGTGATTCGTCAGACGGGAACTAGCTTTGCTGCACCCCATGTGACCGCGACGGTGGCCCTGTTGCAGGAGTTTGGCGATCGCCAACTGTTTGACAAGGCTCCCAACTGGAGTCTGGATAGTCGCAATCCCCAAGTGATGAGAGCTGTGCTGATGAACTCGGCTGACAAAATTGAAGATGAAGGAGACGGGCTGATGCTGGGCATGGCCCGCACTGTTTTGACCCACCGGAACTTTACCTGGCTGGACTCCGATGCTTACACTGACCCCACCCTATCCATGAGCGCCGAATTGGGCACCGGACACCTCAATGCCTACCGCGCCTATGAGCAGTTTAAGGCGGGGCGGTGGACTCCCAATACCACCGTGCCTGTGATGGGGTGGGACTACAACGCCGTTGCCCTCGACTCCGATGAGACTCCTGAATATCAGGACTACATCATTGATGCTGAGTTGCAGGCAGATAGTTACATTTCCATTACGTTGGCATGGCCCCGTCAGGTTAATTTGCAAGATGGGAACAATAACGACATGTACGAGGCCGAAGAGAGTTTCGCGGAAGCTGGACTGAATGATCTCAACCTGTATCTGATGCCAGCCGAAGCCGACGATACCGACGAGAGTCTCTGGTCATCGGTCAGCGAGGTGGATAGTGTGGAGCATATTTTCCACCGTCTGCCTGACACGGGACGCTACAAGATTCGGGTGGAATATGAGGAGCAAGTCAATGACAATATCCAATCCTATGCATTGGCCTGGTGGTCAAAAGCAGCACCGAGATTGTTGGTTGAATAGGGGACAGACCAGTGATACGGGGATGGGGGGAGCTTCTGTGCCAGCGCTACTGAGTGTTCTGGGGATGGCGATCGCCACTGCCCTAGCCTTTCCTGCTGCTCCAGGGATGGCGCAAGAGACCCCCACCAGTGTTGTGCGTCCCCTCGACGCTCCCCCCGGTTTGTGCGACCTGGGCCAACGGGATACATCGGGACGGTGGATTAACGACGGCACCGGAGAAATGGTGCCCCTAGCGAGAGCTTGCGAGGTTGCAACCCAAGTGTATGAAGACCCAGAGTCGCTGCCCGAAGAAACGCGATTTTGGGCCGCCTTTGTCGCAGCAGCTAGTGAAGAGGCGATGACCTTTGCCACGGCCTCTGACCCAGATGCAGTGGTGGCCTATGGCAAAGCGGTGTGTGCCTCGTTGCTTGGAGGCGGATC
>JBFRWC010000023.1:0-9997 GCA_051439365.1 Leptolyngbyaceae cyanobacterium
GCTGATGACTTGATCATTGCCGGGTATTCAATCCCTAGTGCGTCGGCATTTTCCGCACGACTTGAGATTCCTTTGTATTACCCTCAAACCGAAAGCTATGGTAGTTTTGTCGTCTGGCAAAAGGACAATGTTCGGCAGATCAATGATGAAGAACTGCTCAATCACATGGCTGAAACAGTAATTCAACAGCAAAAAGATGGGGTTCTGATCTCAGATCAAGAGTTGCGGTTAAGACCGTTTCGTCGTTCAATCTACGGAGATAGGATAAAGGTGTCTCTCTTAGAAAAATTTATCGGGAGTATTGTGGAGAGTGAACAATTTTTTATCTATGAAATTCGGCGAAGAAATGACTGCTCTGCTCCGTAGTCAAGGTCTAGACTAACTGTACACCACTGCATATAAACTCATGGAGAAAAAGTAATGGCTGCTGTGCTAGTGATTGGTGGGCAAGGACGCATTGGGGGGGCGATCGCGCAAGATATCCTCCACCACACCGATGCCACGGTCACTGTTACCCGTTGCTCCCCTCTAGATCAGGCATCCTCTGATTCCCCTCGACTCATCCTGGCCCAGTTGGATGTCAATGATGAGGTGGGGGTTCAGCAAGCGATCGCCGCCCACGATCTGGTGATCGACTGTGCTGGACCGTTCCATCACCGCACCACCCAAGTGTTGCAACAGTGCATTGAGGCTGGAGTCCATTACTTGGATGTGAGCGATTGTGCCCCATTTAGCCGACGAGCGTTGCCCCTGCACGAGACCGCTCAGCAGGCTAATATCACCGCTATTATCAACACGGGAGTGTTTCCAGGGATTTCTAATGGGATGGCCCGGTGGGGCGTGGAGGCATTTGAGCAGCAATTTGGGCGATCGCCCCACAGTATTCGCTTATATTACGGGGTTGCGGGATCGGGGGGAGCCGGAGTCACGGTGATGCGGACCACGTTTTTGGGATTGCAAAACCCAGTTACCGCCTGGATTGACGGCCAGTGGCAAAAACTGGAGCCGTACAGCGATCGCCAACTCGTCCCATTTCCGGCTCCCATCGGTCCCACTGGGGTGTACTGGTATGAAGTCGCCGAAACCTTTACCCTGGCTCAATCCTTTGCCGTGCAAACGGTCATCACGAAATTTGGCTCTGTTCCCGATCCCTACAACCATCTAACTTGGGCAATGGCGCACTGGTTGCCCAAGCCTCTTCTGCATGATCCAGAGTTTATTGAGAATACGGCCAAGATGAGCTATTCCATGACCCAAGTGAGCGATCGCTTTAGCGGCACAGGCATCGTGATCGTGGTGGAAGTGGCTGGAAATGAAGCTCAGGGGGAGACGGAGCAATGTCGGTTAACCCTGGTGCATGACGATACGGCGATCGCGGCTGGAGCGGGAACCGGGAGTCTGGCCCAATTAATCCTGTCCCAGCAACTCCATTGCTCTGGTGTCCTCCCGGTGGAAATTGCCCTACCCACCCCGTTATTCCAAGCTGCGATGCAACAACGCCAGATTGCGATTAATTGCACCTAGGACTGGGAGGACCAGGCTGATCGCGAAGAAAAGAGTGGGACAAAACGAAGAATGGGGCATCATCCCAGATCACTTACCATAGACGAATCGGAGTCAGGGCAATATTGCCGGAAAAGCAGGTATCTAGGTCCGAGTTGGGATCACGCGATCGCTCCTCATATCGTCCCACAAAGGTAAACTCATCCCCGTCCACCTGATGCTCCAGCGGTAGGGGCTGAGTACAGAGCGGACATTCAATCACCTGGGGTTCCGGGTCAGCGACCGTACAGTGGGGCAAATTAATATTCCAAAACAGCCCCTCTGGCATGGGGCTAGCCAACAATTTGGTCAAGACTTTGGCTGTCAGTCGAGCCGCTATGTCCCAATCAATCGGTGCTCCCTGGTGGATGTAGCGGGAAATCGCAATTCCCGGCACCCGATGCAACACTGCTTCCCGTACTGCGGCTACAGTCCCCGATGCGTAAACATCGGCTCCCATATTGCCTCCAGCATTGATCCCGGACAAGACCATGGTCGTCTCCGGCAGCAAGTGGGCAATCCCCACACGGGTACAGTCAGCCGGAGTGCCATGAATTGCAATAGCCTGGGAGCCCCGCCGCTCAATCAGCAGTGGTCCTCCACGAGTGAGCTGATGACTACAGCCCGACCATTGCCCCACCGGGGCCACTTTCACCCAATTGGACTGGCCCATTTGCTCTAGGGCTTGGCCCAAGGCCGCAATGCCTGGAGCGTCAATGCCGTCATCATTGGTCAACAACAGTGTCATAGCACCACCTAGAAAAGAACTCAGCAGTCGTCTTGGCCTTGCTTACCTTAACCCAGGGGTTGGTCTGGAGCAATGCACCAAGGAAAATTTCTAACCTGTTGCTAACTCAGCTGCCGACTGACCAACAAAAACCAGGACAAATAGATTTGTCCTGGCATTCAATATCAAAAGCAATGTCCCCATAACTACAGATGGCACGGGGCAATGTGACGTTGAGGCGACCTTGTCACCTCTACCGTTGACCTAAACCAATTGATTTGAGCCGATTGGTTTGAGCCGATTGGTTTGAGCCGATTAGGCTAAACTTGTCTGTACCGAGGGTGGTACAAACAGGGGGTGCCATCCAAAATGTAAACGGTTGTTTTTTACGATGTGCTGTACCCAGTACATCAGCAAGCAACCCTAGACAAACGGCTCCTGCTCCCTGACAAACTCAGAGCTAGGATGCCGAAAGCTTTACTAGGCTTCGCTTTCAACATACATAAACAAAAGACCCATTACCGCGAAAGCCGCAACAGGAAGCAAGGGTACAAACACGAACGGCAAGAAAGAAGCAGCGTAGTCACCAAGCATATTAAATCATCCTAAGTGAAATAGTTAAGCACTATGGATCGTACTGCGATCGCCCCCCCGACGTGAACTATCATCAAGATTCTTAACAGTAAAATATCAAGATTCCTAACAAGATACGAAACGTAACGCATTTCGCTTTAAGCTTTCAGGTAGAAATTTCTAACTCTGCATTGCATAAGGCATATAGAGGATATACCCATGACAGAAATGATTACTGCGGCTGGCGATCCCCAGATTGGGAACTTGGCCACGCCCTTAAACTCTTCCCCTTTTTCCCTGGCATTCATTCGGAATTTACCTGCTTATCGTCAAGGGCTGTCGGCGAATCGTCGCGGTCTGGAAATTGGCATGGCCCACGGCTACTTTATCTATGGTCCGTTGGCGCTACTTGGTCCCTTGCGTGACAGCGACTATGCGGCCCTTGCTGGGGTTGCAGGTGCCGTTGCATTCGTAACCATTTTGACGGTTGCGCTATCCCTGCATGGTGCCGTTCGTGTCGGGGATGCGATCGCCACCCACACTACTCCCAATCCCCCGGCTGAGTACGGCACGAAAGAAGGCTGGAGTGAGTTTGCCAGCGGTTTTTTCATCGGTGGTTGCGGGGGGGCTGTTTTTGCTTACCTCCTTTGCCAAGCCACGTCCATTCAGGACATCTTTACGGCCATTTGGTCCTAACCTATGCAGCTAATTTAAGCTTGCCCGATTAGCTCACCAGCCCCCTGGCATCTCAAAGATGTCAGGGGGCTTCAGCATGTAAACTTTCTGATGATTGGATGAGAGTTTTCGGATTAGATCATGAAACAAAATGATACGGGGGCAGTGGGTCGCCTACGAAAGCTTGCCAGGTGGTGAGGGATTCAGCCTGATCCGGGAGGCATTGGGGGACAGCGGTAGAGGGATGGCGATCGCCCAACACATAGATCCGCTCCACATCTTCATCTCCCTCCCCTTGAACGACCTCGAATCCTTGGTCGCGGAGATGATTCAAGTAATCTTCCAACTCTTGCTGCTGTTGCTGTTTGTACTGGGCTTGGGCCTGATAGCGCTGCTTTTTCGCCAAAAAGTAGTTACGTCCCGTTTGAGCCACGGTCGAGTCGTCATCTTCTACCAACGCCTGGGGCTGAAGCTTGACCAAATACTCCGCCTTCCCTGCTAAACGATCCAGTAGGTTGGCGTAGTGGGCCTGTTTCTCCTGTAAATGGTCAAACAGGTGTTGCTCCGACAAAAACACCGTACCAAACCGCAGGGGTAAAACCGTCGCCATATCAAAGAGTTCTTGAATCACGCGATCGTGATCCACCACGGCCCGAATTAACCGCTCGTCGCTCTGTTGGAGGTCATCAACCACCAAGTTGGCTTCAACTAGAGCCGCCAGTTGTTCACACACCACTAGGCTAGAAGCCGACTCAATGCCCATCGGCAACTGGGCGGATGGGTTGGGAACCTTCAAAAAGGCGTAAGCATACATGGGCGAAGCAAGATGGACAATGACCTACTTACTTACTATAACGGTTACAACCGTTGCTTGGACCACAGCACCTCAGCCGACACAGAGATGGGATTGTCCACCTGGGAATTGAGCTGCAAAATCCCACTGACAACGATATTGAAAAGGCGACTTTTGTTGTGCCGTCCTAATTCTTGCTCGTGCAACAGGGTATTACGGTAGGTCAGTAAAATGGGAAACACGGCCAGATAGCGAGCTTCTACCAATGTCTCAGCACACATGCATTGCATGATTTCTGTTTGGCCATGAATCATCCCCCGGATCAGCACATCAGCAATGGCTTGATTGGCATAGGTCGGTCGCCATGCCTGGGCCAGTAAATCGGGAATGATGTAGTTCATAAATTCATGATTGGTCCCGGACTTAACCAAATGACCAATCTGCTTGAATGCATA
The DNA here is from genome assembly GCA_051439365.1 of Leptolyngbyaceae cyanobacterium. GTDB lineage: Bacteria > Cyanobacteriota > Cyanobacteriia > CAKZMO01 > CAKZMO01 > JAAHGY01. The sequence continues at coordinate 4,766 of JBFRWC010000023.1, forward strand.
TTCAGAGTTAATTTGACAGAGTTGGTAAATGATTTCTAGTTGGGCCTGGGCCTGGGCCGTGTAGTTTGTCTGCGCGGTGGCCTTATACTGCTGAATGAGGGCATCTACTTGTTGGTTACTGCACAAGTTTGGGTCTAGAAAATGGGACCATCTGCTGAGGGGAGTCTGAACTGTCATTTTAGAAATGCCTCACGGTAGATTACAGTAGTGCTGCTGTTGCCAACAACGCGATCCCATGCAGGGGAACGAGTTGTTGGCAGCATAGGAAATATGCCTCATTCTTCGATGCCATGAGGTACGGGGATTGTTTAGTACTTCTACGGATCGAATCGTCATCCGGATAAAGATTGTGATCTTTCTTCAATATTGTTCCCAAAGCCTATTAATAGCAGTGTGCAGCCGCGTTAAGGCCAAAAGCGGTTGTGGGTGACATACAAAGACTGGTTTTAACCCCGGCACACAGCAGGGTCAGGGTTGGTTCGTCCCAATGATCCCCAGCGCCACTATTGTCATGAAATCATGACATATTGATCCCGCGAAGTCCTACAAATTCGTGAACGCATTGAAACAGCAGCGATCCCCCTCTTGATCTCGTCCTTCAGCTTTTGTAATATCTTGGGCAAGTCAACATCCTTGACGATGCCAACGCTGTTCCGAGCGCTAGCGATCGCCCCCAGTTTCAGGGTGGGTTCGTTCGGACTCACTGGGCATGGCGCTGGTGGCGTTCTCGGGTTAATTGTCTTTGCCATTTGGCTTTGTAATCAAGTCTCTTGATGCGGTTGGTTGATAATTCGGAGGAGAATAAGTAATTTATGAGTGCAAATGGTACTCCCTTACATGAGATGACCCTGCGGCAGTTGCGTAAGGTGGCTAGCAGCTACGCAATCTCTCGCTACAGCCGCATGAGAAAGGATCAACTGCTTGAAGAGATTAGAAAAATTCAGCAGAGCCGAATTGATAGTGAGACCACCCCACCTGCCCAGGCAACGGTTGAAGCCTCAAAGTTCAACATTGGCCAAGGGGGAGTTGTGAATCCCCCAGCCGCCACTGGGAACACGCCAACCGTAGCAGTCGGTACCCTCACTGATGTGGATTCAGGGCTACATGATTTGCCTGATGGCTACGGGGAAAGCCGAATCATGCTTCTCCCCCGTGATCCCCAGTGGGCTTATGTGTATTGGGATATCCCCAACGAACACCGGGAAGAACTGCGGCGGCAGGGCGGACGACGATTGGCCCTGCGCTTCTATGACGTTACCGATGTGGACTTGAGTTATCAGCGCCCCCACAGTCTACAGCAGTATGAGTGTGACGAAATGGCTCGTGAGTGGTACGTGCCCATTCCAGTGAGCGATCGCGACTATGCGATTGAAATCGGTTACATTGCCAACGATGGTCGCTGGTTGGTGCTAGCGCGATCCGCCGTAGTTCGGATCCCCCCAGTGTATCCCTCCGACTGGATTGATGACCAATTTGTGGCTGTGGATTGGGAAGAAGATTTACAGGGCAAGACCATTTTGGGCCTGTCCGAGCCGCCACAACACTGGGGCACAATCCATGGCAACGGCTTCTACGATCAAGCGGAGGCCAATGAAGCCTTACGAGTGGCTGGATCATTATTCGGATCAGCCCACCAAGTTCCCCCTCAAGTCCCCAGCTCCCACGTTTTTTCCTCAGCTGCCACGCAAGAAGCAAGCCATGCCCAGGGACTGGACGTAGACCAAGACACCAGAGAAGGCTCACCCCCTGCGGCACTATCTTCTGAGCCGCCAGCCCTGCTTGAACCAGCCAATCCCTTTTGGTTGGCCACAGGGGTAGAGTTAGTGGTCTATGGTGCGACTGAGCCTGGTGCGAAGGTAACTGTTGCAGGACATCCGGTCAAGCTCAATGCTGATGGTACTTTCCGGGTGCAGGTTCCTTTCCAAGACGGATTGATTGATTACCCCATTAGTGCCGTGTCAGCCGATGGTCAGGCCCTGCGGTCGATTCATATCACCTTTACCCGCGAAACGGCTGAAGTTGGAGCTAAAGATAGCACGAACCACCAACCTGAGATCGGGGTTCGGCGTAAGCTGATGCAAGGGCAAGTGGCCTAACGCAATAGCACCCAAGACCATTCCCAGGGGAAGGTCTGCTCCTTCCCTTTTGCTTGATCGGGTAGAAGTTTTGCCAAAACTCCTACCCGATTCAGCTGCATCCTCACCCCGCGAGTCAATTCCACAAAGACTCCCTATCCAACGTGGCTGTGGCTATAATATTCACTCTAGAGCAAGCCAACCGAGTAAGAGTCAGCCTATGTCACGGGGTATTATGCCATCCGCCTCCGATTCAGTCCCCGGTTCCTCGTTATCTACTGGAGCCAATGCCTCCCCAACGGCGATTCCTAATCCCTTAGCGGTAATTCTCAGCTCCTCGACCCGAAACAGCGTTGAACCGGGCACCACATTTACCATTAGCGTCACGGTGAGTAATCGCAGTGCCCAGAGTGTGATTGCTCAGGTCTTTCTCGACAAACTTCCCACTCTCTTACGGCAAGGGTGTCCCGTCTCTCAAGAGTCCTTGGCGTTAGCCCCAGAACAAAGTGGTGAAGTGCTTTTCCCCATCGCTATCCCTCTGGATGCCCTCCCTGCCAACTACGCCTATGCGGTGGTGGTGGATGCCCCCGATCAGGATTATCCCCCCAGGCTTTATCCTCAGCAGTTACAAATTCTGCCCTCCAGCCAAGAGGTTAGCTCTGAGAATGACCCTACGTTTGTGGTACAGCCAGCCACAACGGTTGCTCATCCGGCCATGATCCAGCGGGGAGAGTCCTTACCGATTCAAGTGATGGTGTATAACCGTTCAGATCGGGTGGATCGATTTCGGTTGCGTTGTCCCGATTTGCCCCAAAGTTGGTACAGCCTTGACTATCCCCGTGATGAGGAGGGGGTAGGATTAGTCTTGGTCTCGGATAGTTTGCGCCTCAATCCGGGGGACTATGGTCAAATTTTGCTCACGCTTCATCCCCCGTTTGAAACCAAGGCTGGACGCTTTGACCCCACGATTCAACTGGTTTCCGAGAACGACCCAGAGTTGGGATTACTCGATGTTATTTATGTGCAACTCCAACCGATCTACACGTTGCAACCCGTTTTCCAAACGGTTGTGGGTCGGGTCGGCAGTCAGGTGGGGAGGTTTGAAATTTGGTTGGACAATGAAGGGAATACGGATCGAGACATTGAGGTGGAAGCCAATGACTCTGAGGAAGGGGATCTATGCACGTGTACCCTGAGTCCAAATCCAGTGCAGGTGTTGCCCCAGACGCGAAGTCAGGTTCGGCTCCAGGTGAAGCCCAATAAGTGGTGGCGGCGACCGTGGTTTGGGGGCGGCAAGGTGATTAACCTCCGGGTGGTGTTGCGCGATCGCCACCAGCATCCGTTGCCCACCAATGTTCTCCAAGGGGTGTTGATGTGGTCTCCCCGCCCGTGGTGGCAAGTGTGGCCCCTGATTATCTTAGCCTTGGGAGTGGCTGGATTGGGGGCATACGCCCTGTGGTGGTGGCTGTTTAAGCCCCCCGTGCTGCCCAGTATTGTGGAGTTTTTTGCGGAAGATTCCCAGTATGCGGCGGCGGATGGCGATACGGTGCGGGTGGGCTGGACGATTGCGGACCCTAGACGGATTCGGGACTTGCGACTAGTGGGGCGATCGCCTGATGGGGTGGTGATTAGTGGTCCTCTAGATTACGAATTCACGCCCAACGAGGTTCCAATTGGGCTGCAACCCTTTTGTCTGCTGGCTGTCGATCAACTCCAGTGCCGCAATGTGCAAACCGATGCCCGTCAGCCAGGGACTTACACGTTTGAACTCACCCTCACCCCTGATAGTCGTCGTCGTGTCCCCCCTCCCTCCAGCACCTCGGACCCCGTCGTGATTGACCCCATTCCCCAGCCCGTGGTGAGCCAATTTGGCGCTGTCGATCTGGTTTACCAGGAATCTCTCTTGCCGAATCCACTGGTTGTTAATGATGCCTCTGAGTCTGATCCTCCTGCAAATGAAATTGCCTTGCAGTGGTTGGTCGAATATCCGGAAAATCTCCGGATGCTGACCCTGGAGGGCCGCACGGTGGATGGCATCTCGGTTGGCCAGGTGGGTTACAACTTTATTGGCAGCAGTGGCGCGAGCATTGAAATTCCTCCAGCCCTACGACCCTATTGCGAATTCACGACGATTTTGCAATGTATTGGGGTGCCGACTGGCATCCAACAGGCGGGAGACTATACCTTTGCGCTAACGGCTGTTCCGATTGCGGTGGCAGCCGAACCCGCTCCCCCTGTGGTGACGGATATCGTCAAAATTATGCCGTTGCCCCCGGCGATCGCCCAGTTTCAAGTCAATGGTGAAAATGCCCAGCCCAAGTATTTAGTCCCTGTAGACCAAGGTCAGCCCGCCCCAGTGGTTGAACTGGCTTGGGATGTGTTGGGGGGGAGTGGAACCGTGGCGGAACTTTTGCCATCTCCTGGGACCGTTCCCTTAGCAGGAACCGTCGCCATTCCCTTAGGCCAGCAACCAGGTAGCACGGTGCTCTCCCTTACTGTCAGCAATAGTGTGGGAAAAACGGTCACCCGTTCAGTCACTTTTGAGGTGTTTGATCCCACCCCCACCGATCCCGTAGAAGCTGCTGCCGCTGCCATTGCCGCTGCTCAAGCCACTGATAATGATACGGACAATGGTACGAACAACGCCACAGAAAACCCGGCAGGAACGGTCACCTCCCCCAGCGATATTGGCACACCATCCCCATCGCTGCCGGGGCAGCTATCCCCCACAGAAGTTCCGCCCCAGTTTGACTAATCACTTAAGAATGTTAAGCTAGAACGACTCTAGTTTGCGTATTTTGGCAGTTGCCCCCCGCCAGCGGCAGGGGGCAACCACGCAAATTAAATGGCTATGAGCTGAGTAGATAATGTTGTCGGATGTGGATGTGAAACACTATCCCCAACGAAGGAGTCCTAGTTTGATGGAGTGATCCGTCCTAACCCACTTGAGTTTGAAAGCCCAAGATGGTGCGGTAGGCCATCATGGTCTTCTGGGCGATCGCGTCCCAACTATAATTTGCCTCAACACACCGTCGGGCATTCTCCCCCCGCTGCCGCCGCTGCTCTGGATATTGCAACGCCTCCAGCAAACTCATCATCAACGACCCCACATCGCAGGCACAAACCCAGCCTGCCTTGGCCCGTTGGATGTCACTCT
>JBFRWC010000024.1:0-8225 GCA_051439365.1 Leptolyngbyaceae cyanobacterium
TCTTGGGGAGTGATAAATTCTGGGGCCAACGAAAGAACCGATGATTGTTGGGGGTGAACAATCGCTGGAAACAGCGCTTGATGAAAATAGCTGATCTTGCCATTGCGGTGAGTTTGCGTTGAGCAACGCGGACAATGAATCGTTTCTGAACGATGATACTCACTGCCATCTAAGGTCACTAACAGTTGACCCTCCATGATTTCAAAGCCTTTGAGGTACTGCCCAGCCTTCAGGGCTTGATAGACCCAATCAAACACCACAAACAGACTCTTGGCGGCTATCAAATCGAGGATATTGCGGATTTGTTCAACCGTTGGAATTTGCTCCAAGCCAAACAGCGTTTGGGCATTGTCCCTGCCACTCCGGCTGTTCAACTGACGTTGATGCTCTAAAAATGATTCGCTTTGCATGAAAAAAGCAATGAAGGCTCCCATCACCACTTCGTGAAGAGCATAGCGCGTGTTGTTGCTCGGTTTTCGAGGATCAACCATCCTGGCAATGGCTTGTCGGAGATAGTCCTGCAACGTTTCCATACTGAGGGAGCGATTGTTCATCTTCCACCTGCTTAATGCTGAAAATAGCAATACAGTTCATGATGTCCTCTATGCTGTATCGCTCACAACATTGCTAATTTGGAATTGCTGGGCGTCGCGCCATCGCATTGCCGTAGGCGGACAAGATGGTCAAATTCGGCTTTACGATCCAACAGGTGAACAACAGGAAACCTTTACTGGCCATACGGCTGAAATTTTCTCCGTGGACTGGAGTCCTGACGGTAAGCTTTTAGCCTCGTCCAGTTCTGACAACACCATTCGTCTGTGGGATCAGCAGGGCCAAACCCAAGTTATCTTTGAGGAGCATGAGAGTACAGTCCCAGTCATTCGATTTAACGCAGATGGTCAGTATCTGGTCTCCGCTGGCTCAGATAGTGTGGTGTGGTTATGGCAAGTCGATGGTACCCCCATCCAGAAATTAGAGGGTCACGAGAGTGTGGTCTACAGTGTGGATTTCAGCACTAACGATCAAACCCTGGTCTCTGGCGACGCTGACGGAGTGATCAAAATCTGGGAGTGGGACCAACAAAACCAGACAGTCAGGGAGCAACACTCCTTAGATGCCCACAGTAGTTGGGTGCGAGACATTACCTTTAGTCCCGATGGTGAAACCTTTGCTTCCGTCAGCGCCGATGGCAGCATCAAGATTTGGGATTTACGGGGGCAACTCCTGCAAGTCCTGAATGGCAACGAAGGCGGCGTGTACGACGTCATCTTTAGTCCAGATAGCCAACAACTCTTCTCTGCCAGCGAAGATCAAACGATTCGGGTTTGGCAACTGAGCCACCCCCTCAAAACGGTCCTGCCCTCATCCTCGCCTGTATTTGAGGTGACAGTTAGTCCCGATAGCCAGACTATTGCCTCTGCCCATACCGATGGCACCGTCAATTTGTGGCAAGCAGACGGCCACCATATCCAAACCCTTGCAGGCCACACCAGCCGAGTCTTTACCCTGGCCTTTAGCCCTGATGGTCAGCGATTGGCGTCTGGTGCCAGCGATCGCACCGTCAATATTTGGAGTCTCCAAGGCAAGCTGGAACAAACCTTGGCCGAACACACTAGTTCCGTCATGGGCGTGCGGTTTGCCCCCGACAGCAGGACCTTGGTTTCTGGCAGTATCAAGGGTGAGGTGCATCTTTGGGATCAGGCGGGGCAACTCTTAAATACGATCAATCAGTCCCACGGTATTCTGGGATTTGACTTGAGCCACGATGGGGAACGGTTGGCGATCGCCCTCCAAAATAATCAGGTGGTAGTGAAGCAACTGGACGATACCCTGTTGGCCACGCTGGATGTGGGGGCGGTATTTCCCTCCTTTCGTGCCGATGATGGGGCGATCGCCACCGCCAACTGGGATGGCACCGTGCAAATTTGGCAACCGGATGGTCAGCTCCTCCATACCCTCACGGGGCACGAGGGGGAGGTCTATGACGTGGATTTTAGTCCTGACGGCACTCTCTTGGGTTCTGGTGGTGCGGATCAGGTAACCAAACTTTGGTCCGCAGAGGGGGAACTCCTGAGAAGGCTATACGGCCACACCAGTAAAATTGAGTTCACCGACTTTAGCCCCGATGGCTCTTTTTTGGTATCCGGTAGCGCAGATCAGACAGCGATTATCTGGCACCTGGATGAGATTCTTGCCCTGGAGCCCCTCAAGTTTGCCTGTGATTTGGTTCGCGACTATCTGCGCACTAGTCCAGACATTGGGGAGGGCAATCGCGATCTTTGCCCTGCTGTCATGGAGTGAAAGATTCGGCCAATCAACCGAGGCGACTTGGCTTATCCCGCTTGGCATCTTGCCGCGATGTCACCAAACCTGCTTTCACCACAAAATCCACTTGGGCGGCTCCCCCAGATGCCGGACTCATGGCCGTGCTGGATGACACTGAAGTTAGGTTAATCAAGCCGCTGGTCTGATGGCACATGAGGCTCAGGGCACAGGAACACACCGCTAGCAAACACATATCCAAGCCTCGGCTGGAGAGTTGAAGCGCCGAAGCCGAGAGCGGCATATGAGTCGCGATCGCTTCCGGGGCGAGTTTTTGTTGGAGTGCTTGTTGGAGCGATCGCCGTTGCTGCCGGGTGGAACGACGGGCGGATAACCGATGGTTCATTGCACGTTGGTTCATTGCACGAATTAGAGAGAGTGATACGACATGCCAAGATAGAACTGGACAGCATTCCCTGTCCCTAGCCTGCCCACTTTAGCGTATGATGCTGTCGCGGTAATGGCCAAACTAACCAATTTAGCAAGCGGTTTCTAACTTTCTGATTCCCAGCGAGACGCTGGGAATCCCCCCAGAGCCTCTGCCTCAGTTTTGAAGGGGAGCCAGAGGCTCCGGGGTTGGCTTCCAGCCGGAGACTGGGGGCCAGTGGGAGGGGGTTAGTGATGGCGATCGCTCCCTTCCAAGACATCTTCGAGTAAGGGGGTGAGGGAGTCTTTTAGTCGGCCTGAGCGAATAAAGTCGGCGTAGGTATCGGACTCGATCGCTAGCATCTCTTCCCGTAGTTGCTCCACCATAATTTCTTGATATTCGGGATGAATTTGCTGCATTTTGGTGATCTCTTCCCGGATGCTGTTTAACTGACCCTTGACCAAGGCTGTTTGATATTCAAAGTATTCTTCTTCGATTTCCCGCCGATCGGCCAATTTTTTCAGGTAATCTAACACCCGATCTAGGGCGACGCGACGGGCGATCGCTTCCAAATATTTTTGCTTGAGGGGTTGATCCCCCAACAATTGCAGCCGTTCCAGTAAAGGCTTGGTGGTCAAGCCCTGCACCAACAGCGTGAACAACATCACCCCAAACACGGTGGCGATCACTTCCTCCCGTGCCGGGAAATCCTCTGGCACACTCAAGGCTAGGGCAACGGACACCGACCCCCGTAAACCACCCCACCACAGCACCGTTTGCTCCGATCCTTTCAGGTCAGAATTGGAAATGGCGTTGCTCACCACCGAAAGCCCGTAGATGCCGATGGCACGGGTCGCAATAACGCAGACGATCGCCACCCCAATCAGGTCGATATTGTCCCCCAGGCTGGCAAAGCGCACTTGGTCACCAATCAACAGGAACACAATGGAGTTGACAAAGAAAGAGATAAATTCCCAAAATTCCGACACAATCAGGCGGGTACGGGGATTCATGCCAATGCGGGAGCCAAAGTTGCCCATGATCAACCCCACTGTCACGACAGCGATGACACCCGATCCACCCAACTCTTCCGAGACCACATAGGTGCCGTAGGCGGCAATCAGGGTGAGGGATTGCTCCACTGAGGGAATGTCAAAGCGCTGGGTGATAAAGGAAATACCAAAGCCAATCACTGCGCCCACCCCAGCCCCAATTCCCACAAAGGCAAGAAATTTGGTAATCGCTAGGGGCACCGTGAGGGCATCGGTCCCCATTGCCCAGCCGATTAGCAAGGTGAAGGCCACAACCGCCACGCCATCGTTGAATAAACTCTCCCCTTCCATCAAGACGGTCAGGCGCTTGTCTACCCCTAGTTCCCGAAATAGGGCGATCACCGAAACTGGGTCAGTAGCCGATAAACTGGCTCCCACTAGCAAAGCGGTACCGAGAGTCATACGGGCGATCGCATTCAGGCCCAGAGCAATCCCTCCCACGGAAATTACCACGCCGATGATGGCAAACAGACAAATGGGGATAAAATTCTTTTTGAGATTGCCCCATTCCAAGTTCCAACCCGCTTCAAACAGCAGCGGCGGCAGGAAAATCAGCAGAATTAATTCCGGCGAGAGGGTGACGAGGCGAATATCCAGGATGGCTAAGCCCAAGCCCACAATCACCAAGAGCAAGGTATAAGGGATTTGGCGAAAGAGACTGAAGGTGCGGGAGAGGGCGGCGACGCTGAGGGACACGCACAACACCAGCAAAAATTGGGCCAGCTTTTCCTCAATGGCAGCGGTTTGGGGGTCCGCTGTCATGGCCACCAAGGGCGATATTGACGGGGAGAGTAGGGGGGAATAAAGGAGGGCGATCGCGCCGTGCCACTCTGAGAAGAGTAGGGCATCCCCAATAGCAGAAAAGACGGTGATCATGGGCGTGGGTGAGCCTCCAAGTCATGACAGTCGGGTCAGGGTTCAGTATTAGGGTAATCCAACGACAGGAATTTGCGCCGCTTCTTTGGGGTTTTTTAGCGTGATGGCTTGTTAATGGCCTGGGATGTGGCGCAATATCAATGTTTGGCTCACGAGGTGCGATCGCGTTATTTCCCTATTTTTTCAGGGAACACTAGAACCATTCTGTGTCCACAAGTTAAACGGTAGAATATCATGGAGCCAGAACATGAAACCTATCCCCAAGACAGTGACGATAGTTCTCAAGTGCTGCTGATCGATCTGGAAAATTGCCCCGCGCAAATTAAGCAACTCCAACAAGATTTAGAACGATTTTCCCAAGTTGTCATTTGCTATGCTAGGACAGGGGCCAAAATCCCGCTGGACTGGCTGATTCCTCTGAGTGCTACCGTCATTTCAAATCGCTTGAAAATTTTTAAGATGAGTAATGGTGGCAAAAATGCGGCAGACTTTGGCATCTGTTTTTTTGCAGGTGCCCTGATGCAAGAGTTACCTGCCGATACTCATTTTATTATCATTTCTAATGACAAAGATTTGGATCATGTTGTCAATTTACTGAAGAGTCAGGGGCGTTCAGCAGAACGAGTCGGTTCTCTAGAAAAAGACAACTCTATTCCTGAAAAACAACAGGAAAATGGTGTTGTGCCAGCGACTTCAGTATCAGCGGATACAGCGTCTATCAAAATATATTGTGCCCATCTAATTACTTACAGTAAGAACAGACCTGCGAAACAAGATACTCTCCTCAATAGCATCAAAAATAAATTTAAGAATACTCCAGTTGTTCCACAGGAAGTATTGGCGTTATTGGTGAAGCAAGGTGCTTTAAAAATATCCGACAAGAAGGTTTTTTATAACGATAAGAAAATAAAAGAACTGGCTAGCTAAGATAATCCTAATCTAGAATTGACAGTAAATTCTACATCATGCTGTCGTGCGTCTGCGTAAACCACCCTTCACGATTGAGGAAGTGAGAGCATTTCGGAATAGGATTTAAAATGGAGGGCGATCGCCCCAACAGCAACTCAGAGATCAATGTAGATCATCGTGATGATAGTGATGAACCCTGGTTACAATTGAGGCAACACGATCCTTTTTCTGGAGTGGCGTTGCGCGATCGCCCAGTGAGCATCCCCCTATAGGAAAACCTCCATGCCTAACCCAACCATTGCTAAAGTCGTTGAGGAAATGAGTGATTTACCTGATGCATTGCAGCAGAAAGTCTTGCAATTCGTTGAGGCATTACGACAGCAACATCTGGAAACCACTGGCGATGCCTGGGATATACTTGAAGCTCTCACGGGCACGGTTGAAGCGCCACCGGATTGGTCAGATTCTTAACTACACTGTTGCGATTGTAGATGTGGGCTTGGATATGGAGAGCGATCGCGGATTGAGTGAATAGGACAATCATCCTATTTTAGATTTACGATTTTGGATTTTGGTGGAGAGAAGGGCGATCGCCATGTCCTGGTAGGGTAATCGCAGCATGAGAAATGTAGGATTCGTCATCACATATCGTTTTCATTTAGGCTTTAATGATAGGTGGTGCGTTGCCACGCACCCTACCTAAAACTAGGAGACACAATAGTCCAGAGGCTTAAGCAATGAACATCACTACCAAAGTGCCCATTCATGTCACGTTTGAGCAGTATGTCTCAGGGGGGTTTGAGTGTTCATGGTCTGATTATGTGTGGGTCGATGGAGAACTGCTTGAAGTGGCACTGGAATCAGGAAAAAATAACCGAATTGCAAGGCTCCTCGCCTTCAAGTTTGAGTTGTATTCACAGGCTCGAAACTTGGGATTAGGGGTTTGCCACAAAGACACGGATATCGAAGTGGACTCGGTTAAGCATCGAACTCGTAAGCCGGATGTAATGGTCTGTTCCCGTGAGTTGACAACGCTGTTGGATGACCGATCAGCAGTGATTCTCAAGTCAATGGTCCCCCCGATCATCATCGTTGAAGTGATTTCTAAGAATTACCGTAATGTAGACCTAGTGGAGAAGCTGCAAGAATATCGGGATCGGTCGGTACCTGAATATTGGACCATAGAGTGGGATACCCCGGAGCCACAGATTGTTGTCCGCAATCTTGATCTCCAAACAGGGCAGTATGTCGAGCGAATCTACTCTCCCGGAGATGTTGTTCGGTCGCAAGTGCTACCAGAATTGACGCTAACTGTGGATGAAATTTTGCTAGGGTTGTAGAAATGTAGGATTCGTCATCACGCACCGTTTCCAGTTAGGCTTTAATGATGGGTGGTGCGTTGTCACGCACCCTACCTAGAACTTCCAGAAGCCGGGGTTCTAACTAACCCATCTGATTCAGATAATCCTTGTGGCCCAAATCTTCTAAACGCTGCTGCTTATCCATCACCATATCTTTGAGACTTTGGCGATAGGCTTCCACCTGCCTCAGCAAAGGAGGATCGTGACTGGCCAAGATTTGAACCGCCAGCAGCCCTGCATTCTTGGCATTCCCGATCGCTACTGTTGCCACCGGAATCCCCCCCGGCATCTGCACAATTGAGTAAAGAGAATCCACGCCGCTGAGGTGACGGGTGGGCACGGGTACCCCAATCACAGGCAGTGGTGTAATCGCCGCCAGCATTCCCGGTAAATGGGCCGCGCCTCCCGCTCCGGCGATAATCACCTTGATGCCTCGGTAATGGGCCGTTTGCCCATAATCCATCATCCGCTCTGGAGTGCGGTGGGCCGACACGATCGCCACTTCATGAGCCACGCCAAACGCTTCACAGATGGCGATCGCTCCCTCCATCACCGGCAAATCCGAATCACTGCCCATGACAATCCCGATTTGGGGTGCAGAGTTAGGGACATTAGACTCGGAGGAACTGGTTTGGGGATATTCTTGAGACATGGTTTTGAAGGTGAGAATTAGCGGCGGCGCGGTGGCACATCGTTCATTAAACCAAACATTGGCCCCAGTAAGGCTCCGAAGGCAAACCCTCCCGCGTGTGCCCAGTAAGCCACCCCAACCGCTCCATCGGCTGACGCATAAACCGTCGTGGCCACACTAGCCAGGGCTTGCTGCACAAACCAAAAGCCCAGAAAAATATAAGCAGGAATCCGAACGGTAAAGAAAAAGAGCAAGGGAATCAGGGTGAGGATTTTGGCGGAGGGGAAGCGGATAATATAAGCTCCCATAATGCCAGCGATCGCCCCACTCGCCCCAATCATGGGCACAGGCGACTGTTGGAAAAAGAACCACTGGGCGATCGCGGCCAGCACCCCGCACAGCAAATAAAAGTAGAGATAGCGCTTGTGGCCTAACTTATCCTCGATATTATTGCCAAACACCCACAAATAGAGCATATTCCCACCGATATGCAACAGACCACCATGTAAGAACTGGGAGGACAACAGCGTTACCCAAACCATGCCAGAAGCCTCACCATTCAGACTCGCGGTAATCCGGGCCGGAACCACTCCCCATGTCCCAACAAACGTGCGCAATTCCGGCTCACTGAGGCTAACCTGATGGAAAAATACAACAATGTTCAGCGCAATCAGCGCATAAGTGACATAGGGAGTCAGGGTGGTAGG
>JBFRWC010000025.1:0-20657 GCA_051439365.1 Leptolyngbyaceae cyanobacterium
ATTCCCGACTGTTGTAGAAACCAGCTTCCTTGAAGGCGACTTGCATTTGTCGAGTTCGATGGGACGAGTCCACTATCTGGCTAGAAGTATCCGTCGCACCACAAACGTCGTCACTACAAACTACATAGGATGCACTGTTGGAGTTAGGGTTCGCTTTGGTGTAAGTCGATCCTGTTTCAGCCACAGATCCAAATGTCCCGTAGGGGAGCTTCCACTCTGCCACTTTTCTAGGGGCTAGCTTAATAGCTTTAAGTTCAGGCGTAGTAATGTGTTGGTACTTGAAGTTATGAGGCTGGAGCTTACTGGTAATGGTGGTGCGGTCAGCAACTCCACCAGGACGGGCATCAGAGGTTTCCGGGTGGTCGTCAGCACTGTTAATCACACCATCTTCGTAGACTTCTCCCGGGAAGATGGAATGTAAGACCCCAAATTTGGGATGATCACTACACAATACCTTCAGTCCTTCATTATCCCAGAAGATTCTGGCAGGATCATAAGGTCCATCTTTAGAATAGACTTCTGAGTAGTCACTCAAGAAGGATAAGGAGTGATATCCACAACGAGGGCTATCACCCGTGGTAAAGCCTTTGTTGCGATCGCGCAAGGTCTGTTCCCGCAACATGATGATCTTAGCCAAGTTGATCAAGTCGTCATCGACAGCAAAGTATCCCAAGGGGGTTTTATCCGTACGCTGGATAGCGATGACATCCGCATCCCGCCACTGTTCCAACCGAGCGATATAGGCTTCCGGTGGCGCATTCCCTAGACCATCAAAGTTTTGCTCATCCTGAAAGTTATTGGTGTCATCGTAATATTCGTAGTTGTTCTGCCCATTGAAACCATTGCTATCGGACCCTTTACCTAGAGGGGGTTCTTCCCAGTAATCAGGGAGGGTAGGTAAGTCTCCAAGCTCACCCATCACCCGAGCATTATATTTGTCCTGACTACTGAAGTCTCTCTTATCCAGTTTCAATGCAACTAGACGAGCATTGAGAATATCCAGATACGATGCCTTCGTTGATCCAGTCCCCTTAGTTTCCCGCATGACCGTTGGATCGTACTTAAAAGTCTCGAGGTAATAAAGTTCATTGGCCAACATACCCAAACTACAGGCCGCCGTTTGCAATGTCGTTTTGTCCGCAGGGCTGAGATTGTTGTATTTGCTGGTCGAATAGCTGCCATTATCCAATTCGTCATCAAAGATGCGACGGAGCATGGAGAAGTCACCCCACATGGACATCAGTGGATACGGATGAACCAGCGTATCCTGTTGAGGAGTGAATGAGGGTGCTCCTGCAAAGGGATCACCGGCATAGTGGGCTAAGTTCCGTAGTGCCTTACCCAAGGGCTGATTTGGAGCCAGGGAGGTAGCAAAGGCGCTGGGACTGTCACCAGGGGTGTCATATTCCCAACCATTCGTCCCCTCTCCCCGAAAGAAATCACTGATGAAGGGATCAGGCTCATCATCCCAGAAGTCAGAAAGCGGATCGGATCCATCGGGACCATGTAACCAGTTCAGGAAAGTGGCACTTTTGGCTAGAGTCTGAGGGGTGCCCGGATGAACCGTGGCGGCTAAGCAGGCCACCGGAAAATCTTTATCCACTCCCGTTGCGTTGGCATGATACACCGTCGCAGATTGAACAGCGGCCAAGTTATCTCGTAAGCTGCGCCGCTGTCGCGACTGGGCACATCGCCCACTGTTCCCCACCGAGTTTTCAGAATCACAGTCATTCCAAGGCATAAGTGGCTCATTGTCTGTCGCATCAGCGATCGGGTAATTGGTGCCATCTTGGGAAGTGCCCCCCCAACCGAAGGTATCCCCCCAATCCAGACGTTGGCCCACAATCACTCGCATCCCTTCAGCTCGTGCCCGTCGTTCCCAATAGCCGTCCAAACCGACGTTATTGTAGTCCCCAACTTCGTCATCTGCGGCTGGTCCCAAGCGAGTCAGGGCATCATCAGTTAGCCTATCGTCTGCTAATGCTAACTGATTGCCTGTGATAGGTTCGCCAATCATCCCTGGAATCGGCACCCCATCAACGCGAGGCTTGGGGCCATAGCGATTATCTGCCCGGAACGAGTCATCCACCGAGGGTGTATCCACCGTCTCGTTGTAGAGCCTTTTCTCTGTGAAGAGATCCTGTGCTTCCCAGTCCGAAACACGGCCTGTCATGGGATCGCCATTGCTATCTGCGAATCCTCTAGCTCTCGATACATCTTGAGTTAGCAAGATAACTGGATCGAGCAGATAATCCTCGGGAAGAGGTTGTTTATCGTCTACTGAATCAGTACTCTTCCTAAAGTTAAATCCGCGAGGATGCTCTCTAGGGTCAGGTTCAATATTGCCAATAATCCCTTCTGGATCAAATAAATGAATCTTAGCCTTATTCTTGTCATTCCACGCATTATGTTGTGATTCCGCACTAAGGAACTGGCCCTGGAACGTGTTTGGCTGCAGAGTCGTGGTGCGATCAGCAACGGTGATTTCTGAGTTGTCCCGAGTGTAGTAACAGGATGCAGGAGAGCTAATCAGATAGGCCGTGAACTCTTGGTTGCCGACCAGAAAGTTGCCTTCGGTGTGCATCGCGCCATTCCAGTTGAAGGGAACCCCCCCTCCTGCGTGGATCTCTAGGTCATTACGGAACCAAGCCCCCCATTTATTGCCTTCGTCAATTGTTCGATCTTGGTGAAATTCTAAGGTGGCTAATGTGCTGCCATTATCAGGAATCACGAGGGCATTGACCTGGAAGTTTTTGTAGCGAGTTGCGCCTCCAAATACAGGCTTAAGCCAACCACTGCTATTGGCATCGTTACCACTCCCCCCTTCACCAGAGCAACCATCATCACTGATCGGCACACTCAAGGGACCATGACGCACTTGCAGGGCTTCTGCCCGTGCTCTCACTCCGGCATCAGAGGAGTCTTCTAAGTCACCCGTTGAGGGGGTGTTGAACAAAATGGAGTAAGTGACAGTGGCATCTGAGGTCCCGTCCTCATCTAGGTCTACACGATACTTCCAAGCGTTGTCGTTCTTGTCATCTCCATCGAGATCAATACGTGATTCTGCTTCCGCAGTGGTGTAGTCACCATCGGCATCCGGAAAAGTATAAACATCGTCGATGTGGGCGAATGCAGGATTTTTAAGATCCCCTGCTCCACCAGTAACGCCATCGTTGAGCATCATGCTGTAAAGGAATCCTTGATCGGGAACCCCGGCTGGATAGCGGGTATCACGCTGGCTGTCAAACATAAATTCGAGCTTGGCTTTGGCCCGTTCCAGAGCAGGAGTGGCGGCGTTGTAGATGATGTGCTGTTGGCGATCGCCAATCACCTGTCCGGTTCGGTTGAGGGTCCGGAGCGTCATGGCACCAATCGTTAGCGTTAGCACCACCAGCAACAGGACCGTTGTTGGTAAAACAAACCCTTGTTGCGTCCTTATGGAAGGACTGCTGATCCACAACAAGTATTGGAGTGATTTTTTTACAAGGGTTTTGACATAGTTATACACTGCATTAGTCACCCACTTTAGAGCGGCCCAGATAGTTTGGAGAATAGCTAAGACTAACATGGTAGACGTGGTCCTAGTGAACTGAAATCATGTTGAGTACGTTGCAGAAACGGAGTGGCTTTTTTGATAAAGAGATACACTGTCAGATCTGCGTTGGATAGTTGGTGTCAGTGGCTCAAGGAGCGGTGACACCCCAATTGGTTTGCTGTTGCTAGGGCCAATTTTTGGCCTAGATGCATCCTGCACCCTGATGCTAATCAGACCTGTTCATGGGATGAAGCAGACGATTAGGGATTAAGTGCTAGTTTAGTTATTCCCTGTTTTTCTGAGTTCTCACTCAGGAAGTTCACGTAAATATGTTGATGTTATATTGATATCAATTTCCGGATACGGAAAACAATAGAGAATTCACGACTTCAACTAAGTATTAAGTTTCCGAAAACTGCATAAATCTCTGGAGAAGCTTAGGTTTATTCTCCGGCTTTTCAGGGAATTTGCGTGAATTTGCTCAGTCGTTGATGATGCAATGATAAAGGTCTGGTGTTAGTCGATAAAGTCTCCATAAAATTGCTGAGATTAGTCTAAATTGATGATTTTTAGGGGTTATTACTGAGTCAAAGATGGGAGATTGGTTCCGGAGAGCGATCGCACCAAAACAGATCGCACCAAAACCGGACAGACAGGCCACACACAACAGGCAGGTCCAGACCACTCACCTGTGATCAAACTCACCTATGATCAAAAGCAAAGATGAAAGCTAGCATCGTATCGTTCATTATCAGGGTCTACCCGCCTACCTATGCTCAGTAAAATTCAGGATATTGCCACGACTCTTGCTCCCCGCCTGCTCGAAATTCGCCGTCATTTCCATAGTTACCCTGAACTGAGCGGCCAAGAATACAAAACCGCTGCTTATGTGGCGGGTGTCCTCTCTTCCTGTGGGTTACGGGTGCAAGAATTAGTAGGCAAGACGGGTGTTGTTGGGGAACTGGTGGGGAGTGACCAAGGCCAGCCCTGTCTCGCTATTCGGGTAGATATGGATGCGTTACCGATCCAAGAGCAGACTGATCTAGAGTTTGCGTCCAAAAATGTGGGCATCATGCACGCCTGTGGTCACGATGTTCATACGACAGTTGGGCTGGGAACCGCGATGATCCTGGCTCAGCTATCTGACTCCTTGCCCGGAACCACGCGATTTTTGTTTCAACCTGCAGAGGAAACGGCCCAGGGAGCCAGTTGGATGATCCGAGACGGGGTACTGGAAGGAGTGGATGCCGTTTTGGGACTCCACACGTTTCCAACCATTTTAGGGGGATCGGTGGGAATTCGCTATGGGGCTCTGACGGCAGCGGCGGATGATATCGAATTGGTGATCCAGGGGGAAGCGGGTCATGGTGCCCGTCCCCATGAGGCGATCGATGCCATTTGGATTGCGGCTCAGGTGGTGACGACGCTCCAGCAGGCCATTAGTCGGACCCAGAATCCCCTGCGGCCTGTGGTGCTGACTTTTGGAAAGATTAGTGGGGGACGCGCGTCCAATGTGATTGCCGATCAGGTAAAGCTAACAGGAACGGTGCGATCGCTCCACCCTGAGACCCACCGCGATTTACCTCAATGGGTTGAGACGATCGTGGCTCAAGTGTGTCAGTCCTACGGCGCGACCTATGAGTTAAATTATCGTCGGGGCATCCCCTCCGTCCAAAATGATGCGGCTCTGACCCAACTGATGGAAGCGGCAGCACGGGAGGCATTGGGGGGCGATCGCGTCGAAATTTTGGCCGAACCCTCCCTCGGCGCGGAAGATTTCGCTCTCTATCTCGATCACGTTCCCGGCACCATGATCCGCTTGGGAGTCGGTACCGCAGACCAAGTCAATTATCCTCTGCATCATCCAAAATATCAGGTGAATGAAGAGGCGATTCTGACGGGGGTGGTGACGATGGCTTATAGCGTTTATCAGTACTGGCAAGGTGCAGAGTGAAGGAGTTAGGGAGTGGGGGAGTTAGGGGGTGGGGGAGTTGGAACGTTCGAGCATTGGAGCGTTGGAGCGTTAGGGGTGGGTGAATGGGAGAGTGATTGAATACACTGGTTCCCAGTGTCTCGCTGGGATCTCTAGCTCGAGGCTCTGCCTCGCGTTGAGATCTGCACACAATCTAACCCTTTTGTTCTTCAGTCTTCAGTCTTCACTCCTCGTTCTTCAGTCTTCATTCAAGTAGCGGTGTAGGGCCGTGAGGTCGAGGTGTTGGTCAAGGACATCGGCCATTGCGTTGTAGAGGGTGGTTTGGTGAGTTTGCCAGGAAATGGGGGAGGGTTGGTAATTTGGAACATGGGCAAGATGGGCGAGGGTTTGACGAACAGTGGTGGATTCAAACAGACCGTGGAGGTAGGTGCCCCAAATGTGGTGGTGACGGATGCCTTCGGGTTCAGTTGTGCCGTGAGTCTGGATCTTGAGAAGTGAGTGGATAGGATTTTCCGGGTCTAGGTTTTCTGGGTTTAGATGTTCTGGGTCTAGATGTTCTGGGTCTAGATGTTCTGGGTCTAGATCAAGCCGATAGGTCCGCCCCATGTGGATTTCATAGGCCATCCAGGTTTCGTGGTCCCAATGCGCGGTAACTTGACGAACTTCTTTGGTGGGGTGAAATTGGGTAGCAATCGGGAGTAATCCCAGTCCTTGCACGTCACCTACCATACCTGCGGCACCTGTGGGGTCGGAGAGCGATCGCCCCAACATTTGATACCCGCCACAAATGCCCACCACCGGAATTCCCTGGTGAGCCGCTTGTTGGATGGCAGTCGCAAGACCTGTTTGCCAGAGCCAGTGTAAATCTTGAATGGTATTTTTACTTCCTGGCAAAATAATGGCGTGGACCTGAGCTAATTCTTCGGGCGTTTTCACCCAGCGGGTGCGGATCCCTCGGTCCAGTTGCCACGGCTGGCTATCTTGGGAATTAGAGAGATGGGGAAAGCGAATCCAGGCAAAGGTGGCCCCACTACCTGATGCTTCGGCAGCTTCGCACAAGCTATCTTCACTTTCTGGTTGGAGATCGCTACGGTAAGGCAGAGTTCCCCAAAACGGCAAATGGGGGAGATGGTGGGCAAAATGGTGACGGGCGTCATCAAACAGACTCAAGTCACCCCGAAATTTGTTGACGATGAAGCCTAGGCCCAGAGCTTGAGCAGATGCTGGCATCAGGGTGTGGGTGCCGATAATTTGGGCAAAGACCCCGCCGCGCTCAATGTCGCCCACCAGCACCCAACGACCATTGAGGTATTCCACAGGCCGGAGGTTAACGATATCTCGGTGCATTAGGTTTAATTCCACCGGGCTACCTGCCCCTTCGAGAAGGAGAATATCGCAGCGATCGCGCCAGTAATCCAGAGTATCTCGCACTGCGCTCCACACCCGATCGATATGCTGATAGTAGTCCCGCGCCTTGATGTGCTCTTGGGGTTGGCCCAACAAAATCAATTGGGAGGTACTATTGCCACAGGGCTTGAGTAAAACTGGATTATGTTCTGCCACTGGACGCACACCACAGGCTGCGGCTTGGACCGCTTGGGCACGACCAATTTCACCGCCTTCCAGGGTCACATAGGAATTATTCGACATATTTTGGGCTTTGAAGGGCACCACGTTTAATCCCCGTCGTCGCAGCCATGCACCTAATGCCGTTACCATCCAACTTTTTCCGGCATTGGACGACGTACCTAAAACCGATAACGCTTTCATGGGTTGCTCCCTGTTGTTGACTCCCTTTGGATCGTAAGCTGAGTGGGAGTAGGTTGGAGAGTTTGAGGGTTAGGGCGTTTGAGGGTTAGGGCGTTGGGGGGTTGGGGAGATGAGTGTGGGCATGCTGGGGATTGAGGGATGGGGGGCGATCGCGCTCCAACACACTCTCCCAAGTGTGATGATCTTGGTGGCAGCAGCGATCTTAGACTTTGGGATCGGGGATCCGTGGAGTTGGCCCCATCCAGTGCAGGGAATGGGTTGGTGTATCAGCTACTACTCTGATCAAGCGCTGCAATGGGTCAAGTCACCGTTAAGATTGCGGTGGGCGGGGGCGGGGTTGGCGATCGCGCTCATGGGTGGCAGTGGCTTAGTAGGGTGGGGAGCGATCGCCCTCATGACCCGTTTGCATCCCCTGCTCGGGCTGGGAACTCATATCCTACTGTTGGCCTCTTGTTTTGCCGGACGCAGTTTACGGGATGCGGCGGAAGATGTGTTGTCCCCCTTAAGCCAGGAGGACTTATTAGAGGCGAGGACTCGCTTGAGTCGCTACGTGGGGAGGGAGACCCAGAGTCTCGATCAAGCTGAAATCCTGCGGGCGGTGTTTGAAACCGTGGGTGAAAATGGCGTGGATGGGATCATGGGGCCATTGTTTTATGCCTTGGTGGGAGCCTTCACCCCCATTGGCAGCGCCCCCGTCGCCCTGGCCTACAAAGCGGCCAGCACCCTGGACTCAATGGTGGGCTACAAAGAAGCACCCTACACCGATTTAGGCTGGTGCAGCGCCAAGTTAGAGGATGCCCTTACGTGGGTGCCCTGTCGTCTAACAGTACTGACCTTAGCGCTACTCTCCCGCCGTCCCCTCCAGGTGCTGCGCCTTTGTCGTCGGGATGCCGCTGCCGATCCCAGCCCTAATTCTGGCTGGAGTGAATGTGCCTATGCGGCCAGTCTGGGGGTGCAGGTGGGAGGACACAACACCTATAAGGGGGTAGCCAAACAAAAACCGCTAATGGGCGATCGCGATCGCCCCATTACTGCCACCGTCATTCGTCAAGCCTTGACGCTCAATCGCATCTGTTTTTTGCTGTGGCTAGGCATCGGCATCATGATTCTATCCATTTGAGGGAATAACCCTTACAGACTGATCGATAACAGGCTGATCGATAAAAAGTTTCTATCCCTACCTCCAGTTGAAAAATTTATAGTGGGAGAGCATTAACTCGTTTTTGACAACGGGGAGGTTTAGCCAATGTCCATGCCATCATCTCAAGCTACGGACCAAACAAGCGCCCACGTCTTTGTGTCCGGCAAAGTCCAGGGGGTGGGCTATCGAGCCTCTGCTACTGATGCGGCCACGTTGTTGAAAATTACGGGTTGGGTCCGTAATCGTCAAGATGGTCGGGTGGAGGCAGTCTTTGAGGGCGATCGCACCAAGGTCGAGGAGATGATCCGCTGGTGTCAGCACGGTCCCCCCACCGCCATCGTCGATGCCGTGGATATTCAGTATCAGACCGTTCAAGGATTCCAGCAATTTGAAGTTAGTCGAACAGTTTGAGAGGTCTCCCCTAAACCTAGGAACAAGTTGAATCTCTACGCAAAGACAGGCAAAATCGACTAGAGTGTAGGTTGGCAAAATCATTGGGAAAGTCACGGACTTACCGCAGTTCTAGTTTGGAGAGAGGTTTGGCATGGCATCCATCCGCGAGTTGCATCAACAGTTGGTTAGTAAAGAGCGTTCAGCAATAGAAATTGCCCAGGAAACGCTCCAGCGGATTGAGGCCGTGGACCCCACAATCAAAAGTTTTTTGCATGTGACCTCTGAGGTGGCGATCGCTCAAGCAGAACAGGTAGATGCCAAAATTGCGGCGGGGGAGGAAATTGGCCCCTTAGCTGGCATTCCCCTCGCCATCAAAGACAACATGTGTACTAAAGGCATCCCCACCACCTGTGCCTCCCGCATTTTGGAAAACTTTGTCCCGCCCTACGAGTCCACGGTGACAGGTAAACTCCAGGATGCCGGGGCGGTTCTGGTCGGCAAAACTAACCTGGATGAATTTGCAATGGGGGGGTCTACTGAAAACTCAGCCTTCCAGCTCACCAGCAACCCGTGGGACACCGAACGGGTACCGGGCGGTTCTTCGGGTGGATCCGCCGCCGCAGTGGCCGCTCAAGAATGCGTGGTTGCCCTAGGCTCGGACACAGGCGGGTCCATTCGCCAACCGGCCTCCTTTTGCGGCGTGGTGGGGATGAAGCCCACATACGGATTAGTCTCTCGCTATGGCTTAGTAGCCTTTGCCTCGTCATTGGATCAAATTGGTCCCTTTGGCCGCAGTGTAGAAGATGCCGCCATTTTGCTGCAAGCGATCGCAGGCCATGATCCCAAAGACTCCACTAGCCTCAAGGTTGAAATTCCCGATTACACCACTGCCCTCACCCCCGAATTAAAACCAGGGACCAAAATCGGCGTTATTACCGAAACCTTTGGCGAGGGATTGGATGCGGACGTGAAAGCCGTGTTGGAAACCGCGATCGCCCAACTCAAAGACATGGGAGCCGAAATCCAAGAAATCTCCTGCCCATCCTTTACCTACGGCATCCCCACTTACTACATCATCGCCCCTTCCGAAGCCTCCGCGAACCTAGCCCGTTATGACGGGGTGAAATACGGGGCACGCCAGGAAAGCGTAGAAGATCTGATGGAAATGTACACCAAAACCCGCTCCGAGGGCTTTGGATCCGAAGTGAAGCGCCGGATTATGATTGGCACCTATGCCCTCTCTGCCGGGTATTACGATGCCTACTACCTCAAAGCTCAGAAAGTCCGCACCTTAATCAAGCAAGATTTTGAACAAGCCTTTGCTCAGGTGGATGTGTTGCTATCTCCCACCGCCCCCACCACTGCCTTCAAAGCTGGAGACAGGGACGATCCCCTCAGCATGTACCTATTGGATCTGATGACAATTCCTGTAAACTTAGCGGGGTTGCCCGGTATCAGTGTCCCTTGTGGGTTCGACCCACAGGGGTTGCCTGTAGGAATGCAGCTCATCGGTAATGTATTGCAAGAATCCACCATTCTTCAGGTAGCCCATGCCTATGAGCAAGCCACGACCTGGCATAATCAGTTGCCCCAGTTTTAGACCCAACTAAGCTTGCTTCTTGGTTGAAGCAGGCCTCAATCTTTTCACCCCTAGCTTCGATATTCAACCAGAAGACAAGTTCTAAGCTGATTGCCATTTAATTTGCGTGGCTGAACCCCGCCTTTGGCGGGTTTCAGCCACCAAAATACGCAAACTAAAATAGTTTTAGCTTATCAGTCGATCAGCCCAAGCTATCGGAATAGTGGGGGCTACGCTCAGACCTTATCCTATTCCGATCAACCCTCAAATTAGCTTCAAGCACCCACATCCCCTGGGCAATCATGTAAATCGGGATCACAACCGGGGTTTTTCGCAACAGGAACCTCTAGGCTAAAGTTGCCCAATACAGTTCCCATCAATAGGAAAAATAGGAAAAATACCTTCATTACTCACACTCCCATGTAGACACAACCCTCAAAGACACACCCTGTCCGCTGTTCAGAAAAAACTGATTGCACAACGAGTTTTAGAGGTTAGTTGCCACGAGACAAACGTTACCCATCTTAGGAATGAATAACAACCGCGACAGCAAGCCCCAAAAAAGCGCTTGAGGTGATTATTATAAATTTGCTATCTCTAGCCAAAAGTTATTGATAGTTATTCAAGCTATCAACATTAGCTGAGGCACCTTGCACGGGCGATTGCCGCTGCCAAGGCTTAACTCGACCTGCACAATTAGTCTGACCGTAAACGATGCGTTGACTTGCGTCAGGAGCAATCTCAATACACCAAGGACGGGCCAAAAGATAACTGGTGAAGGTGGTTGCAACAACCGTGGTCATGGCTGCAATTGTTGCAGGAATGACGAATTGACAGGTAAAGTTACTCATGAACTTTTTTAAGAGACACACACAACTGTAATATGGCCCACACTAGCCTCATCACTAGCTGTGAACCAATCTATCTGCCATCATCATAAGTAGCAAGAGGGGTGAGACCTATCAGCGAAAACTTGGAAATTAGCGCAACAGGCGATAAAGTTAGGCAGCCATCAAGCTTACAGCTTTTGCCCTACCGACCAATAACGCTAGCAAACTACCAGAAGTTTGCATATCGTAGCAATCATCATTTGCGATGGCTCTATTGCGATGGCTCTATTGCGATGGCTCTATTGCGATGGCTCTATTGCGATGGCTCTATTGCGATGGCTCCATGATGAAGCAGTCATAGCCTGCACGGTTACGTCTTACCATGTCCGTTGGAGTGATAGTTTGAGCTGGTTACAGTCATTGCGCCCGGTTGCCTTGCACCAGAGCTAACGAATGGGTTCGTGCAAGGATTACTTCAGCCTCCCAGAGCCATGTGGGTGCCGGAACAACAGCCCTATTGGCCAGCCTATTCTCCGCACCATTTATGGTCGTTTTTACAGCGGTGTCTAGCAGAGGATAGGGATCACCATCCGTTGCCACCTCACCCAGGCCTCCTGTTTATCGGGTTTAGTGCGGGGGTGATTGGGAGTATTGGGGCGGCTCGGCAATGGCAATCTCAGGGGAGGAAGGTGAAGGCTTGCATTGCCTTGGATGGCTGGGGGGTACCGCTCTTTGGAGCATTTCCTATTCACCGAATTAGTCACGATCAATGGACCCATTACAGTTCTCATCTGTTGGGTGGATCTGGGGTGAGTTTTGTGGCTAACCCTGGCGTTGAGCATCTGGATCTCTGGCGATCGCCTCACACCACAGTCGGAACGGTAACAGCAGCGCCCTTCAACGTCGATTGGGGACCACCGATTGCCCCAGAACCATTGCAGTGGGGGGGCGATCGCGCCCTCTCACCGTCCTCAGAACAGCCCAGAACCGTAGCCCAATTTATTCACCAGCTATTGCAAGAATACGGAGAAGTCTAACCCGCTCCTCACAGGGCTAATCCAGTCGATTCAGAAAACCCCAACATAAGATTGAGGTTTTGCACCGCTGCGCCCGATGCTCCTTTCCCCAAATTATCCAGACGGGCGACAAGTAATGCTTCCTGGGTCTCATCGTTGGCAAAGACAAAAATTTGGATCTGATTCGTGCCATTGACTCCTAGCACGTCCAAAAACGTCCCAATTCTCAGTAAAGTGTCATCATTGAAGGGCATAACGGTGACAAACGGCTCATTCTCATAGTAATTCGCCAGAGTGGTATGAAGCTGCTCTCCAGTGGGCGGGGTCTCTAAACTCCAGAGTGGCAGGGGAATTTGCACTAACATCCCTTGGGCAAAATCGCCCACAGCGGGAACAAATAGAGGCGGGTGGGCTAATCCAGAATGCTGGTGCATTTCCTTGACATGTTTGTGGCCAAATTTGAGGCCATAAACGCCGTAGGGTTGAGTTGATGTCGGGCCAGACTGTTTGGTGTGGGCAACATCATATTGCTCAATGAGCTTGTGGCCACCGCCAGAGTAACCCGAAATCGCATTGATGGTGATGGGTAAGCTGGAGGGAATCATATTGGCGGCAATTAAGGGCCGGAGACAGGCTAGAAATCCAGTGGGGTAGCACCCTGGATTACTGACAAAACGGGCTGTGGCGATCGCTTCCCGTTGTCCCGGCTGTAGCTCAGGAAAACCATACGCCCAACTAGCAGCGGTGCGGTGGGCCGTGCTAGCATCCAGAATTTTAACGGTGGGACTAGTCACTAGGCTCACGGATTCTCTAGCTGCCTCATCCGGTAGACACAAAATAGCCACATCGGCAGCATTAATTAATTCAGTTCGGGCCGCGAGATCTTTTCGATTTTCTGGATCAATGCTGAGGAGTTCCAAATCATCCCGGTGGCTCAAACGGGTATAAATTTGCAGCCCAGTTGTTCCTGCTTCTCCATCAATAAATACCTTAGGTGTCGTGCCCATTGCGATCGCCCTCGCTAAGATTGCTGTGAACTCATCGGTCGATCACCCCAGTCTCTGTGGCCCTAGCCGATGTCCCACGTCAATGGTGACGCCAAGGGAGAAGAGGTTGAGGGTTGATGCTCCATAGTCGATCATTATTGACTAAAACGGGCAAACCTAAACGGAAAAGCTAAAATAGGCAAGCTCAAACGGGGCAAGCTCAAACGGGGCAAGCTCAAACGGGGCGATCGCCTTCATCCAAGAAATCATAGAGAACCTCATCCGGTTCATCCTCAGCCTCATAGATATTGTCGGGAGCATAGGCTGGCAGGCTATGCTCGGTTTTTCGGTGAGAAGCCGAGTCTGATTCCAAGAAATCGTAGAGCACTTCATCCGGTTCATCTTCTTCCAGTGGATCAACGGTTGGATAGGGTGCGGTCCCAGAGGACAGGTGGCCCTGGTTAGAACTCACCTTGGGGATCATTGGATTGGCAAGATGCAGCGTTTCCTTGAAGCCTGAGTCAGCAAGAGACTCTTCTCGGCTCAAGGCCGCATCAACCAACTCCTGCAACCACTCACTCCGAGTTTGCCCCGTTCGAGCCACTAGGGTGTCGATTTGGGTCAGTTGATCCTCGGTGACGGAACAACTAATTGATGAAGGTTGTGCCATTGCCATCCTCTGCTCAAGGCTTGAAAAGGGGTAGATGCTGCTGCTTTTCGAGGGAAGATCAGGGTTAACCGTGGGTTTGCGTAGTCAACCAAGTGATCAACCATTGCGCGAAAGTAACAGTAGCCTAACATCTCATTGCAGTGGATTCAATGCAGTGAGGCAATGGGCAGGGCTAGAAACGGTAGAGGCATGTCAGGGGATGGTAGCGCACACCTGGATGCCGTGGAATCCTGATCCAGAGGACGTTAGACAGAGAGAAACCCCTCTAACTGGGCTTCATCAAGCCAACCACGGGCAATCAAGACTTCAACCAGTTCAAGATTCATGGATTGCTGATCATAGAGCGCGACCTGGAGTTGATTGGCGCTGATCAAGCCAGACTGGACGAGGCGATCGCCCACAGATTGTGGTGCCGATGCGGAAGAGCTGGATGGGGCCGGGGGTTTGGGCGGAGTTGGCTGACGGAACGCTACCGGGGGTTTAGGGGCCGGAGGTCGAGGTGGAGCCGGAGGTTTGGGTGGAACTGAAGCAGAGACGTTCGCTGTCGGGGCGGATTCTGATTGACGAGCTTTCTTTGCCCCCTTCTTCACACAGGCATTCCCACTAGGAAAAATGTAGACTACGGTGTCGCCCGTTTCCCCGACTTTGTATGTGGGTTCTGGATTGGCTGGAGGATGAGACCGTTTATCGAGTGTTGATTGTGTCATATTTTACCTTAACTACGTATTTTCAAGGAACAAATACAGCGGGTGGCTTGATTCACTACCCTTCGATCCTAACCATGAATTTACGCACTGGTGTAAATCCATGATAAAGTCTTGGGCCTATAAATATTAAGAGTCTTGGAACAGATCTTGATCAGAAGCGAGTTTCAAACTCTAGGATAATGCGACTCTCATCAGAAAAGTTGGTAGCCCCTCGCAGGAGAAGTTCATCATTAATTTGATACCGCAGATTGTACTGAGTCGGTTCATCAACGGTCAGCAGTTGCAGGGCTGACACCGATAGGTCTTGGGTCAGTTTTACTCCTAACTCTGCTGCTAATCCTAAAGTGGCAGCAGTTTGGATATCATCCTCATCTGGGTCCGCACTCGTAATCACAGTGGGAAAAATACGGAGGTCGCTAAAACCAACCGCATTACTCACCAACGTTTGCAATCGGGTGAATAGAGCGGTTCCGGCTAGATTGGCAATGCTGACAAACCCTTCACTGCGGCCCAAGGTATCCACAAATCCTCCCCCAATCAAAGCCACAATTTCGGTTTCACTCCGACTAGGACTACTACTCAGTTCGATGCTGTTAAATAGCTGGCTGGCCGGACCCGTCACTGCGGCTTCAATGCGGACGGTTTGGAACTGGGAAAAGTCGTTGGCACTGATGGCAGCAATTTCTGGACGGGCCAGAATGGAGTCATCGGGGAACGATTGTCGCGTTTCTTCCAACACCGAAGTTTCCAACCGCACGTTCAAAAACGGATCAGTCCCTTGGCGCGACGTGAAAATAGCGACGTTATTATGCCTCCGATCTAAGTTGAACTGAGTCGTGAATACATTGACCTGTCCACTGTGCAGGGTGATCACGCCTTGGGGAGCAATACTGCGGAGATCGCTTTGCAGGGGACCATTGACTATCAGTTCTCCCGTTGCCACAAAGTTGAGCAGGGGTAATCGAGTAATCAATAGCCGTCTGCCTAAGGTGACTTTCAAATCGACCAATTCTGGGGAGGCAATTAACCCGGTCCAAACGCTGGCTTGATCGGCAACTGTGGGGGCGGCCTGATTGACAACCGTGGGATCCGGTAATGACACGCGACCGTCAGCAAGGGTAATACCACCACTGAGTTGGGGTTTGAGTGCGGTGCCCGTGATGGCAATGCGACCATTGACCCCGCCGTTGTAAAGTCCCTTGAAGTTGACTAAGAGGTTGTTGAGATCAATGGCGAGCAGGCGACTGTTGGGGGGAGGGAGTGGGGGAGTGGGGGAGATAGGGAGTGGGGCAGTGGGGGAGTTAGGGGGCTGGGGAGAGAATTGGGCGAGTTCTTCGGGGGTGAAGGGTTCTAGGAGGGGAATGACACCGGAGGCACTAAAGTTACCGTCGCTAAATTGTCCTTGAAAGGTGTTGATGGTGATGCGATCGCCATCGAATTGCGCATCACCAGTTACCTGGGTCAGCTTGGCGGGGAGTACCTGGGCTGAGAAGGTGGCAGCCTGGACTTGGGCCGTCCCCACAATGGTCGGGCGCAAATCCAGTCCCTCGTCAGTTTGTTCCAAGGTGCCGCCGACATCCAGGGTAACGGTGCCCTGACCGTCTTCCCAGAAAAAGTGCTCGTTGAGGAGATTCAGTAGGGCAATGCCATCGTCCCGCGCTGCAATCTTGAGGTCAATACTGTTCTGGACTGGCTCCACCGCTGCAAAGGGTAAGCGGTAGGGCAAGGAGCCAGTTAATGAAATCAGGGAGATGGGTTCAGCCTCTTCCTCGATGTCGTCAAGAGTTTCTACGACAGAGGGGACAGGGGAATCTTGAATCTGCATGCGGCCAATGACCCCAAGACGAGCATCCGCATAGCTAAAGCTCGCTTCAGCAGTTTGGATCGGGGTACGATTAAGGCTGGCATTGCTGAGAATCACGTTGCCCCTGGCTTGGGGATTTTGGAGGTTGCCTGTGATGGCAGCCTCGGCGTTCAAATTACCATCAATATCGAGGGGCAGATTGAAGAATTGGCGGAGCCAAGCCACAGAGAGGTTGTCAGCTTGAAACCGACCCGTGGCCTCCTCGTTCCATCCGACCGATCCTGCAAAGTTAAGCCTTGAATCACCTGATTCAAATCGGAGAGGCAAAAAAGTGATGGTTCCATTAGCAAACTCGCCTTGGGCAATCACTTGGCTTGATTGGTCATAGGATCCCCACTGCCAATTGGCCCCAGAGAGGTCAAACGTAGCCATCAATCCAGTATTAGGGGTGGCGGTTAAATCAATGGTGCCCGAAAAAGTTCCCGCCAGTTCTTGCAATTGGGGTAGGGTAAATTCAGTTTGTCGTTGGCGGCGTTGCTGTTCTCGTAAGGCAATAATTTCGGCGTAGCGCTGGAGGAGTTGGAGCAGGGTTGTGTTGGATGGCCCAGGCCCGAACCCATCAGGAAACGGCAGGGGAACCAAGGTTATATCATCGGCGGTGCCCAGTTGGGCAGGACGCAATCCTCTAGACAGATCACGAATGGCGTAAAGTTGGAACGTCTGGAGCCACTCTTGAATTTGACCCTGCTCAATCGTGATATTGCCTTTGAAGGACGGGATAGGGGTGGCAGCAAGGCGACCGTTGAGAGTATAGCGGCTCTCCTCAGTGGTGAGGTCAGTGCTACAGGACTGAGGGAGGTCAGAGGTTAGGGATGCATTAGACGGAGGGGGCTGTGGTTGCAGCCGTAGTTGACCATTGCGAATATCGGCGACTCCATCTGCCAGTTGAATGGCTCCTTGAAAGCACTCAGCGGACAGATACCCAAAGCGAGGTTGAGCGATCGCCACGGTTCCCATGAGCGATAGCCGATCCAGCAGGTCATCCGCCCGCCAATCCCATGCGGCTAAATCCACCATCACATCGGCATTGACCGTTCCCCCAATCGCCCCCAACTGGAAGCGGGGGGCAGGATCAAATCCCAGCACGGAGAGGGGAAACTCTCGGATCGTGGTTTGGAGGCGATCGCCCCCACTCTCCGGATCAAGGGAGCCTTCCACACGGGTGATGGTCTGGGGCGTAACCCCATAATTCAAGGCAAATTCGACGGGACGATAGTCAGGAGCAAGAATGGCAGCAATGCGATCGCGATCGCCCTGTAAATCCACCAAAACCCCTGCGTCCGGGTTGTAGCGCACAGGCCCCACCAACGGTTCAAACATCACCTGATTGATACTCAGCCCGTCTAATTGTAAGAGCGCCTCTACATTGGGTCGAGCCAACGTGCCAAAAATGTGCCCATTAAAGTCCGTCACTCCAGCAATATCAATGCGTTCAGAAATGGGCAACTCCCACTCCGTTAAGTCCAACTCCTGGATTCGCAGATTGAAATCAAACGGGCCGATCAGGGGTCGCCAATCAGGCGAAAATCGTAAATTTACAGCGCCATAAGCGGTTAATTCAGGCAAACTAAGATCAGCAATCCGTAGCTGAGTTCCAGTCCAAGCGAATACCGTAGACAAGGGATGATTCAAAAACGGCAACTCGGAGAATTGCAACTGGCCATTCAGGGTGATCGCCTCTGGCCGTAACGATGCGAGCGTTCCCGCTGCGCTAATCTGACCATCCAGTTGCCCTACTTTGGGGGGCGGCACTCTGGTTGGCATGAATCGAGAGGCGGCTTCACGGGTATCGTTCCCTGTGGCTGTCCCATCACGACTCCCCCCATCGGCCCCTTCACCAAAGTGATTCCCATTGCTGCCACCTTCCGACTCAAACACATTATTGCCAGAATCCAGATCGATTCGATTGGCGCTATTACTCGTGCCTGAAACATTATCGGACTGGACGGGCACGACCAAATCAGCCCTGGGAGCTGGTTGATCGGTCGCATTCCTATCCTCTGGACGGCTATCTTCTGGACGGCCATTGTCAGAGTTGGAATCAGCATCATCGGTGCGGTCATCAATGGCTGGCTCTGTGGCCCGGTCGGGGTTATTGCGATCGCTGGGGCGATCGCCCTGTTGCCGTTGGGGTTGGGGCGTTTGCGGCGGATTTTCGGCCAGTTCTTCTAGG
Organism: Leptolyngbyaceae cyanobacterium; assembly: GCA_051439365.1. Classification (GTDB taxonomy): domain Bacteria; phylum Cyanobacteriota; class Cyanobacteriia; order CAKZMO01; family CAKZMO01; genus JAAHGY01. The sequence goes on from JBFRWC010000025.1 coordinate 18,598, forward strand.
GCCGTGGTCGAAATCACCGGATTACGCGGAATTTGGCTGATGGGAATTTGATCGAAGGGCAGGTTTCCAATGGGCAATTGATTCAGTGGTAATTCCTCCACTTGGGCCACCGCTTGCCACCGCTGTTGAGCAAAATCAATCCGCCCATCCAGATTCACTCGCCCCTGGGGAAATTGGGTTTCGACCGCATTGACGAATAAAACTTGGTTCGCAAAGATGGCTTGGCCTGTAGTGGGGAAGGTGGCTTCCGGTGCTTGGAATTGGGCGATCGCTTCCAGTTGATTCAACGGCCCTGCAATATCGAGGTCAGCTTCGACAGTCCCTAAGACCAGCAGTTCACCGGTGAGTGGATCAAGCCAGCGCCATCGACGGTTCCGGCGCGATCGCCGTTGATCGGGAGGTTGATCCAGAGATTGTTCTAGGGGTTGCTCCAATCGCCTTACCAACAACCGTTGCAGCAGGTCATCCCCCGGAACCTCCCGCAGGGCCAACGTCAGATCCACTGTCGGCTGCGCTCCCCATAATATCGTCCCCCCCCCTTGAATCGAACCACCAAGCTGGGGCAGCGCCTCAATGGTGCCAATTTCCAAACCTTCAGTAGTCAATCGCACCCGACTCTGCACCGTCTGAAACCGGATTTGGTCGAAGACAATCCGCCGCTTGTTCGTCACCGTTGCATCGAGAAGGGGCGCACTCAGATCACCCGTGAGTCGCAATCGAGCCGTCAAGTTGCCCTTGGTCTCAACAGGCAGGTCCAGTCCGGCTGCCGCTAAAACCTCCTTGAGGGGCGCACTGGGAATGGCAGCGGTCACGTCATAACCATCTTGCAAATGCAACTGGCCATTGGCATTCGCTCGAATATTACCATAGCTGAGCTTGACCCGGCGTAGGTTAATCCGCTGATCTCGAAACAACACTGTCGCCTGGTTCATCTCTAGGGGTTGAGCCAACATCGGCAGTTGTACCGCCATCTCCCACACCTCGGCCCGTCCTTGTAAAACCAGAGGAGGATTCAAGTTCGCCGTATCCCTCGGATCAGCCAGGGTCACTCTCACTGCTGCATTTAGAAACCCATTGGTTACTTGACCTAGGTCGGGGGGTAAATAGACCAACCCCAATGGGGTAAAAGCTGTCAAGGGCAACCGATCGGTCTCAATGCGCCCTTGAAATAAGGGATACTGATCCAGATCAACCGTGCCATCGGCCAGAAAGGAGCCACCCAATGAGGTTTGCCCATCCACTTCCAAGTCAATCAACCGATTCTGATCGCGAAGACGAACCTGGCCCCCAATCTCCGTTAGCAAAATAGGAGCAACAGTCACAGATTGAGTTGAATTGAACTGAGATGGCCGAAATGGAGTGGGTTGGAGAGTAACGGTGGTATGGCTAAAGTTAATCTGGGCTAGGTTAATTTGAATTGGCCCAGGTTCTGTGGCTTTGATGCGCGTCCGCAACCATTGTCCAGTGGCATCCTGGTTGAGGATAATATCGGGGTTAATCAGGTTAATGGAGAGACTAAGTTGTCGTCGCAGTAAGATTTCTAGAGGATTAAATTGCACATTGATGGCTTCGACGGTAGCGCGATCGCTATCCGTCAGAGTCGCAGGTAAGGCTGAAGCCCCAAACCGTAAATTAAACGGAGAAAACCCTTCTACCGCTCCCAGTTCAATGGGGCGGTCGATCTGCTGTGCTAGGGTTTGCTCAATCCGGGGTGCCAGGTCCAGATAGACATAGCGCCGTAAGCGCCAGTATCCGATGCTGCTGGAAATGGCGATCGCTCCCCCTAACACCAAATAAACCCATTGCCACCGTCGTAGGCATAGAAAACGACGAGGCGGCGGGGATGGCGATGGCGAAGTTGGCTGAGAATCAGCCGCAGGAGGTTGGGTCATGACAATCCAGACCCTGGATCAAACCAGGAAACACCAAAGGTCGATATGAGAACACCAGCCAAAAACACTGACATTCAGAACCACTAACAAGCAAACCCCTAAACAACAGATTAAACGCCTTTCATTAAACGACATCTTCTAGATTTCGTCGAGATGTTCTATGCCAGC
>JBFRWC010000026.1:0-7027 GCA_051439365.1 Leptolyngbyaceae cyanobacterium
GCCACTAACGCTTTTCAAGCCGTCCAAACCTTCTCTGATGCGGTGGCACAGGGAATGGAATTAGCAGATATTGAAGTTGAGAAAAGTCCGTTCTGTCGCTATGGTAGCGAGTGTTGGGATGTGAAACTCAAATTCTTCGACCCAGAGAATGGGCGACGAGCTAAACGGGTATTTCGATTTACCATTGATGTTAGCGATCGCACTCCAGTAACACTAGGTAAGGTGCGATCGTGGGCAGTTTCTAAGTAGTATCAAACCAGTTGGAACTGCCGACTTTGGCCTGCTCAATTTAGAATCAAGGGCTAAATAGTTACGCTCGTAATAAGATGATTCTGGGTAAAAACTGGGTTACATTCGCTCCTACGGTAATGCGAGTCAACCCTTGAATTTAGTGCGATCGCCAGTCAGCTAACACTACGTTGGTGCGGACGGAACTGAGGTTACTGGTTAGAGTTCGAGATTATCTGCCGCCGCACAACTTCACCGTTAGTGCGATCGCCTGTGAGGAGACGATACTTCTTTCGGAGTGGCGTTGCGCGTTGACTGGTCTGTACGTTCTCCTTTCAGGGTGGCCTTGCGCGATCGCAGACAAAAGCGATCGCCCCACCTCCGTCAATAAAGGACAACTTGTTAGATGACGCGATCGCCCCAAAGTTACCAACGTGCTGAATGGTGGTTGCAAGTTTGATGAATTGAGTCACGTCAAGGCGTTCACGACTGGGCTGATTGGCTCTATCTCTACATCCCACCGGGTGGAGTGCAAACCTCGCGGGTGGCGATCGCTTGGGTCTCTGGCGGTGGCACCAGACCGACCAAGTGGGGCACTGGACGGGGCGTGTACAATACCAATGATTCCCCTTTATAAGCCAGGGAAGTGCTGGCCCCGGAGTCTAGCATAATGGCATCTTGTAGCCCGGATTCGGCTAAAATTTTGCCCAGTTGGATAGAATCTACTAGGTTGTGGGAGACTCCAATAACGGGCTGGCCCAGTTGGTTAATCCCCCAAAAGGCGCGGTGGCGACGGGCATCGTAGTCAAACAAGCTCCCAAAGGCCTCAGCGGGTTGGGGAACGCTATCTTTCACCAGCCATGCCGCCGCAACGAAGGCATCGGCAACACCCGGTAGCTCGGTTTGGATTCCTTCTAGGGTGTTGTGGCGATCGGCATCGAAGGGAATGAACTTAACGGCGCGATCGCTAATCAACACTAGCGGACGACCATTGAGCAAGGGATTTTCCCCTGGATTACCGGGAACAAATTCGGTGCTACGGCTCATCACCGGACCAATCATGGTGTTGGCGTCCAGATATTTGAGGGAGAAAAAGGCTCCGTCCACCGCCGCCACCACATCGGTGCCTTCGATGATGTCGGGGAGCTGGTAGCGGCTGTCAGCGTGGATGGTCACCGGTTTGCCACCGGAAATTAGGGTGAGGGGGATACCATCCATCACAATGGGCGATCGCACCACCGGGCTATTAAAGTCGAAGGCTTCTCCCCAAGGTTTCAGGGCGATGCCTCCCGATGCGTTGTCTAGTGCCCACGCCAGTCGGGATTGACCAATGCGATCGATGGCCAGCAAGTGCTGGGATTCCCCGGCATAACGCTGCTCGTTATTGTCCATCGTCAGGGCGGCTTGATATCCGGCCATCGCCACAATTTCCGCCACCCGGTCATCATAGTTTCCTTCCGGATAGGTGAAGTAGTGAATCTCTTGGCCTAGAGCCGCTTCCAGCAACTGTTTCGATTCTACGATTTCCTGGGCCAAGGTGAGGTCATCCAAATCCCGTAAATCTCTGGGGTGCATGATACTGTGGGAGGCAATCGTCATCAAAGGATCGTTAGCCAATACCTTCACCTGGTCCCAATCCACCCCCGGACGGCCATGATCCCGGCCTACTTTGTAGTGGTAAATGGAAAAAAGACCCGGATAACCATATTGTTTCAGCAGCGGATACACATGGGTGTAGTGGCCCAAATAGCCATCATCAAAGGTCAGTAAGACAGGCTTGGGGGGGAGAGGCATTCCAGTACGTAGATGGCCAACTAGATCGTCCATACTGATGGGAGTGGCTCCCGATGCCTGAATCAGTTCCAGATGGGCCTCAAATTCCTCCACGGTGACATCAAAAAAGACTTCCTTTTCTTCGACGATGTCGTGATACATGATCACAGGAACGGTGGCCAAGCGCGATCGCTCATGTAGCTCCGGCCACGGTTGGGGATTCAGGGCGGTCATCAACTGGGGACCAACCTGGCTAAGGATGGGATCGAGAAAAACTTCCGGTTGCTGCACCAGTTGGGTGACCTGCATGGCTTGACTCACCAAGGTATTCATTGGGGAACCCAGTAGCTCCGGTGCGCAGATAGCACGGTCAGCCCCATCAGTCTCCGGGTTAGAACGGATTGGAGTTTGGGCGATCGCCACACTTTCCCCAGACCTAACCCCATGGGAAGCATCGGTTCCCTGAGCCTCTTCCAGCACTCCCTGGTCCTGCCCTGCCAATAAAACGAACAACGAGGGCAGAGGAGTGATTGCCAACGCGATCGCCGTTCCGATCCCGACTGATCCCAGGATCGCGATTTTGCTCACGGTCAGCCGTTTCAGGAAGGAGGCTTTGTTAGGCTTAAGCCATCGTTGAAATCCAGACATTGGTGACAGAAACCTCATGAAAATTGAACAAGGTTATGGATTGGCAAAAGAATGTCCATGTCCATCAAAAGCTTACCCCAAGATCATGGAGACCAATGGGTATTCTGCCATCGATTGGTGATGTTGGCGTGGTGATGTTGGCGTGGTGATGTTGGTGACGAGTTAATGTTGGTGATGGGTTAACGCTTGGCTGGAATCCAACCCAACACTTGCTCCACCGTCAGGGTTAAATCAATAGGACTAGGAACAGGCAAAACTTGGCTCTGTTTGAATTCACAGGGAATGGCATCCGGTTGGAACACAAACACTAAAGACTGATTGGGGTCAATTAACCAGGCCATCTGGGTGCCATAGTTGAGACAATGCAACACGGATCGCAAGGGCTGAACGCTGGACTGTTCCGGTAAAATAATTTCGATGACCCAGTCAGGACAACGGATATAGGCTGGCGATAGGATAGGGGAGGTGGGCGATCGCGTCTCACTGGGATGACAATCGTAAGGCTGATCTGAGGCAGCACTCTGATCTAAGGGACTCGGGGCTAGGAGGGAATCAAGAAAGACCGCCAGGGTGGGCACAAGGGACCATGCGCCAAAGGAACAGCGATGATTGGGGTAGGCGATCGCATGTTGTGGGACGGGAGTGACTGCGTTGATGGCATCCCATAGCTGAGTTTGCAACTGAAGTGTGGTGCCTTGGGGAATGGGTTTTTGATAGCTCCGGCCATCAATAAACTCGCTGCGGGTATCACTTGGCTTAAGATTTGCCAAGAAACGATCGAGTTGGGGGAACAGCGGTTTAAGCAGAATTTGTTCCATTAACGCTCTACCCTTGGGCATCCGCTCCGGAGAGATGGGTCAATACGGCCATGGTTGGGCGATCGCTGGACTGTGGCTGAGCTGATGGCACAGTGACAACACTCGATAGGGCTGTGAGGGAATCCCTCAAACGAGCGCCCATTGCCCAAATTATACTGCTACATTCGACAGCAGGATCATGGTGAATATACTGGTACCGTGATACGCTAGCATCTGGACAGATTGGGGGTTGTAAGCGATGGCAGTTCTAGATTCCAAGGGGCGGCTGTTCGGGAAGATCAGCATTTTGGATGTTGGCGCAGCAGTGGTGATTGGAGCAACCCTTGCTGGTATTTTCCTGGTACCAGGGGACTCCGGATCAGTGGCTCAAATTGGAGCCACCCGGAAATCGGTGGAAGTGGATTTAATGGTGCGAGGTCTAACGGTGACCGACCCAGAAGCGTTATTACAGTCGATTCGGGAAGAGGGGCAAACCGAAATTATTATCCGCAATCAGACCTATGGAGAGGTGGCAGTTCAGTCGGTGAGAGAACTACCGCGATCAGTGGCCACCCCTCAGCCCGATGGCAGCACCCGTTCCTTCCCCGATCCGCGACCAGAACTGGGGTTTACCCTTGATATGTTGGTGACGGTGGCTGGAGAGGCCGAAATCAATAACAATGCGGTCGTGTTTGGCAATAACAAGATGAAAATTGGCAACCAGGTTGCCATTGAGGGGCTGACCTATCGGATCAATACCAGCATTGTTGGGGTCCGGATTCTCGATGACTAAAGTGGCGGTTGGAAATGACCGAGCTTTAGAGAATAGCGCGACATCCCTTATGGGTAGATTGGATTGACGCAAGGAAACCCAACAAAAGTGTTGGAACCGTTGGGTTTCGTGCCTCAATCCAACCTCCTCTAAGCCACTGATGGATTGACCAAGACAGCAGATTTACCATTTTTTCGTGGCGCACAGGGAACAGACTCCCCATCGCTTCAGTTCGCCACTGGGGGTAGGACTGCCACAACTGGGGCATTTGGGCAGATGCTGCGATCGCGCCTGAACTTGAGTGGCCCAGTCTTGAAACGTCTGGGTGGGGGACAGAGGATGGGGCACAGGATGGGAGCTTTCAGATTGTCTGGAGTGGTGAGATAACTTGCACGGATGGTAGGACCACAGTTGCCGAGCCTCGGATTGCTCCAAGTGATAGGTTTTAAGCGTTTCTGAGGGCGTATCAGGATAGTGCTGTTGTCCCTGCGGCTTTGTGGGTCGCAACTGCCGCCACTGGGCAGGGGAAAACCGAATATCTTTGAGGCTATGATCAGGAATATAACCTGATAGCTTCGCGAGAATATGATGGCGTTGGAACGCTAGATTTTGTGCCCACACTGAACTGGAAGTGGCCACATCAAGAACTTGACGACGAATGGCCAGGGGATGGGTTTGAGCCGCTACCAACTCCCCAACGGCGGTGGGCCAGTGTTCTAAGATGGCCTGAAACTGTTGGTGCGATCGCCACTGGGGCCGCTGCTCCAAACTGCCAACTAGTTGTCCAAGAGACGAGAGGGCCATAATGTTCTGTGGAAATCTCCCATGAGTGAGATGGATGTGAGTCTGGGCACTTGGACCCAACGCTTAGAATGCGATCGCTTCGTAACCTGAGTTCTTCGGCATTAGAGGAAGTAGGGATGAGATAAGCTACCAAGTTCCCCGGTGCGCTACGCTGGCGCTAACGGCACCTTACGGGTTGACAATGAGCTGACACGCTGTTGAATCCTCATCCCTAAAGACAACGTGAGTTCGACAGGACATCAATTGGCCCCCATCCCCTAACCCCTTGTCCCCAAAATGGGGGAAGGGGAACCCAACCCTAACGAGTTTCTAGGCGTTTCTCCCCTCTCCCACAACCTCCTCTGTACACACATCTCATTTTGAAGTCCAAAACTCGGCTTTACCCCCCTTCGTCCCCCCTTGCAAAGGGGGGAAACTCCGGTCCTCCCCCTGTGCAAGGGGGAGTTAGAGGGGGTGGTTCGACCTGTGTGTACAGGGTAGCTTCTGAATGTGAGACGGATAGCTTCGAGATCTGAACCTCTCAAAGATACGCTTTGTTTCGTCAGACTTGAAGCCTACGATCATAATGTTACTGTGTCGCGTTACTATCGCCAAGCAGGAGTATTATGCCCATACCCCTTTCTTTTGTAAAGACCTGTTCGGCTCACTGCAAGACTGTGCCACAATAAAGCCAGTTTTTCTTGAATCAGAGCCGTCGAGCTATGCAGTGGACTCCAGGACAACGTCTCCAAAACGGGAAGTACACCATCACCAAAGTGTTGAGTGAGAGGGGAGGCTTTGGCATTACCTATCTGGCGGATAGCAAAGAATACGGTCAGGTGGTGATTAAAACGCTGAATGACACGATGCAACAGCAACCCGATTTTCATCAGTTTCAAACTGACTTTATGAATGAGGCGCTGAAAATTCGCGGTTGTCAGCATCGCCACATTGTTAAGGTTCACCAGCTTTTTCAAGAAAAGATTTCCCCTCCCCGTCGTGGTAATGCCCCGGCTGACTCTATTTCTTTAGTGGGCATGGTGATGGAGTTTATTGCGGGGCAGGATTTGGCGAACCGGGGGCGATTGCCGGAGCCAGAGGCATTGCGCTATGTGGCTCAGGTGGGGGCAGCGCTGGAGGTGGTGCATAAAAATGGGCTGGTGCACCGGGATGTGAAACCAAACAACATTATGGTGCGCCAAGGGACGGATGAGGCGGTGCTGATTGATTTTGGCATGGCACGGGAGTTTACACCCAATGTGACCCGCACCCATACTCAGATGGTGACGGAGGGATATGCGCCGATTGAGCAATATCAGTTGGAGGCGAAGCGGGGATCGTTTACGGATGTGTATGCGCTGGCGGCAACGCTGTATAGCTTACTGACGGGGGTGATTCCGCTGGATGCCCGGAATCGGCGGATTGCAGTGTTGGAGGGTCGGCCAGATATTCAGTCCCCCCAGGCGATCAATTCGGCGGTGTCCGATCGGGTCAATCGGGCGGTGATGGAGGGGATGAGGGTAAATCCTGGAGAACGGCCTCAAACGATGGCGGCGTGGCTGCGGTTGTTGGGAAACGTGCCCAAAATTGAGCCACCAGTGGTGGTGCCGCCAATTGTGACTCCATTGCTTCCCCTGCGGCTATCTGAACTCCCGACGGTGCGGGTGGTGCCGCCGCCGACTCCAATACCTACGCCTTCAGAGGCAGATCCACCCAGTCCTCCAGAGTGGCTGAAGCGGGTGGGCCAGGGAGGAGCGGCGATGCTGAAGGCGTTGTTGGAGTTGGAGCCAGAGAATCAACCTGACCGGGTACCGAACCCGAAACCCACGCCGAAGCCAAAGCCGAAACCTGCTACCCCTTGGGAGCGGCTGACGTTAGGGCAGAAGGCGGTGGCGGTGGATAATCGGGGCCAGATTGTGCGGTCCTATCCGGTGACGGTGGATGTGTATGTGGAGGATTTGGGTAATGGGGTGCAGTTGCGGCTAGTGCGGATTCCAGAGGGCCGATTTGAGATGGGATCACCCGC
>JBFRWC010000027.1:0-5919 GCA_051439365.1 Leptolyngbyaceae cyanobacterium
GGGGGGTAAAGCCGAGTTTTGGACTTCAAAATGAGATGTGTGTACACCGTAGCCTTTGCAAGGGGGGACTAAGGGGGGTAAAGCCAAGTTTTGGGCTTTAAAGTGAGATGTGTGTATACCGTAGGTGTCTCACTGGGAAGCAGGAAAGCGACAGGAATGACAATTTATACACTGTGCATCAGAAAACTCTTGAGAAAGCTATGAAACGACGTGAATTTATCAACTGGGTCGGTGTTGGAGCGCTAGCCAGTTTCTTGCCTGTGGCGATCGCCGCCTGCCAATCCGACACCCCCTCAACCCCAACGTCTGGCGCGACGGACGAACCGGAGATCGACAGCACCCCCCGCGAAGATGGTTTTGCCGCCATTGGTACGGTTGTGGAACTAGACGAGGCTGGCTTTATCTCTGACAAGACGTTTCAAGGAGAACAAGTTCTCGTCATCCGCGATCCGAGTGACAACACCAAGGTGTTAGCGGTTAACTCCCTGTGTACTCACCAAGGTTGTAGCGTCAAGTGGGATGAGTCCAGCCTCTTAGTCTGTCCCTGCCATAGCTCTGCTTTTAACGTCGATGGCACAGTAGCTCAAGGCCCAGCCGAGAGACCTTTAGGGACATTTGAGGCGATGGTAGATGGCGACTTGGTTTTTGTTAAGGTCTAAACCAATAATCGACCCAAACGAAGATTATGGTGTATTGCAGCCCGGTCAGGAAACCTGTCCCCTACATTCCCCCGTTACCCTGTAGGGGCTTGGTTTCCGCGCCCAATGCGTTTTTAGCCAACCAGGGCGCGGTCTCCACGCCCAACGTAGGGTCATGATTCCTACCGCATCGGTTTAAAACACAATTCGCAACCTCAAGTTTAACTTTGGTCAACTTTTTAGGGGATAATGTTGCAATTGCCAAGGCGATCTCGTTGCCTGAAAACTTATAAAGATACCATTAAAGTGGACACGCAAAGACGACATCGTGATCAGAACTATCCCCTAATGGAATCAGCCGATATGGTTGAGTTAGTTTAGTCAAAAATACTGAATCACCTTGTAGTTGTGTTGTCTTAGCGACTTCTGAGTCTCGAATCTGTTGGACAGCTTCAACGCCCAAACAGGCTCAAATGTCAGGGAATTACCTGGGTTTCTTAGAAGAGCAATGTACTTGATGAGCAGGCTACCTCATGGACAACACTCACCACGCCTCTTCTTCCTCCAATGGATGCCAATACAGTACCTCCAGCACCTTGGCCTTTTTACTCAAGGCGAATACGGACCCAGGGTCCCTTTTGTCCACCAGCCCTGGTTATCTTAGGCAACTGTTCGATCAGCTAGAGTTGGGCATTGCCGTTTATGAAGCAGCACAAGGGGGCGAAGACTTTATCTTCGTGGATTTCAACCAAACGGCAGAACGGATTGACCGGGCAAAACGAGAGGCACTAATAGGGCAACCTGTGACTCAAGTGTTTCCGGGAGTGGTCGAGTTTGGGTTACTGGATGTGCTGCGGCGGGTGTGGCGCACGGGGCAACCGGAAGTTTTACCTGCAACCAAGTATCAAGATGACCGCATTGGGGGCTGGCGGGAAAACCGAGTGTATCGCTTACCCAATGGCATGGTGGTCGCAGTCTATGAGGATGTAACGGCTAGAGTTGTGGCAGAAACGGCCAGTAAAGCCTGTGAGCAGCGCTATCAATTACTAACCGAATCCAGCTTAGATGGAGTCTGGGATTGGTATATCACCCAAAATCGGCTCTACTTATCCCCCAAGTGGAAAGCCCAACTGGGATTTGAGGATGATGAATTACCCAATACATTCGCGACTTGGAGGACCCGCATTCATCCTAGCGATCGCCCCCAAGTCCTCGCTCACCTACATGCATTTCTGAATTCACCCGAATCGCTGTGGCAACACGAATTTCGTCTCCGCCATAAAGACGGTCACTACTGTTGGATCTTGGCCCGTGGGACTCCAGTTTTAGGCTCTGACGGCAAAGTTGAGCGCCTCTTAGGGGTTCACATTGATATCACCCGTGACAAACAACTGCTTCAGCAACTAGCCAATCGAGAAGCGCACTATCGCCAGACCTTAAACGCAACCAACACCGGCACCTGGGAGTTTGAGGTCGCCACCGAGAAAGTATTTTGGTCGGATCGACTTGAATCGATATGGGGATTAGCTCCCGGTGCTTTTCGCGGGGACTTTGACCAGGTTAAAAGTACCATTCATCCCGACGACTTTGATGCATGGCAAGCCGACGTCCAACGTTGTCTGTCTGGCCAGCAGGATCACGACTTGGATTTTCGTATTCGCCATCCCGATGGCTCCATTCACTGGGTCCACGCCCACGGCGTTGCCATTAAAGATGACCAAGGTCATGTAGTCCGTCTCCAAGGGCTAACTCAAGATATTACTGGGCGAAAAGCGGCAGAACAAAAGCTCCAGCAAGCCGCCACAGCCTTCGAGAACACCATTGAAGGGGTGATTATCACTGACTTAGAGGGCCAGATTCTAGACGTAAATCGGGCGTTCATCAAAGTCACGGGCTATTCCAAGGAAGAGAGCATTGGCCAAAATCCCCGATTCCTCAAATCAGGACGACATGATGATGTTTTTTATCAACAGATGTGGCAGTCACTCACGGCGGCTGGGGAGTGGCGCGGAGAAATTTGGAATCAGCGCAAAGATGGCATGATTTATCCAGCACTCTTAGCGATTAGCACGGTCTATGACCCAAACCATCAACCGAGTGGCTACGTCGGTATTTTTTCCGATATTACGTCGGTCAAGGAAACAGAAGCCCGCCTCGAATATTTGGCCCACCATGACCCCCTCACCAATTTACCCAACCGTTTACTCTTCAACGCCCATCTCCAGAAAAGCATTTTGGCAGCGACCCGAAAGCAAACCCTGTTAGCTGTGGTCTTTGTGGATTTAGATCGGTTCAAGCACATCAATGACAGCTTGGGCCATGCCGTTGGCGATGATCTGTTGAAGCAACTGGCCCAACGGCTCAAACAATCGGTTCGAGCCAGCGACACGGTTGCTCGACTGGGTGGTGATGAATTTGTGCTGTTGCTCGACGATCTGACGGCCCCGCAACAAGCGCTGGTCATTGTCCAAAAATTGCTACAAAAGTTTCAACAGCCCTTTCTCCTCAATGACCAACCCACCTACATGACCTGTAGTCTGGGCATTAGCATTTTCCCCCAAGATGGCACCGATCCGATGACTCTGCTGCGTGATGCCGATACTGCCATGTATCGGGCCAAAGAAAGTGGCCGCCATACCTATTGCTTTTATACCGAAGAGATGACGAAAGCGGTCACCGAACAGCTATCGCTCACCAATGGCCTACGCCATGCTCTCGAACGCCATGAGTTTTACCTGGTTTACCAACCTCAAGTTGACCTATCCTCTGGGCATTTGGTGGGGGTGGAAGTGCTGTTACGGTGGCAACACCCAGACCTGGGGACAGTTTCTCCAGCTTGCTTTATTCCCCTAGCGGAACAAACGGGCTACATTCATGACCTGGGAGCCTGGGTGTTGCGGGAAGCGTGTCAGCAAGGACGACAATGGCTGGATCAAGGCTTGGAGTTTGGTCGCTTGGCCGTGAATGTATCGGGTGCCCAAATTCAACGATCTGACTTTGTGGGTACTGTACAAGCAGCCTTACAAGAGAGTGGTTTACCTGCTCATCACTTAGAACTGGAAGTCACAGAAAACTTTGTGATGAAACAAGTGGATTGCAGCATTGAGCAGTTAACCGCCCTGAAACAGATGGGGATCGAAATTAGCATTGATGACTTTGGCACGGGCTATTCCTCCCTCAGTTATTTGAAACGGCTCCCCATCGCAAAACTTAAGATTGATCAATCGTTTGTCCAAGAGATTCCCCATAGCCCAGATGATGCGGCGATCGCAGAAGCCGTGATTGCCCTCAGCCAAGCCTTGAGGCTAACCGTCGTGGCTGAGGGAGTGGAAACCCAGGCTCAGGCTGATTTCTTGGAAAGTAGAGGCTGCCCCATTGCCCAGGGCTATCTCTACAGCAAACCCGTTTCTGCCAGGGCGATCGCTCCCTTTTTGAGCAGCACCTCTCAAAAAACGTGAAGAGGCATGAAGTCCATCGTTTACTTCTCTTCCCTATCCTCCCTAGTAAAGTAGCCACAGCCAGGTAAATGGTCTATGATTGAAAGGTTGTCACCTTATCATTGTAAATCACGCAGTAGTCATGGCAGTCCCGAAGAAACGAACCTCAAAATCGAAGCGTAGTATCCGTCGTGCCGTATGGAAAAGTAAGGCAAAGTTGCAGGCTGAACGTGCCCTTTCCTTGGGTAAGTCTGTCTTAACGGGTCAGTCCGAGAGCTTTATTTACCCGACTGATGACGACGATGACGACGATGATGAGTAATTGGGTACTCTCTCCTATAGAGTTGTCGTTACGTTAGAGTCTGGCCATTGAGGAGGCGATCGCTAGCGTAACGATACTCGGTAGTTCATCAGTTCACTAACCCGTTCACTGAAAGGACCGTTATGCGAGAGAGTATCCAACGACTGACCGACAATTTAAGCAAAGCGATTGTGGGTAAGGAAGATTCCATCCGGCTAGTTCTGACCGCTTTACTATCCGGTGGCCACGTCTTGTTGGAAGACGTGCCCGGAGTCGGAAAAACCCTGTTGGCCAAGTCCCTCGCCAGTTCCATTGACGGTCACTTTAAGCGAGTCCAATGCACCCCAGACCTATTGCCCACCGACGTCACGGGAACCAATATCTGGAACCCTCAAACCGGAAAATTTGAGTTTTTGCAAGGTCCGGTGTTTGCCAACGTGTTGCTGGCGGACGAAATTAATCGGGCGACCCCTCGTACCCAATCGGCCTTGTTGGAGGTGATGGAAGAGCATCAAGTCACCACCGATGGTGTATCTCGTCCCGTTCCTGATCCCTTTTTTGTGATTGCGACCCAAAACCCGGTGGAATATCAAGGGACATTCCCTTTGCCCGAAGCTCAGATGGATCGGTTCAGTCTATCTCTTACCTTGGGCTATCCATCTGAGGCTGAAGAATTACAGGTGTTACGGCGGCTTCAGGGCAACATGACCTCCCCGTCCCTCCAGCCTTGCATTTCCTTGGAAGAGGTGGCTCAGTTACAGCAAGCCTGTGCCACTGTCAGTGTTTTGGATGACGTACAGCACTATATTTTGGACCTCGTTCGGGCGACGCGAGAGCATGAGGATATTCGCTTGGGAGTCAGTCCGAGGGGATCGGTGGCTCTGTTTCGCTGTAGTCAAGCCCTCGCATTTCTAAAGGGTCGAGATTTTGTTCAATTAGATGATGTCAAAGAGTTGGCGATCGCGGTTCTCTCCCATCGGATGATCTCAGCCAGTGGCCATCGCTCCCCGGTCTTGGTACAGCAGCTACTCGACTCTGTGCCGAACTCTGTCGCGTCCGTATAATTCCCCTCGAATCTGGAGGGAAAACTTGCTACACCAGAAGAGATTCCAGTGCTGCCCCTGCTGATAGGTGGACAGCAAGATGACTTCAGCAATCCAGGGTGTAGAGCGAAAAATGATGCCATGTAAGATGCCGTGTGAGCAGAGTAATGAGGCTGGGTGCGATCGCCCCATGTCTAGGTGTGGTGACCCGGACGGAAATCATCCATGCAAACGACCGTTCACACCAACCCCTATGCTTTGGTTGGCAGCGAGACAGGCGAAATCGTCCTCGGTTGGCTTTACCTTGTTAGAGTCCATCACGGTCGCTACCATCATTGGCATCTTGTCAACGATGGCTGCGACCAGTTGGTTCAGTTTTCTCAATACTTGGCGCTTAAATGCCGCCCAAGATCAGACCTATCAGGTCATGATGATGGCCCGTTCTACTGCCAAGCAAGAGCGTCGCCGTTGGCAGGCCAGCTTTCGCACCACCCAAACCC
>JBFRWC010000028.1:0-14529 GCA_051439365.1 Leptolyngbyaceae cyanobacterium
GAGGGGAACCCCGTGGCAGACCGACTGGGCCTCTAGTCAACATTAATGTTGATTCGGAGGTTAAGACATCAGGTGAAAATCCTGGCGGTAATCCCACGACAGCCGTTAGCAGTGGGTGCTTAGAGAATGTCCAACTTTGTCTAAGTTTTTAGTAGCGGCAGGCT
The DNA here is from genome assembly GCA_051439365.1 of Leptolyngbyaceae cyanobacterium. Classification (GTDB taxonomy): domain Bacteria; phylum Cyanobacteriota; class Cyanobacteriia; order CAKZMO01; family CAKZMO01; genus JAAHGY01. Next base: position 165 of record JBFRWC010000028.1, read on the forward strand.
GAACAATCTTGCTCTCTTTGGTTCTCCTCCAACCTGCTCGAAGGGCAAAGCCTACGATAGTTGATGAAGTTTTATGGACTAACCTTGACGACATGAATGTCAATTCCCTTTCAACTGAAGGCTTTGACCGCGATCGCCTATTCATAATCTTTTCTTATTCATTGATTAACTTGGGTGATGATTTGTGGCGTTACGATAGGGGTACGTCTCCGCTGGTCAACCCATTGGGCGAAACGGTACTCCAAGGCTATGCGACCCTCTTTGCGCTCCCCCCATCTTCATCGTCGCTTGGGTAATTTAGGAATTGCTCAAAAAATTGGTTCTGGGTTTGCGCTTGCCATTGGGGTTGCTCTCGTCGGGGTAGTGATTGGGTTGGTTGGAGGCAGGTGGACAGAACAGCGTGCCCTTGACCGTTTAACTCTTGCCAACACTCAACAATTGTTGTTAAAGGAGTTGGAAATCGCCGTACTGGAAGTCCAAGCCCATCCCCAGCGGCTCATGTCGGTATTGGGTCACTCGGTGTGGGCAAAGTATGAGGCCGCTAATTTTCAATCCGATGTGAATGAAGTCGTGGCCTTGACGCAGGAGTTGGAAGCATTTGCGGCTCAAGTCATGGATGGGAACGTGCTCCTAGACGTGGATGATCTCCAGATACTAGCAACCGATTACCGCACGACGGCCTACACCTATGAAGCCCTGATGGATCAACTGTGGACTTCAGTCCGCCCTGCGGACTTATCGCAACAACCGGATGCCCTTGCGGCAGCTCGCCAACAGGTTTTGGTGGGAAGCACCACTGGATCTGCCGTTCGGATTAGGGTTGATTTTGAACGCTTGGCCGAGCGGTTAAACCTCGGGATTGCGGCAGCGGAAGCACAATACCAGCAAGCCCAGGTAGATTTTGAAACAGCGCGATCGCTCCGTTCCCAGGTCATCACCACTAGTATGGCCCTGTCAGTGCTGGTGGCCTTACTGCTGGCCAGTATGACGAGTCGGGCGATCGCTCGTCCTATTGAGCAAGTCACCCAAGTGGCCCAGCGGGTGACCCAAAATTCTAACTTTGAACTCCGAGCAACGGATAGCAGTGAAGTAGGGGCGAGTCAGGATGAAGTCGGTCGTTTGGCCAGTTCCCTGAATCAACTGATCCGTCAGGTCAAAGTCCTCTTGGATGAACAGGCAGAACGGGCCATTGAACTGGAACAGGCGAAGGAAGCCGCTGAGGTGGCCAACCATGCTAAAAGTGAGTTTTTGGCCAATATGAGTCATGAGTTACGCACGCCGCTGAACGGGATTCTGGGCTATGCCCAACTCTTGACACGGGATACCAACCTCACTGCCAAGCAACATCAGGGCATCGCCATCATTGAGCAGTGTGGCTCCCATTTGTTGACTTTGATTAGCGATATTTTGGATTTGGCCAAAATCGAAGCCCGCAAAGTGGAACTGTATTCCGAAGACCTGGATTTGCCTGAGTTTCTCCATGCAACTGCCCAAATTTGTCGGATCAAGGCAGAACAAAAAGGGGTGGCTTTTGTCAATGCCATTGATGCCGATTTGCCTGCTATCATCCAGGCCGATCCCAAACGGTTGCGTCAAGTGCTGCTTAATTTGCTCAGTAATGCAGTGAAATTCACTACGGCGGGTCATGTGACTTTCCGAGTTGAGCAGTTGCGATCGCCCCAGTTTCTGGAATCCACCGCCGAGGTTGGCGATCGCCCGACGGCTTGGCTCCGCTTTCAGGTGGAAGATACCGGAATTGGCATGGAAGCTGAGGTATTGGAGCGCATCTTTTTACCGTTTGAGCAAATTGGCGATCGCGCTCAAAAAGAAGTGGGGACGGGCTTGGGGCTGGCCATTAGCCAACAAATTGTGGCCCTCATGGGGAGTCAAATCCAGGCTCAAAGCCAAGTCGAACAGGGGAGTCAGCTTTGGTTTGAGGTGGAGTTGCCCCTTGGAACCCCCCAATCCACGGTGACGTTACCTGGGATGAACCCAGTGATTGAGGGCTATGAAGGGCCGGTGCAAACGGTGGTGGTGGTGGATGATTACCCCGAAAACCGAGCAGTGCTGCGGAGTGTACTGGAATCTCTGGGATTTGTGGTAGAAGAGGCCGAAAATGGGCAAACTGGAATTGAGCAGGCGATCGCCCACTTACCCGCATTCATCGTGACAGACATTGTGATGCCGACCCTGGATGGTTTGGAGATGACCCGACAGCTACGACAACTGCCAGAATTTGCGACGGTCCCGATCATCGCCGCCTCGGCCAGCTTGGCAGCGGACGATCGCCAAACCAGCATCGAGGCAGGCTGCACGGCGTTTCTGGCCAAACCCATCGACATTGATCGTCTGTTGCAAATCCTGCACACCCATGTGCCCTTGGCTTGGTGCTATCAGGACACAACACCATCCATTGTGCCCCCCAATCAACCCTCCCAGTCGGATCGACCTAATCGGCCCAACGGTGATCAACTCGTGATGCCCACAGGCAAGGAACTAGCACCCTTGGAAACAGCCGCTCAAGCAGGACTGATCACCGAAGTGCGTAAGCTCGCTCAACAGTTGCAACAAGACTGCCCAGACTATGCGCCGTTTACCCAGAAAATTCTGGCCTGGGCTGATGATTTTGATATTGACGCTATTATTGACTGGCTTGAATCTCTGAATGTGAAAGGATAGCACCTATGCTGAATCGTCAACCCCCACCTGCTGCCACCTCGGTTCTGCCATCGGTGCCCTCACCGTCATCGTCCCCCCCTGCCACCATCCTGGTGGTTGATGATAATCTCAATAATATCCAAGTCTTGGTTGAACTGTTGGAAGGGGCCAACTATCAAGTAGCGATCGCCAAAAGTGGGGAATCCGCGATCAATCGCCTCCAGCGGAGCCATCCTGATTTGATTTTGCTGGATGTGATGATGCCCGGTGGCATGGATGGTTTTGAGACTTGTCGCACCATTAAAGCAAATAAGGCCACTCAGCCCATTCCGATTATTTTCACCACGGCGGCATCGGATACCATCGATAAGGTCAAGGGGCTGGAATCGGGGGCTGTAGACTACATCACCAAGCCGTTCCAACATGCCGAAGTCCTGGCTCGGATCAACGTTCATCTGGAACTGTACCGTCTCAACCAAACCTTGGAACAGCGAGTGGCGGAACGCACGGCAACCTTGAACACGACCCTCACAGAACTCCAGGAAACCCAGGTGCAACTGATCCACACGGAAAAGATGTCGTCTCTGGGCCAGCTTGTTGCCGGGATTGCCCACGAAATCAACAATCCTGTTAACTTTATCCACAATAATGTTGATCCCGCTCAACATTATGTGGATGATCTATTGCGATTAATTGATTTATTCGTTGAAGCCATGCCGGACCCACCTGAAGCGATCGCCCAGCATATGGCTGCCATGGATATGGAATTTGTCCGTGAGGATTTACCCAAAGCACTCCATTCTATGAGCCTAGGCACCGAACGAATTCAATCCCTCGTCGCCTCGCTCCGTAACTTTTCGAGGGTGGATGAAGTTGGCCCCACCACCACTGACATCCACGCAGGCATCGACAATACTCTGTTAATTTTGCAACACCGAATCAAGGTTTCTGAAGACAAATATCATCGCCAAAATCATGTGCAAATTGTGAAACATTATGGGGATTTACCGCTCATCAACTGTTATCCCAGCCAAATCAATCAAGTGTTTATGAATCTAATTGGGAACAGTTTGGATGCGCTGGAAGAGTATGCAGAGGTGATATCAAACTCACGACCCGATAACTGGACCCCGACGATTTGGATTAAAACGGCGATGGTAGAGAGCAATGCTCCTTCTGGGAATACAGCACCCCATCTCGCCCAAATTTCCATTGCGGATAACGGTCCTGGCATCCTTGACGCGATTAAAACGAAAATTTTTGACGCATTTTTCACCACAAAACCCGTTGGCAAAGGCACAGGTCTAGGCTTATCAATTTGTTATCAAATTGTGGTGGAAAAACATGGTGGTCAACTCCATTGTGACTCGGCTCCTGGAAAAGGGACGAGGTTTGTGATTGAGCTGCCCATTGATAGGAGAATCAAGTGATGGGGAGCCTATCATAATAGGTCTTTAGCTGGTTGACTGACAAAAATTGGGGTTTGGGCGCGGAAACCCTGGTTGACGGACAAAAATTGGGGCTTGGGCGCGGAAACCGCTCCCCTACAAGGGATTGGGACAATGTAGGGGTCAGGTCTCCTGACCCAAGGCAGGGACAAGGTTTTAGACTGTTTTGTCAATCAATCAGGCGGAAACCACTCCCCTACAAGGGATTGGGACAATGTAGGGATCAGGTCTTCTGACCCAAGGCAGGGACAAGATTTTAGGCAGTTTTATCAGTCAATCAGGGCCTTTAGCTATACTTAAAAAGATAAGATACCTACATATAATTGATACCTGAATCGTCTGGATCAAGCACCGTGATGCGGAAATCATCAGCGAGTTGCTTCGTTCTTAAAGCTTGGGCGATCGCCGATCGCTTCATCACCTCAGCCGCCGCCTGAAAATACCTAGCCGCCACAGTTGCCGCTGCTGGAGCCGATGGTTCACCTGCCTCAGCATAGACTGCCCCCATCGCCTCACACAGATCATCCACCTCAGGCCATTGGCCGTCTTCTTGGTGGGAGAAGTTATAGTGAGGCCAACCGGCAATATCTGCTTCAGCGATATCATCTGAGCCATTTCCTAGATCATCTCCCACATCATCTCCCACATAGAAAGCCGAAAGCTCAATCGAAGAGTGCCAGGGAAACACCCCAACATCCAAGAGTTTCAGGGGGCGATTGGGATCAAGTTCGACCAGTTTAACCAACACCGCCTGCTCCAAGGCATCCTGCCATTCTTCTAAGGTCATTGGCATCGGCCTCGATGATGGGGGCAAAGAATACAACGCTGTTTCCCATTCCTCGTATGGAGGGTCCACCTGATAATTGGGATCGCAGCAGGCCCGCAGATAGTCGGTAGCCCGTTGCTGAGCATAGGCAAAATTTAAGACTTGTCCTGCTTCGTCAAGCTCAAGAACATTGGCGAATATCGCAAAAACCTTCTCAATGGCGCTTGGTGATTCACCGTAGAGCTGCAAGTAGTCAAGATCTTCAATCATATAGTGGGTACCGCTGGCCATAAAGTAGGCAAATGTTCTTAACGCACCACTAAAATCATGACTCAGTTTCATCGGTTATTGGTCCAGGGAATTGCTGATTATTTATAGGGTCTGGCTTCTATAGTGTTTCGGGGCAATCCCCACAACTTTACGAAATTGTTTGCTGAGGTGGCTGTGACTGGTGAAACCACACTCTAGGGCAATGTCGATAATGGCGCGATCGCTCTGTTTTAGTAGATGTTTGGCCCGTTCGATTCGCTGCTGAATTACGTACTGATGGGGGGAAATGCCCATTGATTGCTTAAACATACGGCCAAAGTGGAACGGACTCATGCCCAGCAATCTGGCGAGATCAGCCAGTTTGATGTCCCCAGCCAAGTGAGCATCGATGTAGTCTAGCACTTGTTTAAGCTGATAGGTGGGCAATCCGCCTTCGTAATTGGGGACTTGGGCCGAGGTCGTCCCATAGTGACGCAGCAACTCCACTGCCAGCACATTGGCCAGGGAATCCAGATATAAGCCACTCCCTGGTTGACGCTGCCGCACTTCCCCCACTAGTAAGGTGGCGATCGCCTCAAGCTGGTGCTGACGACACTGAAACGTTGGCACTAGAGAGAGGCGATCGCCATCCTTGCCCAAGGTTTCCTCTGCCACTCGTTTCAGGAATGTCTCTGGTAGCTGTACCTGGAGACAATTTTCCTGACCCTCCCACCGCACAAATAGGGGGGTATTGGCCGGAGTGATCAACATCTCACCCTGTTGATAGAAAGCAGTATGGGTTTTGCCATCCTGTTTTTGCACGTAATGGAGGGGACGCGGAGTCAGATTCACAAACAGCGTGTGCGCGTCAGCTTGAAAATCCCCCTCTCCCGGCGGAAATTGCAAATGCTCAAGCTGAATCGTCTCGGTTCCCAGAATTAAAGGAGACTCACTGGGATGCGAGTCGTCAGGTCGTAAATCGTCAGAAAGCCCGTCAGTTGCCTGGGGTTGAGCAAGCGCCATCGGTTCAAAGCCACCACGGTGGCGATCGCAAGATACAAGAGGGAGACAGACTGCACGTTACAGGCTGCACGTTACATGCCCATCTCAGAATTTTCTTTACACGTCGCAATCTTGCTTAATCTTACCCGTTTCCCCCCAGTCTCACAAGTCACCGCAAGAAAGGGAAAACCCCGCAAGAAAGGGCAAGCACCCCCTGGTCACTCTTCGTAAGCTAAGGATGTCTTAAATGAGGAATCTCAATGATGAAACTCGTCATCTTTGGTGCAACCGGAACTGTTGGCGATCAAGTGGTTCAACAAGCCCTAGACCAAGGCCATACCGTGACTGCCTTTGCTCGTAATCTGACTAAGTGCGATCGCAACCACCCTCAACTCAGTCTGTTCCAAGGGGATGTGATGGATGTCTCAGCCGTAGAAGACGCTATCCGGGGGCAAGATGCGGTGATTTGTACCCTGGGTGCAGGCAAGAACTTAAAAAGCACCATTCGCTCAGAAGGCACGCAACAAATTATCCAAGCGATGGAAAAAGTCGGGATACGCCGCCTGATCTGCCTTTCTACCCTGGGCACTGGCGATAGCTGGAACAACCTTGACTTCTACTGGAAATACCTCATGTTTGGCTTTATCTTGCGCCAGGTGTTTGCCGACCATGAACGGCAGGAAGCGTTCGTGCGAAACAGTAACCTCGACTGGACGATTGTGCGACCCGGTGCCCTAACCGATGGACCGCTAACGGGGCAATATCGTCACCACTTCCCCGGTACCGACCGCAATATTACCCTCCAGATTTCGCGGGCAGATGTGGCCGATTTCATTCTCAAGCAACTGTCAGACCCAGCGTCCCTCCGCCAAGCGCCCAGTTTGTCCTACTAACTGTTTCTCAGTGTTTTTCAAGAAAAAATATACCCCTCAAAAAGCTAAGGAACTTAAACCATGTCAACTGAAGCAACTTTTCAAATTATGCTGATCACGGCAACCTTGCTGTGTTCCCTGGTGGCTGGATTCCTGTTTGCCTTCGCCACCATCGTGATGCCAGGGATCAAAACCCTGAATGACCGTGAGTTTATCCGGGCTTTTCAGGCGATCGATGGGGTAATTCAGAATAACCAGCCGTTGTTTGTCGCCGTTTGGATGGGGTCCGTGGTCGCCTCCGTGGCGGCAGCGGTGCTGGGTTTTAGCCAACTGGCGGGGGTTCAGCGCTTGCTGTTAATCGCGGCTCCACTGGTCTATATCCTGGGGGTGCAGTTATCCACTTTCACCATCAACGTCCCGCTCAACAATCAACTCCAAGCACTGAACGTCGATGTTATGGATGAATCGGCTCTGAAGTCCGCCCGCATGAACTTTGAACCCCAGTGGAATCTCTGGAATTTAGTGAGAACTCCGTTCGCGAGTTTGGCCTCGGTTCTGTTAATTATTCTACTCTTTCAGTTGTGAGGCAGCGTGCTAGGGAGGCTCTTCTTAAATCAGAGCTAGAAAAGGCTAGAGCTCACCAATGCCCCAGTGCGAGTGTCCTTGTCGAGCATTATTCCCACTATTGAAAGGTGAGAGGAAATCGAGAAACCAAAAAGTAGCCTGAAGTTCTTTCCTCGTAGGGCTTTCAGGCTATTTCCCAATGGGCAGGAATTCTTTAGGGGAGCTAACTATTCCGCTAAAAATTGGGGCGATTTGGATCGGTTTAAGCAGTTTATTGGGGTAAATTGGGGGAAAATAGACACGTCAGGACAGTTCATGCCATTCAATACATTCCTCGACTGGGTTAAGACCCAGCGCTTAGAAGCAAAGTACAACGCCATTATCCAACAGCGCCAAACTCAGATCCCGGTTCTACGAGAACTGGATCGGTTGAGAGAGAGCGATCGCTACAGTGACCCCAAAAGCCTGATTCCCTTTGGTGATAAAGTGTACTCCCAAAGTGATGAGGATGGCATCATTCGGGAAATTTTTAACCGGATTGGCACCACCCATAAAACCTTTGTCGAGTTTGGCATTGGCAATGGCTTGGAAAATAATACCTTAGCCCTACTCTTTGAGGATTGGCAGGGATTGTGGATTGATGCCTCTACAAAGTCGGTCAACACCATCCGGGAAGAATTCGCCCCGATTATTGCCCGTAAACAACTGATGATGACCGAGTCATTTATTACAGCAGAAAACATCAATGCGCTCATTTCTGATGCGATCAAAGCTGAGGAAATTGATTTGCTCTCGGTTGACATTGACGGCAACGACTATCACGTCCTCAATGCCATTACTTGCACGAGTCCACGGGTGTTAGTGGTGGAGTATAACGCCAAGTTTACCCCACCCATTTTGTACTGCATGGATTACAACCCGACCCATCAGTGGGAAAAGGATGATTGCTTTGGCGTATCGCTCAAGTTTCTGGAAGTACACCTGGCGGAAAAGGGCTATTGTTTGGTGGGTTGTAATTTATCCGGGGCCAATGCCTTTTTTGTGCGGCAAGATTTAGTGGGCGATCGCTTTGCTGCCCCCTTCACTGCCGAGCATCATTACGAGCCACCTCGCTACTATCTATCTGGCTATTTTGCAGGGCATATTCCCTCTTACAAAACCCTTGCCCGTTCATTGACCATGCGATGATCCCTTAGGCATGAGGCAGTGCCCCTTGGCTCAGATTAATCTGGAGCCAAGGGGCAAAATGAGATTAAATCCTCAATTCCTAACTAGCAAGATATCCTTGCATCGAGGCTTTGTGACGACGCAGGTGTTCCAACGCTTGCCGTTCTAACTGACGGACCCGCTCCCGACTAATGTTCATCCGCAATCCCACTTTGGCCAACGATAGCTCACAGCCATCGCTCAACCCAAAGCGAAGGTTCAGCACTTCCTGCTGCTGCGGGGTTAACTGACTCATCAGGTTTTGCAAATCTTGCTTGAGCAACTCATGGGTGGCATAGGTTTCCGGCGACGCGCCATCGTCTTCCAGCAGGTCTTGCAGTTCTGTATCTTGGTTGTCTCCCACCCGCATATCTAGGGAAATCGGCTGACGCGCCATCACTAGATATTCCCGAATTTGAGCCGGTTCTAATCCCAACGCTTCAGCAATTTCAGTAGGAGTTGGTCCCCGACCTAGTTGCTGCGTCAGTTCCCGTTGGGTCTTTTTGATCTTATTGAGCTTCTCGGTGATGTGAATGGGTAAGCGAATGGTACGGGCTTGCTGGGCGATCGCACGGGTGATGGCCTGCCGAATCCACCAGTAGGCATAGGTAGAAAACTTGTAGCCCCGCATGGGATCGAACTTTTCTACACCCCGCTCTAGACCCAGCGTTCCTTCCTGAATCAGGTCAAGGAATTCCAGATTACGCTTCTGGTATTTTTTGGCGATCGCCACTACCAAGCGCAAATTGGCCTCGATCATCTTTTTCTTAGCCCGCTGTCCTTGGCGCACCGTATCACGGAGGTGATGAACCTCCATTTGGGCCTGATTGGCCCATTCTTCATCACTAATGTTCCGTTCCAGGGATTTTTCCAATGACTCCTTGAGTTCCAGGAGTGGCATCATTTGTTGCACCTGCTTGCCATAAACAATCTCTTGCTCATGGGTCAGAAGGGGGACACGCCCAATCTCATGGAGATAGGTGCGCACCATATCAACAGTAAACAGGGGTTGAGTGGGTTTAGCTTTGGCAGGAGCAGTTTGCATAGGCATTATTGCGCGGGTGTCTCACCAGACGATAGGTTGGATAAGGGCCGATACGTTTTACGGGGAAAGGGTCAACTTCTTCAGAAAAACTCCAGAAGAATTGATGTTAGCGGAGGTAGTCTCTTTAAAGATTAGGTTGCGCTTAGAACGGTACCAGAAATATACAAAACGTAACCTAGGGTGTCATGTAGATCCCACTTGGGTGTTGGGAACAGTGACGATTAAAATGAGTGCAAGAAAGCATGAAATAACTGTTTGCTAAGACGCTTGAGGGACATTAGCTAGATGGACGACGATATGCGCGGTTCCCTACCAGACCTCCCCGTACCAAAAGTCTTGGGAAGCCATAATCAAGTAGATGAGGTGAATGACGGATCTTATACTCTCGTAGCATTAAGTGTATGGGAAAGGGACAAGCTTTGAATTCATCCAACTGGGTGAAGTTCTGGGCTAAAAAATTTCAACTCAGATAACTGATACAATGATTTTCCCCACTATCTTGGGCTAAAAAGGCTGTTATTGAATAGGGCAATGATGGCGCAATAACCGAATCTTTCTCCCCTAGGGTTAATCATGACGGCGAGATAAGCTGAACCTCTTCCTCAATATGAGAGTGAGTTAAGATTTGTTGCAAATTGTAAAGATAAAAGGCTAGATTGGGAGCTGGATGCTTCCATACTTGGTTCTAATCCCAAATCCATGTTTTTACGGTCTGGCTCACAAAAATTAGTGACTTTAGTCACGTGAAAATATTACAGAAAACACAGGGAAGTTCTCGGAACAATCTGGGTCGTGGCTGAATCTAAATATAGGAATACGGAATCAATAAAGAAATAAAACATACAGGGCTAGATGTTCCTTGGTCCCTAATTTAGGGTGCCGTCTAGCCGAACAAGCTTGAGATCATGGGGGCGTGATCTCATGACGACCCGGCAAAACGCCGGGTTTTTTCATTTTTGGGGTTACCGTCGTTTTCAGGCAGTGCTTTATGGATCGTGGTGGTATGGTACGTCCATCCGTTTAAGATTCTGAACAACGGAGCGATCGCTGTAAATATGCTGTAGATAGAATAAAACAGACAGGTTCCCTCCCAACGGCTCATGATGACGATTGATGGCTATCAGGTCCAGAGTGTTTTGTATGACGGCTCTCGTTCCACGGTGTATCGCGGGATTCGCACGGCGGATCGGGGGCCAGTGGTGCTGAAGGTGCTGAAGCCGGACACGATCACGAGTCCGGATCGGACGCGCTACCGCCAAGAGTATGAGATTACTTGTAGGCTGCATCAGCGAGGGCACTTACCGGGGGTGATTCGGGCTTACGGGTTGGAGGAGCAGCGGGGGATTTTGGCGATCGCTCTGGAAGATTTTGGTGGGATGTCGCTGCGGGAGGCGATGCAGTCGGCGTTGGGGCGGGTAATGCCTTTGGGGATTGAGGAGTTTTTGGCGATCGCCCTCCAAATCTGCGATGGCTTGGGGGAAATCCATGCGCGGAATGTGATCCACAAGGATATTAATCCGGCGAATATTCTGATTCATCCCCAGACGCGACAGGTAAAGCTGATTGATTTTGGCATTTCTACGGTGTTGTCGCGGGAAAACCCGGTGCTTCAGAGTCCCACCGTACTGGAGGGGACCCTGGCCTACATTTCGCCGGAACAGACGGGGCGGATGAATCGGACGTTGGACTATCGCACGGATTTTTATTCTCTGGGGGTGACGTTTTACGAGTTGCTGACGGGGGTGTTGCCGTTTGAGTCGGTTGATCCGATGGAGTTGGTTCACTGCCACTTGGCTCGGCAAGCCACGCCGCTGGATCGGGTGCATGGGTCGATTCCGACTAGCATCGCGGCGATCGCGGCCAAGTTAATGGCGAAGACGGCTGAGGAGCGCTACCAGAGTGCTTGGGGGATCAAGGCGGATTTGGCCCATTGTTTGCAACAGTGGCAGGAGACGGGGAAAATTGCGCCCTTTCCCCTCGCGCAACAGGATGTGGCGGATACGTTTCAGATTCCCCAAACCCTGTACGGACGGGACGCTGAGCTGGCCCAACTCTTGGCGGCGTTTGAGCGGGTGGCCACAGCGGGACAGGCGGAGTTAATCTTGGTGGCGGGATATTCGGGAATCGGCAAGTCGGCGTTGGTACAGGAGTTGTATAAACCGATTACGGCGGCCCGTGGCTATTTTATCGCGGGAAAATTTGATCAGTTTCAGCGGAATATTCCCTATTCGGCGATGGTGGATGCGTTTCGGGGATTGGTGCAGCAGTTGTTGACGGAGCCGGAAGCGGTGTTGGCAGAGTGGCGCGATCGCCTCCAAGCGGCTGTGGGCAACAATGGTCAGGTGATCATCGATGTGTTGCCGGAACTGGAGTTGATTTTGGGGCCGCAGCCATCGGTGCCAGAACTGGGGGCGACGGAACGGCAAAACCGTTTCAATTGGGTGTTTCAAGCCATGATTCAAACGGTGTGTTCGGCGGATCATCCCCTGGTTTTGTTTTTGGATGATTTGCAGTGGGTGGATGCGGCAACGCTCAAATTAATGCAGTTGATGTTAGTGGAATCCCACACCCAACATTTGCTAGTGATTGGTTCCTACCGAGATAACGAGGTCGATCGCGCCCATCCCCTCACTGCTGCCTTGGCCTCTTGGCAACAGCAGGGTGCGAGTCTCAACACCATCACTTTGCGATCGCTGGCAGAGACCCATGTGAACCAGTTAATTGCGGATACCTTAAGGCGATCGCCCTCCGAAGTCCAATCTCTTAGCACCCTTGTTCAGCAAAAAACGAGGGGCAATCCCTTTTTTGTCAACGAATTTCTGCGGACGCTCCACAGCGAGGGTTGGCTTCAGTTTGACCGTCAGACCCTGGCCTGGAAATGGGAGATGGCCCAGATTGAGCGCCAGGATATCACCGATAATGTGGTGGATCTGATGGTAGCCAAAATTCAAAAGTTGTCTGCGGCGACACAAGCCGCGCTGCAAATTGGTGCTTGTATCGGTACGGTGTTTAGCTTGGAGCAGGTGGCGGGAGTGTGCGCTTGCCCCCCTAAAAAACTATTTGAGGATTTGAAGCCTGCCTTAGAGATGGGGTTGATCAACGCTCTTTCTGGGTTGGATGAAGACTTGCTGATTCAGCAATACAAGTTTGGCCACGATCGCATCCAGCAAGCCGCCTACAGTTTGATCGATCCGGCCCAGCAACAGCAGATCCACTTTGATATCGGCATGATGTTGCTGCACCAAACTAAACTGAATACGGTTGGGGATGACCAGAGCGATCGCCGCAAAGATCTGTTGTTTGCCACGGTGAATCAACTGAATATGGGGCTGGATCTGGTGCGGCAAGCCCAGCGGCAGCAGGAGTTGGCGGACCTCAACGTTAAAGCAGGGCTGAAGGCCAAACAGTCCACCGCTTATGATGGGGCGATCGCCTATTTTCTCACGGCTTTAGAGTTGCTGGACACGGAAGCGGGTCCACAAACGGCATGGCAACAGGATTACGACCTCACCCTGGCCATCCATCATGAATTGGTGGCGACTTATTACGCGATGGGAGAGTTTGGGGCGATGGGCGATCGCATTGCAGCGGTGGAACGGGAAGGGCGATCGCTCCTCGACAAAGTGCCTGTGTCTGCCATTCAGGTCCAGGCGTATCTGGCTCAGGGATTGTTTCAAGAATCCGTGAATACCGCCATTGAGGTGGCGTATTTGTTAGGAGTTGCCCTGGATGACGACGACGTGGCTGATCCCGTTGCCCAAATTAAGGCGATTGATCAGGCGTTGGTGGGGCGATCGCCTGCGACCCTGGCGGCCCTGCCCAAAATGATGAACGCTCAACACCAAGCTGCTGTCCAAATTCTCTCCAGCGCTAATTCTGCCGCCTATGTGGGGGTTCCAGTCTATCTGCCCGCCATCGTTTCCAAGCAGGTACAACTGCTGATTGCCCACGGCAATATTCCCCTGGCCGCTTTTGTTTATGCTTGGTACGGTACCCTGCTGTGTGGCGCGTTTAACCGATTGCAGCAGGGTTACGAATTCGGCCAATTGGCCCTGCAATTGCTGGATGATTACAGTGTGGTGGACATCCGGTCCAAGACCGTGTTTATGGTCAATTGCATGGTGGTTCACTGGCAGCGTCATGTGCGGGACACCCTAGAGCCATTGTCCCTGGCCTGTCAAGGAGGACGGGAGAGCGGCGATGTGGAATTTGCGGGATGGGCAATTCTGGTGCGATGTGAGCATCTGTTTTGTATGGGTCATCCTCTGGATGCGGTGGAACAAGAGCTAGAAATATCCGCTGAGACTATCACCCAATTCAAGCAAGATTCGGCTCTATTTCACAACAATATTTATCATCAGGCCACCTTGAATTTGTTAGGAAAAGCTGAGCAGCCCCAGGTATTATCGGGCGATCGCTTCACCACTGAAATCCTGGAAACCTTCAAGCAAAATCAACAGGAAAAAACCGGAATTTTCCATGCCTATTTCTGTCAGCTATTGCTGGCGTATTTGTTTGGTGATTATGAAGACGCGATCGCCGCTGCCACCCAAGC
>JBFRWC010000029.1:0-9306 GCA_051439365.1 Leptolyngbyaceae cyanobacterium
ATAGAACTCCGATGGATCACAAGAAGATGACAACTAAAACCCAGGCCAGCCAGATTGGGAATACAGTTCCTTGGCACGAAACAGTTCCTTGGCATGAATCTATCTGTAGTCTAGCGCCACCCTGAAGCAGAGCTGCCCTCACCCCTGTCACTTTGACAAATGGCACCAAAGTTATATAGGCTTGCAACGTTAACCGACAGTCGATTCAGAAATGGTTTAGATCTTAAAGTTACTATGCGATCGCCACTGACTCCTGAGATAATGTAAGGACAATCATTACAATATGTAATCGGTGGTCATCTTTGTGATACCAAAGGACGGCCCCAGTATCGTCTCCCATCCAGTCTCTAGTATGGTCCCCACCCGCCCCAACTCACTAAGCATCAAATACTATCTAGGAAATTTCTATGAACCCTCGCACACTGATTGACACTCATATTGAGTCGTCCCAAGTTTTGCCCTCTCCAATGGAAATGATGGCAGACCTGCCGTTGACCGCAGCCGCCGAAAAAACGGTGATTACTGGACGACAGGCGATCGCCAACATCCTCAATGGTCATGATCCCCGTAAGTTCCTAATCGTCGGCCCCTGCTCCATCCACGATATTAGGTTGGCCCTGGACTACGCCACCCGCCTCAAAGCCTTGGCCGATCGAGTCCAAGACAAACTTCTCATCATCATGCGGGTGTATTTTGAAAAACCCCGGACCACCGTGGGTTGGAAAGGCTTAATCAATGATCCGCTTTTAGATGGCTCATTTCACATCGAAAAAGGATTGTTCACAGCTCGTCAACTGCTGATTCAGGTGAACGAAATTGGTCTCCCTGCCGGAACTGAAGCCCTTGACCCCATCAGTCCCCAATATCTCTCTGATCTGGTCTCATGGTATGCCATTGGTGCTCGAACGATCGAATCCCAAACCCACCGGGAAATGGCCAGTGGTCTGTCCGTACCTGTCGGCCTCAAAAATGGCACCGATGGCAACATCAAGGTCGCCGTGGATGCTTTGGAAGCCTCCCGCACCCCCCATCATTTCCTGGGAATGAACCAATCCGGTCAGGTGAGCATTTTTAGAACCAAAGGGAATCCCTATGGCCACATTATCTTGCGCGGTGGCGGTGGCAAACCTAATTACGACTTAGAAACCATACAGTGGTTGGAAGACACCCTGAGTCAACGAAATTTACCGGGCAAAATTGTGGTGGACTGTAGCCACGGCAATTCCAACAAAGATCACACACGCCAAGGTCAGGTGGTCCGTGATCTGCTCCAGCAGATCCAAGACGGCCATCAATCCATTATTGGGATGATGTTGGAATCGAATATCCACGCCGGGAACCAAAAAATTCCCCAAGACCTGAGCCAATTAAAGTATGGGGTCTCCATCACAGATAAGTGCATCAGTTGGGATGAGACAGAAGATTTGATTATGGAAATCCATCACACCTTACCCGTCGCGCCTGTCCCTGTCAGCATGGGCTAGGGACCAGCGAAAGGGGAAATTAGAAACACTCGTTCAGGCAGAAGGAGGCAATATGGCGACATCAACACCACCCATTCGACTTTTGATTGTTGAAGATGACCCCATGATGCAGTTGGGGCTAGAGCAATCGTTGTCCCTGCAACCTGAATTAGAGGTGTTGGAGGTGGTGGGCGATGGTTACGCAGCGGTGGAACGAACGCGATCGCTCCAGCCGGATGTGGTGATTATGGATATTGGCTTACCCAAAATGGACGGCATCGCGGCCACAGAAAAGATTCGAGCCGAGTGGCCCCATATTCATATCCTCATGCTCACCTCTCATATCACTGACCAAGAGGTGGTTGCGGCCCTAGCCAGTGGTGCAGATGCCTACTGCGTCAAGGGCACCAGCGTTGAAAATCTAGTGTTGGCCATTACCGCCGCCCATGACGGTGCCAGTTACATTGATCCCCAAGTAGCCCGTAGCGTCATGACTCACCTGAAAACACCCCTCTCGGATGACGATGCGGTCAAGATTGGTCAGCTTTCCGAACGGGAAATGGATGTGCTGAAGCTCTTAGTGGAGGGTCAGAGCAATCCCGAAATTGCAGCGGCCCTTTATCTTAGCCCCAACACGGTGAAAACCCATGTACGGGGGATTATGAATAAGCTGGCGGTGGATGATCGGGTCAAAGCTGCGGTCGTTGCTCTCCGGGCCGGGTTAGTCCAGTATCCCCGTTAGCAAAGGTCACAACTCACTAGACCAGATTCAGCCATTGGAAGCATGGGAGAGCGCAATAAAATTGTTGAGGGCGTGCATGGCGATCGGGATATACAGCGAATGGGTACGAAACTGGGCGATCGCCAACGCCACCCCAAAAATAAAGATGCCGCCCATATCGTAAACGTCATATTGCATGTGAATCACAGCCCAAAGTACAGAAGACACGAAAACCGCTCCCCAAATCCCCACCCAGGAATGGTATAACCCTTGGAACACAAATCCTCGAAAAAAGACCTCTTCAAATAGGGGGGCCGCCACCGCCACTGCTAGGTAGAGCAAGGGCACGAATTCAGCCGTGTTGTACAGGTCTGCGGTGAAGGAAGAGGGGATGCGATCGATAAACGATTTGAGATAATCCAGACCGTAAATCAATCCGACCGTGATGAAACACCAAAGGAACAGCGATCGCCAGTCCGGTCGATGTAGTTCCAAGTACCGTTTGATACTGGCTGGTCGTCCTTGAATCACCAGGGCGATCGCCCCCATGCAAATCGGTGCAGACACCAGCGTTGCCACAGACAAGACAAATCCACTATTGGCCACTTGTACCGTAAATTGGGTCGGGTCGATCTCAGGCCGTTGCATCGTCGCCACCGCCACCGCCACCAACACAACATACGTTTGACTGACCATAAATAACCCGATGATGACCAGTGACCAACCCAACGTGGCCCACAACCCCCACCGGGGGGACGCAGAAGCAGCCATCAATTCATCACGTTCAGTCATGGTTGTATGCTGGATTGTTTACTAGATAAGAGGTTTTGCGGGTTGGAACTAGACTCAACGACGCAGATGCAGCAGATCAGTCACCTGCTTGGGCACCTCTGCCGTCAAGACTTCATGACCCCTTGCGGTAATCAGGACATCATCTTCAATCCGAATCCCAATTCCCAGCCACCGGGCATCCACTTCGGGCTGTCCTTCCACTGGCTTGATATCCGGTGAGATATAAATCCCTGGTTCCACGGTGAATACTTGGCCAGGTTCCAGCAGATGATCGGTGTCACCATGCTTGTAAATCCCAGCATCATGCACATCCAACCCCAGCCAATGCCCGGTGCGATGCATGTAGAAGGGCTTGTACTTTTCTTCCTTGATAATGTCCTCGCGATCGCCCTGCAATAAGCCCAACTCCATTAACCCATCCACAATCACCCCCACCGCCGTGTCATGCATGGCACTGTAAGGATGACCCGGTTGAGCTTGAGCGATCGCTTGCAACTGGGCTTCCAAGACAATTTCGTAGAGAATTTGCTGCTCTTTGGTAAAGGTCGCCCCGACAGGATAGGTACGGGTAATATCGGCGTTGTAATACTCGTAACAACATCCTGCATCAATCAGCAGCAAGTCCTGATCCTGCATCTGGCGGGTATTTTCCGTGTAGTGAAGAATGCAAGAATTCACGCCAGATGCGACGATAGAGGGATAGGCGGGGCCTTCCCCTCCGCTGCGGCGAAACAGATGCTCCATTTCTGCCTGAATTTCATATTCGTAACGGCCCGGTTCAGCCATCACCATTGCTCGATGGTGAGCCTCCACTGAGATGGCGATCGCCTGCCGGATCCGGCCCAACTCCAGCTCGCTTTTCACCTGGCGCAGGGGATGGGTCAACGGGCGGGGGTCAGCCAGGGACATCGGCCCAATCCCTCGCTTTTGGTATTGGGCCATCAATCGCTGCCAGTGGCGCATGATCCGGTCGTTGAAGGCGCGATCGCGACCCAGTCGGTAGTAAATACAATCAGCATTTTCCAGATATTGGGGCAGCTTCTCATCTAACTCATCAATGGAGTAGACCTCATCAGCGCCCAATTTTTCCTTCGCAGCCTCCACGCCCAAACGCCGCCCCGACCAAGTTTCCTTTTCCAGATCTTTCGGTCGCACAAACAGAACAAACTGATGCTCTTCGTGATGGGGAGCCAGTACGGCCACCGCTTCCGGCTCAGAAAACCCAGTGAGATAATAAAAATCGCTGTCTTGGCGAAAGTTGTAGTCCACCGTGTTGTGATGGACAACGGTAGGAGCACTGCGAAACACCGCTGTGCCCGTTCCCACTGTTGCCATCAACTGTTGTCGCCGCTGCGCGTATTCGTTTTGCATACCGGGATTTTCATTGAACAACATAGGCGAAGGACTGTGCCACTCCCTCACGGTGAGGCTGGTGCTTCCGGTGCGATCTCAGACTCAGCGTCAGTCGCTGCGGGGGTCCGATTAAAGATCACAATCCGCATTCCTTCTTGGGGTAAATCGGCTGGAGTCAGCCTCAGGGTATTCCCCTCCAAGCGCTGGACCGGAATATCCCCCATCAGGTTCACAAAGGCATCAACCCCCACCAGATCACAACTGCGCTCATCTGCTGCTGCTGTCCGATACTGGGTCGGAATCACCAGCTTGGGATTGAAACGAGCGATCGCCTCCCTCGCCTGTTGAGGATTATACGCTTTCGGGCCACCCCCAACAGGCAACAGCAATACATCCGGGCGACGAATTAAAATCAATTGCTCATCAGTAATGGGCGCTGCCGCTCCGCCCAAGTGGGCAACCCGTATCCCTGACTGTACCCACCGCCACATAATATTGCTGCCAAAGCGTTTGCCATCCAACAAATCATGGTCGGACAACACGCCCTCAATTTCCAGCCCATTCCCAATCGGATGAATACCGCTATCAATCAACAACTCTGGATTTCCAGGCAAATTAAACGGATAGCCTTCGTCCCGCATTTTGCTGCTCAGCATGACATAATCAACGGCCACATCCGGGGCAGGATAACCTGCAGTACAGCCGATGGGATCAAACGGATTCACCAACAGCCGCTTACCATTTCCCGTAAACAGGAAACACATATGGCCCAACCACTGAATCGACAAAGCTGATGCGGTCGTTTGGGCATAAGCAGGTTGGCCCAACTTGTGCCACAGACTGGCTCCAACCGCCGCAAATAGGCCATCGATTCCATATCGGATTAGTTTTCGTCGCTTCATTCTGCATGTTCCTCCAACGACATGAATAGCCAGTGCATGAGAGGGCTTACCTCAAAGGGGTTGACTAGAGAGATTGACTGAGAGAGTGCGATCGCCTCAATCCCCATCATCAGATCCAGGCGTGACGACATAGTCTTCACCACCCAACTATCATATCGGAATATTAAGATTCGTTCGGGAAAGACAGACAGCCCCTCAATTGGCTACCCTAGCCTTCTTAGGCCATATCCACTCCCTTCAAGCGCAATCCCATATCATTGGGTTCCGGTGACGACGACAAGGCAATCTCTTCGGTGATCTTGCCGTATTCGTACAGTTCGTACAATGACTGGTTCATACTCTGCATGCCGTAATAGCCCGATCGAGTGATGATATCTCGAATCTCGTCAATCTCACCCTGCTGAATCCAGTCCTTGATGGCATCGGTATTCACCATAATTTCCTGGGCGGCGGTTCGCTTACCATCCGTCGTTGGCACCAACACTTGGGCCACAACCGCCACCAACGCTTCCGCAATCTGGAACCGCATCACGTCTTGCTCGGAGGGGTCGTAGATGTTCAACAATCGTTCAATCGTAGCCACCGCACTATTCGTGTGCAGCGTCCCCAAAACAAGGTGACCGGTTTGAGACGCTTTAAGCGCCGTATCGACAGTGATGCGATCGCGCATTTCCCCAATCAGAATGATATCGGGATCTTCCCGTAACACTGCCCGGAGGGCACGCTCAAACTCTCTGGTATGGATGCCCACTTCCCGCTGATTCACCAAGGCTCGATGGTTGCGATGGACAAACTCAATCGGATCTTCAACCGTAACAATATGCTTGGCCTGAGTCCGGTTAATGTAATCAATCATCGCCGCCAGGGTCGTTGATTTCCCTGATCCTGTTGGCCCCGTCACCAAAATCAACCCTTGGCCGTACTCCATACAGAGCGTTTTAAGGACTTCAGGAAACCCCAAATCATCCAGAGATTTGATCTTCATCGGGATTAAGCGCAACACCATCGCTGGTCCCTGAAGCGACATGAACGCATTCACCCGCACTCGCGTGAAGTCATACTGGGCTGCTCCATCAAAGTCCATCTCTGCCTTGAACTGGCGCACAATCCCTTCGGGAAAGATTTCTCCCATCCAGCCATAGAATACAGCCTCAGTCGTCACCGGATAATCGGTCCGAAGCATCTGGCCCCGTTGCCGAAAATAGGGCACTTTCCCCACCCCTAAATGCACATCTGAAAACCCTTTTTCATGGGCCAAACGCACTAGATACATCAACGATAAACTATCACGGCTGCGCTCTCGCGGCTTATCCTTAGTCGGTTGGGCCACTTTTGAAGGGGGCGGAGGGGGAACTGGAGGAACATTAGGTTGGGCCATGATCAGGGGGTACTCCTTTAGGTTCTAGTAGATGGGCTGGGGGATTAAACCTCGACACTTTTTAGAAAATGCAGCGATGAATCTGTGCTGGCTATTATAAGCCTCGTTGTCTTGGTTAGGGGTTACAACCATACATTCCAATCAACCCTATCCTCTCGCCATCATGGTGAGAATTCCTTGCTGCCCTAGCAAGACTTCCCGCAGCAAGGTGATGATACCAACCCACAGAATCGGCGTAATATCCACGCCGCCGAAAGAGGGAACCACTTTACGGAGAGGAATCAAAAAGGGTTCAGTGGGCCAAGCCACCAAGTTAAAGGGCAGTTGATTTAAGTTGACCTGCGGGTACCAAGTCAAGACAATCCTGAGAATAAATAGCACGGTCATCAGAGCAAATAGGAGGCCCAAGCCCCAAGAGACCAAGACGTATGAAGACATAAATGATGCTGAAATACGACAACGTAATTAAACTCACCAGCCGTTGCCCTACAATCCCCTGCTTTGGGGTTAGGCAGTGGTGGCTTTTTTAATCTGTACTGTAGCTTCATCATACCGTTTCAAATCGTCGTCTGATAGGGCCGTGATCTCAGTCGTCTGTTCGTCGCCCATTTCTAGGGTGGCTAAGCCCTGATCGAGGGTGGCATAGGCCACAACGCGATCGCGCCCCTGTTGCTTGGCTTCATACAAAGCCAGATCAGCCGTTCGGAGGAGCAGGTGGGCCGAGATCGACAGGTCCGGCACCGTACTCGCAACACCCACACTGACAGTCACTTGCGATCGAACGATTGAGCTAGCATGGGGAATGGCCAGATGTTGCAAGCGATGCTGCACGAGATTAGCCAAGTGAACGGTCCCTTCCAAATCCGTATTCGGCAAAACCAGGGCAAATTCTTCACCCCCATAGCGGGCGGCCAAATCAGCGGGGCGACGAGCGACCTGCTGAATCACTTGAGCCACATCTCGCAGACAATTGTCTCCCCCTTGATGGCCGTAGGTATCGTTGTACGCCTTGAAACAGTCAATATCAAACAGGGCTAGCCCCAGAGGGGCCTGCTCACGCTGAAGCCGTTTCCATTCATGCTGGAACCGTTCATCGAACACCCGGCGATTGGCAATATTGGTTAAGCCATCGACGGTGGCAAGACGATGCAATTTTTGATTCGTCAGCCGCAGTTCTTGGCGGAGCGATCGCTCTTTTTGTAGGGCATCTTGAAGGTTGCGATAGTCAACATAAGCCTTAATGGTCCGGCGGACTCGCTGACGCAACACAGCCCAGTGAAACGGCTTCGTCACATAATCCGTAGCCCCCACCTCAAAAGCATAGTCCACCGACTCACTGTCATTTAGCCCAGTAATCATCAGAATCGGTGGACAGTGATTGCCATATCGTGCCCGACACAGCTTGGTACACTCAAACCCATCCATCCCCGGCATGATGGCATCCATCAGGATAATATCGGGGAGTTCTGTCTGAAACTGCTCCAATGCGGCTTGCCCATTGTGGACCGTTTGAATTCGGTACCCATCTCGTTCCAACACTTTAGACAGCATCAGAGCCGAGGTAACATCGTCATCTACCACTAAAACCAAGGGGTTAAATTCTGGGGAAATGTACGTGCTGAAATCTACGCTGGGCATGATTCTAGGTGGGATTTACGATAATTAAAATGCACTGCACGCTTGATGGGAGATTGACCTGCGATGGGGGAAGAGGGGCTAGAGGGGCTAGAGGGGCAATGATGGTGAGCAGGTCAACAGCTAAAAATATCACAATCAAAGTTGCATGTTTTTTACGATGTCTCAGTTCACTGCTTCGGTTCACTAGGGTGTGGTGTCTTCAACCCAGTCAACTGACAACACTATCTACAACTTTGATTCTGTCCTGGGTCCGTCAATCAGGAGAACCAACTTAAACTCAACATAGCTCTATTATAAAGGTTCCCTATTGGCCTCAATAAAACTCAATCAAGGCACCGGGCATTCGCATCATCACCATTTAAGTAATGTCACCTAGCAAAAGCTACGGTTATAAAATCGGATAACTCTGTTTCTTTCAAGTGATAGCGATTCATATTGCTATTTACAGGTAATGATGCGGACCATCGATCGGATGAATCTAGAGAATTCCACAACATTAGCGAGGAGGCCCAAAATTTAAGTTCATTAATGGTTACCAATCATTCATTCGCCAATAAGGGTGCGTTTGTCGCTAATACTTGGCCCAAGGGACACGTCGGTTAAACCGCTCATTTCCCCTTTGTCTATGGGTTAGACAGCATATGTTATGCTAATGAGCCATCGCGTTTCGTTGGACTTTAGACTAAGTAGGAATGGTGAGTTTCATGTTGCAGCGTCGATTTGACCGCTATGGCCTTGAGGATTTTGGGTACGGATATGGTCAAGACGACAGTGTTCTCGCGATCTTTGATGCGGGAGTCAATCAAGCAGGAATAGGCGATGCGGAAAAGGGCGATCGCCATTCGTTTGAGTTACCCGGGTCTCGTCCTCATTACAATCCTGATCGCCCTGGTCAAGTCAACCACATTTTGCTGGAACTCGATCTTGATATTCCCCATCGTTCCTACCAAGGCATTTGTCACCTCACCCTGACTCCGGTGCAAAGCGGTCCTGATTTACTCCATCTCAATGCCGTCGATCTCAACATTGATCAAGTATTGGTAGAAGACACTCCCCAAC
>JBFRWC010000030.1:0-6863 GCA_051439365.1 Leptolyngbyaceae cyanobacterium
GGGGGACACAGCCTGATACCGAAACTTAGCCTTAAGAAAGAGGCAAAAATTCAATATTTCTTCTGCGACAAAATCTGGTACCCCTTCAATTTCTCGAATTAACTGCTCTTTTGCTGACATTATGTTAACCGTCCTTGGAATAGTTTCAATCAACCTGCCGAATTACCTTCATCATACCGGGTGGCGATCGCCCTAGAGCTTCTTGTAAATTTCTTGGCAGTGCCCAACAGCAATCACTAAGGCAGTGGTGGCTTGCCAGCCCCTATTTTAGCCTTCAGCTCGCACTCCCAGCGTCCCCAAAAACCGTTCAATGTGCCGCGAATGAATTCTTATAACCAAGTCCAGGGGCATTGATTGGCCGCATCGGGGTTGGGACCAATCGGAGTGGTAGCTCTTAATCTACGGACTGGATGCGGTACCCTGAATGGGAGTAGGTTGTGAGGGGCAATGGCAACAGGCATCTTGTTGATAGGGGCAATGCTGATCTTGGGTGGTGTGCTGGCGACAGCGGGCGATCGCATTGGTATGAAGGTGGGAAAAGCCCGTCTCAGTCTCTTCAATCTGCGTCCTCGCCAAACCGCTACTGTTGTGACGATTCTTACTGGAGGGCTGATTTCCACCACCACCTTGGGGGTCTTATTCCTGCTGAATGAACAGTTGCGGACGGGAGTATTTGAGCTAAAGGATATTCAAGATGATTTAGCGGCAGCCCAACTGGATCTGGAAGCCATCCGAGATGAACGGGATGCCATCGACCAAGAACTGGTTCGAGCACAGATGGACCAGGAGGAAGCGGCTGAAAACCTGAGGCAAATTAATGAATCTCTGCAAGCCTCGGAGCTAGCCCAGGCGGAAACCGAGGCCCAGCTTGCGGAAAAACAGGCGGAGTTGACGGCTGCCAATGAAAAATTTCGTCAAACTCAGGCCGCTCTAGAACAGGTTTCTCAGCAGGCCACCGATCTGCGGGCTGAAATCCGTCAACTGCAACAGCGCCAGCGCCAGCAAAGCCAGGAGTTTAACCAACAGCGAGAGGCGCTGGTTGAGCAGGATGCCCAAATTTTTGAGAAAACCCAGCAGTTGGAAGAATTGGAACGACAACGGGCGTTTTTAATTGATGAACTCCAAACTCTCCGATCTGGGGATGTCGCGCTGTTTCGGAACCAACCCTTAGCAGAGGGAGTCGTCAGTGCAGCGACCCCCGCCGAAGCGGTGCAGACGGTCAGGCAGGTTTTGCGGCGGGCAAACCAAACGGTGTTGGCCCAAATTTTGCCCGGTACCCAACCCGCTGAGCGCCAAGTCGTGTTGATTACGAATATCCAAGTGGAGCGCCTCATCGCCCAGTTACAAGATGGGCGGGAGTATGTGGTGCGAATTTTATCGGCGGGGAATTATTTGGTGGGGGAACCCTGTGTGTCAGCCCAACTACAATGTATTCAGGTCACGGCGGAGGCGGTGCCCAATGAGTTGATTTTTTTTGAGGGGGAAAAGATTGCGGCGACAGCGATTGGTGCTGAATTGAATACGGAGGAAACCCTGGGCGATCGCTTTAACCTGTTGATTTCCGCCACAGAATTTCGAGCACAGCAGGCTGGGGTATTGGCGGCAACGGCTCAAATTGCGGGGGGAGATGAGGAGATCATCCGAGAGTTCTTCAACCAAATTTTAACCTATCAACAAACTATCGGGGCCACCCTCGATCTGATGACCGTCGCCTCTCTTGACATTTACACCGTTGGTCCCTTGGATATTGAGTTGGTGGCCAAACGAGGTGGGGTCGTTTTATTTTCCACCCTGGTTCCACCGGAGCAAACTAACCCAGAGAACGCTAGCCCCAATGAACCTAGCCCAGAGGATGCTAGCCCAGAGGATGCTAGCCCAGAGGATGCTGGCCCAGAGGATGCTGGCCCCAACAACACCAGGCCCAGCGTCGTCAGGCTAGATGCGATGAACCAACGCGAGTGAGGGAACAGGCATGTTACTGGGGTTTGATCCAGGTCGAGATAAATGTGGGGTTGCGGTGATCGCCACAGATGGATCTGTTCAGTATCGGGCAGTGGTGGCGGCTGGGGAGGCGATCGCCACTCTCACCCATCTGTGCCAGCAGTTTGCGCCAACGATCATTATTATGGGCGATCAAACCACCGCCAAACAATGGCAACAGCAGATTGCGGCCCATCTGACCATCCCCATTGTCTTGGTAGACGAACGCTACAGTAGTCTGGAGGCACGGGAGCGCTACTGGCAACTGCACCCGCCCACAGGGTTAACCCGCCTCGTGCCTCAAGCCCTTCGTCGCATCCCTGGCCCCATCGACGATATTGTGGCGCTCATTTTGCTGGAGCGGTGGCAATTGCAGGAGCGATCGCAATCCTGATCTCAGGTGGCCACCGTTATCCACTGGCCCGATGCTGCCGATTGATGGGTACAATCCATCAGTAGTTGAGAGTAAACCCCTTCGGTGAGTGAAGGAGGAGTGGCCTGACCGTGGTTCATGTCCTGCATCCAGTGATCCACCACCCGCACAAAGGCGGAAATGCGACCGTCGGGGTAGTCTTGCTCAAATTGCAAGCGGGAAGGGATGGTTTCCTCACTCAAAGGCTGACCCGATTGACTGGACCAAACTTGAAAGCCGTTAATGTAGTCAGTTTGACTACTGTTGCCGATCACCAGAGTGCCGCGATCGCCATAGACCTCGATCCAGTGCCCCCGCCCCCCATAGGTCACGGCACTGATAGAAATTTGGCAGGGAGTGCCATCGACTAGCTCCAGCATAATTTGGCAAACATCATCGCTATCCACGGGTTTGCGTTCCCCGGTCGTCGGATCGGGGCGCTCTTGAATTGTGGTGCTGAGATGGGCAAACAGCCGCTTCACTGGACCAAATAGCCAGGGGACATAATCAAAGGTATGGGACCCCAAAGCACCGAGAGCACCGCCCCCCAGAGACTTTTGGGCGTACCAATTCCAGGCTCGGTCTGCACTGGCTCGACTAGAGGCCAGCCAGTCAACTTTAACCAGTCGAGGGGTTCCCACAACGCCCTCTCGCAGCAGTTCGGCAAATCGTTGCCATGCGGGAACAAAGCGAAATTCAAAATCGAGACAGGACACAACCTTGTGGGCGATCGACATTTGTTCCAGTTCCCGTGCCTCTGTCACCGTCAAGGTTGTGGGCTTTTCCAGCAACAGATGCTTGTTGGCGGCAATCACCGTCTTGGCCATCTCGTAGTGCAAAAAGGGCGGTGTGGACACACTCACCGCTTTAATCTCTGGCAGCGCCACCAATTCCTCCACAGTCTGGCACGCATGGGGAATGTTCTGGGCTTGGGCGATCGCTTGGGCCTTCGCCAAATCCCGGTGATACACCGCCATCACTTCTGTTTTGGGATGGGCCTGAAATCCTGGAATGTGAACCTTTTGACCAAACCCGGTCCCGACCACCCCCACACCAATTGGAAACTGAGCCATACGCTTCCCTCCCCTGTCCCGCTAGCCTACATCGCCAATCTTACCGTTACTTGAAACGAAATCACGTCGATGGCCGAACCTGCGCCCAGGCTTGGGCGATCGCCTCCCTCACCTGCTCAAAGCCCGTGCCCCCATAACTATTCCGGGCCGCCACCACTTGTTGGGGCGCGATCGCCTCATAAATGTCCGATTCAAAGGCTGGATGGAGCGATCGCCATTCCTCTAGGGTCAGATCCTTCAGCAGCTTGTTAGCTTCCAGGCTGGTGCGAACTACTTTTCCCACCAGATTGTAAGCTTCCCGGAACGGCACCCCTTTGGCCGCAAGGTAGTCAGCCACATCTGTAGCGTTGGAAAAATCCGAAGCCACCGCTGCCGCTAAGCGCGTGGGCTGAAACTCCAAGCCCTCCTGAAACAAAATGGTCATAGCTTCCAAACAAGCAGATACCGTTTTCACCCCATCAAACAGAGCTTCTTTATCTTCCTGAAAATCCTTGTTGTAAGCCAAGGGAAGCCCCTTAATCAGAGTCAACATGCCTTGGAGATGGCCAAAGACCCGACCCGTCTTGCCCCGCACTAGTTCTGGGACATCAGGATTTTTCTTTTGGGGCATGATGCTGGACCCCGTGGCGCAACTATCTTTGAGTTTGACGAATCGGAACTCTTCTGAGGCCCAGAAGATCACCTCTTCCGACAACCGCGATAGGTGAACCATGATCAGGCTGGCGGCACAGAGGAATTCTACGGCAAAGTCGCGATCGCTCACCCCATCGAGGCTATTGCTGTAAAGGCGCTCAAACCCCAGCAATTCAGCGCTGTAGTGGCGATCAATAGGAAAAGTCGTCCCCGCCAGCGCACCACAGCCCAAGGGAGAGGTGTTGACTCGCTGTGCAATTTGTTCTAGCCGCTCTCGATCCCGTTGCGTCATCGAAACGTAGGCCAGCAGGTGGTGAGCCAAACTCAAGGGTTGTGCCCGTTGTAGGTGGGTGTAGCCCGGAATCAGGGTTTCTACATTCGCCTCGGCGATCGTTAGTAATGCGGTTTGAAAGTCGATTAACCGCTGCTGGATCTGACCGATCTGATCCCGCAGATACAGCCGTGTGTCCGTCCCCACTTGGTCATTGCGCGATCGCCCCGTGTGTAGCTTCTTCCCCGTATCGCCAATAATGTCCGTCAGCCGCCGCTCCACCGCAAAATGCACATCTTCCGCATCAACGCCGGGATTGAACTGACCCGCCCGGTACTCCTGCCGCACCTGCTCCAACCCTGCCACCAGTTGCTCCCCTTCGGCTTCGGAGAGAATTCCCGTTTTTGCCAACATTTTGGCATGGGCTTGGGAACCAGTAATGTCGTACTCGATTAACTCAATATCAAACCCGATGCTGGCATTGAACTGGGCGATCGCTGGATGCAGAGCTGATTCAAAGCGCTGGCTCCAGGTTTGGCCAGCGGATGGACTGGAAGAGGATGAAGATGGTAATGGCATGGGATCGCGGATTGGCGGGGTAGATAGACCAAAAGATGATCAGATTAGCCCATCTAGGATACAAGAACGCGATCGCCAAAACAACTTTAAGCCGATCCAAACAACACGCAGGGTCAGGCCACCTGACCCTTACATTGGCCCAACCCCTTGTAGGGAAACGGTTCTTGTGCGCCATCTTGTGCGCCATCTTGTGTGCCATCTTGGGGAGGGGGCGAGTTAACCCGCCAGTCTCAACCTCCTGGAACTAGAGTCTCTAACGTCGCCGCCACGACCCGATGGTCTGCATCTTGACGCAACTCCTGGAGTAATTGCCGAGCTTCGGGTAAGTTGAACTGAGGCAGGACCCGTGCCACTTTTGCCCGTAATTGGGGTTCCTCCGACTGCGCCACCTGCTTGAGGCAGGTCATTGCCTCAGATTCTTGGGGAGTGTCAGCCAACCGCCCTAAATTGGCCACCGCCGCAAACTGGACCACTAGCTCACTGTCCTTCAGTCCCAGTTGGCAGCATTCCAGCAGTAACTTGGGCGCATCCAGATCCTCAAACACCGCAAAAATACTCTGACGCACTAGCCAGTGGGGTTGCTCCAAGAAGATTCGCTGGAGATGGGGTAACGCCGCCTCGCCAAACTTTGATAGGGAGTTGGCTGCTTCAGCAATCACATTGGGATCGGTCTCATATTCGAGAAAATCCAGCAGGGCGCTAAACCCTTCATCCGTCCGCTTATATCCCAAACCCATGGCCACGAAGGACCGCACCATAAATTCCTTGTCGTGCATCCGCTGTTTCAGCAGCGGGACCACATCCGTCGGCTGGTGATTCCGCAGTTCCACGATTGCCTTCATTCGCTCCTGAGGATTGCTGCTATCTAGATAAGTTTGAATTTGCTGTAAGTCCATGATTGTTAGCCCAAAAATTTCTGTGCCCGTTCTGTGTCTCTAATCTAATTTTACATTTCTTTACAAAAATGGGTGGGGTGGGGATAACCGTTGGACGGGGGGGAGGGAGTGGGGGAGTGGGGGAGTGAGGGAGGGGGGGAGTGGGGGAGTGGGATAGATAGATCTTCTGTCTCCCAGTCGGAGACTGGGAGCCGTCTAGGGGCCTCTGGCTCCAGAACAGATCACCCTGCATCTGACTCATTGTCCTTGGCTCTTTATTTAGCATAGGGATAGTGTTGATCGAGTTGTAGGAGCGTGTGCAGCAATACGTTGGTGCCCTGAACACAATGGTGGGGTGAGGTATGTTCGGTTTCAGCATGGCTGATGCCGCCTTCACTGGGAACGAAAATCATGCCCATATCGGTGACGCTGGCCATGATTTGGGCATCATGGCTAGCTCGGCTGGGCAGGGGATGGTGGCTCAACCCCAACTGATCACAGACTCGCTCGATGGTGGTGTAAATCTGGGAGTTGACCAGGACAGGCTCGTTGCGGAGTTGGGGTTTGATCTGAATTTGAGTGGCGGTGGTGGTGGCGATCGCTTCCATTTGCTGCTGTAACTGACCCAGCATATGATCCAGATACGCATTGGACAAATCCCGGATATCCAAAGATAACTCGACGCAACCGGGAATCGTATTCACCACATTGGGAGAGACCTGCATCGCCCCCACCGTGGCCACTTGGTTCCCCCCTTCAGCATCACCGCCGTCATCGGAAGCACAGCCAATTTGATTGACCGCCAGAATCACCTGAGCTGCCGCCACTAGAGCATCCTGGCGCATGGTCATGGGAGTCGTTCCGGCATGACTAGCCTGTCCCTCAATGGTGAGGGTGTAGCGCCGTTGACCCACAATCCCTGTCACCAGCCCAATCTCCGCCCCTGCGGCTTCCAGTACTGGCCCCTGCTCCACATGCAGTTCCACAAACGCGGCCATGCTCTGGGGGAGACGCTGAGCGATCGCCAAGTCTGCCCAATG
>JBFRWC010000031.1:0-5072 GCA_051439365.1 Leptolyngbyaceae cyanobacterium
GTTGTTGATTGCGTTCGGTGAGCTGTTGTTGGGCCTGCTGTCGTTCTGTCAGTTCCTGCTCTAATTGGGCATATAGTTCGGCTTGTTGAATGGCGATCGCCAACTGATTGGCAAACCGCTGAGCCAAATCAACTTCACCAGGTTCCCACTGCCGAACATGGCGACATTGATGCACACACAATAAGCCCCATAATTCACCACCGGATAACAAGGGCATGACAATACAAGCTCGGACTTGCATCACGGCCAAAATATCGGCATAGCAAGGACTCATCCCACCCTGCTGAATATCATTGGTAACCGAGTATCGGCCTTTGACATACAGGTTGGCATAATCCTGGCCAAAACAATGATCCGTCACCGGGATACCAACAATGGGTGACAAATCAGGCAAAAATGCCTCTGCCACAAATTCTCCCTGGTTATAGGCAGAATCAGGATAAAACTTAAAAACCCCGACCCGATCGGCCTCCAACACCGGACGAATTTCATGACAAGCGGTGTCAAAAATTGTTTGGAGATCGAGGGACTGCCGAATTCGCTGATTAATTTCTCCCAGTAGTTTTTCTTGCGCTGCTTTTTGCTGAATCGTCTGCTCCGCCAACGTCCGCGCTGTCATGTCGTAGTTGATGCCAATCATCCGGGTTGGCTGTCCCTGACTGTCTCGCTGCACTAAGCCATTCGCTTGAATAAACCGTAGCGTTCCATCAGCACGGAGAATACGAAATTCTATATCAAAGTCTTCCCCATCTGTTAAAGCCCGTTTTAATGCGGCTATGGTGCCCTCACGATCATCCGGGTGAATATAACGTGCCCAGGTTTCATAATCAATGGTGTCATCAGTTGGGGAAGTGCCAAACAAGTCATGGACACGCTGATCCCAAAAAACTTGATTCTGGAGAATATCCCAATCCCAAATCCCAATAGCCGCAGACTTGACCGCTAAATCCAAACGAGTAGAGAGCTGCTGGATGGCTGTTGTGCGTTCCTCCACCTTTGTTTCCAGGGATTGATTCAACTGCTCCAACGATTCGAAAACCTGCAGTCGTTCCAGTTCCGCCGCTGCCCTGGCAGCACAAATTCTTAGAATTTGTTCGGCTCGTTTAGGGTTGGCAATTAGCTCAGGACTTAAAATGCATAAATCTCCAAAGGCATTCCCCTGAGAATCGAATAAGGCTACACCTAGGTAGCTGCTTACATTTAGATCCGCTAAGTCAACATCATCGGGAAACTGCTCTTGTACCAAACGCTCACAGTAAAATACACCCTCTTGCAAGACTTGTTCACAGGGGGTATTAACTGGACTATAGCTACAATTGGGCCATAGTTCTCCATCCGCCCAGAAAGCTAGGGTTTGAAATTCACCATCGACTAATTTAGAGACGGTGACATAGGGAACATCCAATGATTCTGAGATATGTTGCACCAGAGCCGCAAAAAAGTCCGCCCCAGTGGCGGCAGCGGTACCCGTGACCAGATTTTGGAATTGAAGTTCTGACTGTTTACTCTCGGCTATAAGTCCTACCCGTTCACTAATGTCCCAATTCGCCCCAATCATGCGTTGAGCCGTACCATCATCGTTTCGCAGGACAATGGCATGGGCTTCGATGTGGCGGATTTCACCGCTAGGCCACACCACTCGAAATTCGGTGTGAAAGTCCTGTTTGCCTGCGATCGCCGCTTGGGTTTCATCATGGGCACGGGACAAATCCTCCGGGTGAAGGCAGTGCCGCCATGTCTCATAGGCTCCATCGAACTGATTTGGATCCACATTGTAGAGTTCGTACATGTTTTGATCCCAATTCAGCCGATTCTGGGCTATGTCAAAATCCCAGACCCCAATTTTTGCAGCCGTCTTCGCTAATTCCAGCCTTCTTTCGCTTTGCTTAAGTGCCTGCTCTGCTTGACGCCGAACTTCAATTTCATCGAGCAACCGCTCATTCATTTGCTCTAATTGGTGAGTTCGTTCCTGAACTTTCGCTTCCAGATCTTGGTTTAATTGCTTAATTTCCGTCTGAGCCTGTTGTAGCTTCAGTTGATGCCCAATTCTAACCACGACCTCTTCAATCTGAAATGGCTTGGTAATGTAGTCAGCCCCACCACCCGAAAAAGCCTTGAACTTATCAAGGATCTCATCCGAAGCGGTCAGGAAAATAACCGGAATATCTTGCGTGCTGGGCTCTGCTTTCAAGGCTTCACAAACCTGGTAGCCATCCATCTCAGGCATCTGAATATCCAGCAAAATTAAGTCCGGCCAACCCGATTCAGCCACCCTCAATGCCATTATCCCAGCCGTGACTCCCCTCACTCTATAGCCACGGGATATTAAAGCCTGGGACAGCAATCTCACATTTTCAGGAATATCGTCAACAATGAGAATATTGTTTTGCTGATGGCTATTGTCCATGTTCTGGGTCCAGGCTAGTGACTAATTCCATAATGGCTTCAAATCGAAAATCATCAACCCATTTTGATATGGTGAGGTTCCAATCGATATGGTCTGCCGGAAGCATTTCTAGCAAGGTTCGAATTCCTTGGTCATCTGCTTCATACGCTAATTGATAGAGATTCTGTAACCAACCGTCTGGCAGTTGTTCCGGGCGTAAATCTCTAATGGCAGCACTCGATTCCAAGACTTTGGGAGTCTCTGCATATATATAGTTAACCCCCAAATGCTGGGCAACTATCCTAAATAACGTCTCAGGCACAAAAGGTTTGTTCACCACATCGTCACAGCCAGCATTGATCATGTCATTGCGATGTTCCATTAACCCGCTAGCGGTGAGAGCCACGATAATGGTGCGGTTTTGCTGAGTTTCTTGAGGTTCAGTTGTTTGAAATCCGGCTTCTTGGAGTTCGACTTGTTGATCTTCAGCTTGTTGAGCCTCCGCAGATCTAATTGCCTGTGTCGCTTCTTTGCCATTCATCACAGGCATTCGCATATCCATCCAAATCAAATGAGGCTGCCACTGTTGCCAAATGGAGACAGCCTCTTGGCCATTTTTTGCTGCTTTCACTGTGAAACCAACTGGTTCCATAATTTGGCGAACCAAATCCCGATTGATGGGCTGGTCATCAGCCACCAAAATGCGATATTCAGGTTGACCGCTGACTAGTCCTTTCACTGATTGAGGAGTGGTTTTGGCAATCACCTGTTTGGCGTCAACAGTGGTGCAGTCAATCGTAAAGGAAAAAACTGAGCCTTGATCCAGGGTGCTACTGGCTTCTAGGCTCCCGCCCATTAGCTGCACTAAGCGTTGACTAATCGCTAATCCCAAACCCGTTCCTTCTTGGGATTTCATCCCGGCTTGGGTTTGACTAAAGGGACGGAACAACAGTGCCAGTTCTTCAGGGGCAATACCAAGACCAGTGTCTACAACCTGGAAGGCCAAACCGTTGACGAACATTTCATCTGATGGTGCTTGTGTTTTAGGTTGTTGAAAGTATGTATTAATCTGGCAACAGGGGCTAACCTGGAGAATGATTGAACCCTGATCGGTAAATTTAATCGCATTCCCTAGTAAATTGAGTAGAACCTGACGCAATTTCTTGCTGTCTGCTTCAATAAATTGAGGAATTCCTTCTGCCAGTTCAAAACTCAGGTTTAAGTCTTTGGCATCCGCCCGCAATTCCAACATATCTTGCAGGTTGGTCAGTAGCTCCAGTAGGTCAAAACTGTAATTATTGAGGTTAATATTCCCAACCTCGATTTTTGACATGGTGAGGATGTCATTAATCAACTCCAGGAGATGATCACCACTACGGCGGATAATATTGAGTTCTTTTTTGCCTGTGGTGATTGCCTCATTCTCGCTCAAAAGCCGGCTAAATCCGATAATGGCATGGAGAGGGGTTCTCAGTTCATGGCTCATGGTGGACAAAAAATCACTTTTGGCTTTGCTAGCGGCATCGGCGGCTTGTTTTGCTTGTTGCAGTTGAGTTTTCTCAAAGTTCTGAAACCGCCACAGCAAAAGGGTGAGTGCAATTACCAATCCTAGAATGGTGAGAACCAGTAGATCCAATGGTCGTAGTTGATTATCAATTTCACCCCTGGGAATCACCAAGGCAACAGACCAATTAGCTTCTGTAAGGGGAACCTTAGCAACATACACATCCTTGCCATCAAGGACAGCCGAGTCTATCGCGGGCTGTGGGTTAGCACTATTACTTTGCTCAACCATGCTTTGGGCAATGCGCTGTAATTCAAGATCCTCATCCTCCAAGAAGCTGGGAGCCGGATTTTCGCGGGTGCCTATACGGGATTCATCTGGGTGAACAATGGCTGCCCCAGCTGAATTCAAGGCAAAGGCATAACTGTTGTCGCCATAGTCGTCATCAAGACGATTCACAACCGCTGACAGTTCATCGATATCAACAACCCCGGTATTTATCCCGACGATATCGCTGGCATTAGCAACGCCTGCCCAAATAGGGGCAACAACAATGACAACAGGAATCCCTTGAGACCTAGAAATAACTGGATCGGAAACGAAAATGTTGCCGAGTAATGCTTGCTTGATGTGGGGGCGATCGCTCAGATTAGCATCAGCTTTGCCCTTATTGGTGACATAGTATTCCCCGTTGGGATACACATAGCCGAAATGATAGAAGTACTCAAGGCGATCAACCTCTGATTCCAGGTAGGGGAGGGCAATGGTCGAGTCCATCGATCGCAGTGCAGGACTATTGGCCAAGGTACTTACCTCAACCTTACGAACAGCTAGCCATTTATCAACTTTATCCACCCCTTCCTGCACTTTGATGAGCGCTGCAGTTCTCAAGTTCTCTAGGAGTAAATTTCGTGCCGAACGATAGCTGCCGTAGGCGATCGCAAAAACAGCTAAAATCGTGAGTCCTATGCCCCAACGGAGATAAGCTCGCTTGCCAGGTTGAGGAGAACCTCCCATGCGAGCAGATTGTGGAGCAATGTCACTAGAGAGTACAGGTTCAGTATGCTTGACAGGTGACATAACGCATAGATTGCGAATGTTTAGATAGTATTAATTACTAGATAGTCAGCTAAATCTATTTTAGCCGACGTATTTTGGTAGCTGAACCCCGCCGCTCACAGG